>JAXFBD010000112.1:0-38720 GCA_034118545.1 Blautia sp.
CTTTACCAATATTGTATCCTTTACCACCCTGCCCCTTCAGTTTGTGACAATAGCAGGGCTTTTGTGCCTGGTATGTTCCTTTATCCTGGGAGTGTATTCTTTTGTTCAGTATTTTGCAGGCCATGCAGTGGAAGGCTATACAACGATCCTGATCGTTCTTTTGTTTATCGGAAGTGCTGTGATGGTCAGTCTTGGCATTATAGGATATTATATTGCAAAAATATATGATGAAGTAAAGCACAGGCCCCGTTTTATTGTATCAAGGTATACAAAAACCGGACAGAAAGGGTGGTCCAATGAGCGTGTGGATTAAAAAACTGTATGGAAATGATATGATCCGGTACATTTTTTTCGGGGGCTGTACCACACTTGTAAATCTGGTCAGCTTTTATATTTTCAGACTTGTGAAGGTGCCGCTGAATGTGGCAAATTTCATTTCTATATGGCTTGCACTGCTGTTTGCCTATGTGGTAAATTCTCTGTTTGTTTTTCATGATGACTGCAGCTGTCTGAAAGATCATATCCGGCCTTTTGGGAAGTTTTTAAGTGCCCGGCTTGTCACAATGGCAGTGGAACTGGGCGGTGTATGGCTCCTGGTTCAAAAGCTTATGCTTCACGAAATGCTGGGAAAAGCAGCAGTACAGTTTATTGTGATCGTTTTAAATTATGTATTCAGTAAATTTTTTGTGTTTACCACAAAATCGAATAAAAAGTAAGATATAAGGAAGGTAAGGTGTTACATATGACACTGGATGAAACAGTTTCACAAATCAAACCATTAAACAGACAGGCAATGGATGCCGCCCAGAGACGTTGGGACAGCATTGCCAAGCCTTTGCATTCCCTTGGAATGCTGGAAGATGCCATAATACAGATTGCGGGAATTACAGGCAGTCAGAACGTAGACATTTCACAAAAAGCCCTTGTAGCCATGTGTGCGGATAACGGCGTAGTGGAAGAGGGCGTTACCCAGAGCGGGCAGGAGATCACTGCTCTTGTTGCGGAAAACTTTCTTAAAGGAATCACCACATCCTGTGTAATGTGCCGGTGCAGCGGTGCAGATGTTTTTCCGGTGGATGTGGGAATGGTTACAGATACAAAAGTACGCACTGATCTGAAGGTTGCCTATGGCACCAAAAATATGACAAAAGAGCCGGCGATGACACGGGCCCAGGCTGTACAGGCTGTGGAGGCAGGAATTGCCATGGCAGAGGAATTACGGGACAAGGGATACAGGATGCTTGCCACGGGAGAAATGGGAATCGGAAACACGACCACCAGCAGTGCGGTGGCTTCTGTGCTTCTGGGCCTTCCGGTGGAGACAATGACCGGAAGAGGAGCGGGCCTGTCAAGTGAGGGCCTTCAGCGGAAGATAAATGCCATCAAAAAAGCCATTTCCCTTCATAATCCGGATCCGGAGGATGCGCTGGATGTGCTCAGTAAAGTCGGAGGCTTTGATATTGCAGGCATGGCAGGCGTTTTTCTGGGCGGAGCTGCCTGCGGTATTCCTGTAGTCATGGATGGATTTATTTCCTGTGTATCCGCTCTGATAGCAATCAGGCTCTGTCCGCAGGTATCTGATTATATACTGGCTTCCCATGTTTCGAAGGAACCGGCGGCCCATCAGATTCTTGAACATCTGGGAAAGAAAGCCATTCTTCATGGGGAAATGTGTCTGGGAGAGGGCACAGGAGCCATTGCCGCATTCCCTCTTCTGGATATGGCGGCAAAAATATACGATACAATGAGTACTTTTGGAGACATTAACATGGATCAGTATGAGGAGCTGAAATAATATGATGGTTTTAGTGACCGGAGGAAGCGGAAGCGGAAAATCAGCTTACGCGGAGAACCGTGTGATGCAGTTCGGCGATGGTTCCCGGATTTATATTGCAACCATGTTTCCTTTTGATGAGGAAAGTCACAGGCGTATTGCCAGACACCGTAAGATGCGGGAGGGAAAGGGCTTTACCACAAAAGAATGCTACACCGGCCTGAAAAATCTTGAGCTGGAGCCGGACAGCGTGGTTTTGCTGGAGTGTATGTCAAATCTTACAGCAAATGAAATGTTTCAGCCCGACGGAGCAGGAGAGCGGACTGTGGAAGAGATTCTTAAGGGAATTCTTACAATTCGCGAAAAAGCGCGCCATCTGGTGGTTGTTACAAATGAAATCTTTTCCGCATCGGCTTCTTATGATAAAGAAATGGAAACCTATCTGGATTATCTGGGATGTATTAATCAGGAGATGGCAGAAATGGCAGATGAGGTGACAGAGGTGGTGTACGGAATACCTGTTTTTCATAAAGGGGGAAAAAAGGATGAATAGTCTGTGGAACAGCTTCAAAATCGTCTTTTCCATGTTTTCCAAGATTCCCATGCCCCAGGCGGAGTGGACAAAGAAAAATATGCAGTATATGTTCTGCTTTTTCCCATTTATCGGTCTGGTGATCGGGGGACTGACATGTGCAGCAGCCTGTCTTGGAAACATGTTTTCCATGAACAGTGTATTTGTGTGTGCCATTCTGGTTATCATTCCGGTTCTGGTTACGGGAGGGATTCATGTGGACGGTCTGCTTGACACTGCCGATGCCATGAGCTCCTGGCAGGAAAGAAGCCGCCGACTGGAAATTCTGAAAGACTCCAATGCAGGAGCCTTTGCAGTGATCACAGCCTGCGTGTTCTTTCTTGCAGAATTCGGAGCATATAATCAGATATGGAATGATCCCAAAGCAATTCTGGTAGTGTCAGCAGGATTTATGGTTTCACGTTGTCTGTCCGGAATAGGTGTGGTTACCATTCCAAAGGCAAGGGAAGACGGAACGGTGGCAGAGTTTTCCAGAAGTGCGCAGGAGGTCCGGGTCCGCACGGTACTTATAATCTATCTGCTGCTGCTCCTGGCCTTTCTCCTTTTCTGCTCGCCGCTGACGGGTGGGGCAGCTTTTGCTTCGGCTCTTCTTGTTTTTGCATATTACAGGCATATGGCTATGAAATATTTCGGAGGTACCACGGGAGATCTTGCCGGCTTCTTTTTGTGTACCTGTGAAGCTGCTGTACTGGTGGTAACGGCTGTTATTACAGGAATTATGTGAGGTAGAATAATTATGGATATGATAATCGGAGGTGCCTTTCAGGGAAAAACCGCTTACGCAAAGGATCATTATCCTCAGGTTGAAAGCTGGGTTAATGGCAAAAAGGCAGCGGAGGAGGATCTGAAAAGCGCACAGGGAGTACTGGATTTTCAGGAGTATATTAAAAAGGAGCTTGCTGCCGGACGGGAGGTATCTCACCTTGCCGGGCTTCTGCTGGAAGAAAACCCTGATCTGGTGCTGGTCTGCCAGGAGGTTGGATACGGCGTTGTGCCGGTGGATGCCTTTGAGCGGAAGTACAGAGAAGCAGTAGGACGTGTGTGTACAGAGCTGGCGTCCGGTGCAAAAAAGGTGACCCGTGTTGTATGCGGAATCGGGACGGTGATCAGGGATGCTTGAATTGCTTCTTGTCCGCCACGGTATGACTGCCGGAAACAAATTAAGCCGCTATATCGGGAGGGGCACAGATGAGCCTCTTTCAGATGAAGGGAAACAAATGCTTTCCGGACATTCCGGGGAGATACCACAGCTTGTATATGTAAGTCCCATGCTGCGATGCCGTCAGAGCGCAGAAATCATTTTTCCGGGATGTCCGCTAAAAGTGGTGGAAGAACTGGCAGAATGCGATTTCGGAGAATTTGAAAACAAAAATTATCAGGAGCTTGACGGAAATGAAGCATATCAGAAATGGATCGACAGCAACGGGACGCTGCCGTTTCCGGGAGGGGAGAGCAGAGAAGAGTTCAGAACGAGAAATCTTCTGGGATTTCAGAAGGTTTTAGAGCACTGCTTTGCCAATGAAATAAAAAGAGCCGCACTGGTCATTCACGGCGGAACGATCATGAATATCATGGAAAATCTCACAGGTGAGGAAGATTCTTTTTACCGGTGGCATGTGAAGAACGGGGAAGGCTATGTGATCGGACTGTCAAAGGATGAGCAGCCGGAAGGCAGGAATTGCCTTGCCTTTTACAGAAAAATATAGTATTATTTGAACATAAAATGAATAAAAAAGAAGGGAACAGGGCAGTTCAAAGGCATTGCCGATGTTTCCTTCTTTTTTATTTGACGCCTAAAAAAATTTTTGAATGCCAAATTTATTTTGCTCCAATTTAGTTGATGCCAAAGAGAATTTGTGCTATACTACAAGTATTAATATCTAAAGATCTGAAAAAAACAATCAAAAAGTTATGCAAATTTTACAATAAAAAGGAGGTAATCTTATGCTGATAATTGGAAACGGAAGATTGGTTACAAGAGATGAATCCAATACTTTTTATGAAAACGGAGCAGTTGCCATTGATGGAAATACTATTGTGATGGTAGGTGACAATCAGGAGGTAAAGAACGCATATCCCGGTGCAGAATATATTGATGCAGGCGGCGGTCTGATCATGCCTGCGCTGATTAACGCACATGAGCATATCTACAGTGCTTTTGCCCGCGGCTTAAGCATTAAAGGTTATAACCCGCAGGGCTTCCTGGATATCCTGGATGGGATGTGGTGGACCATTGACCGTCATCTTACACTGGAACAGACGAAATTGTCTGCCTATGCAACATATATCGACTGTATCCGCAATGGAGTGACCACAGTATTTGACCATCATGCAAGCTACGGACATATCAGCGGATCTCTTAATGCCATTGAAGAAGCAGCAAAGGATCTGGGTATCCGCACCTGCCTCTGTTATGAAATCTCCGATCGTGACGGCGAGGAGAAATCAAAGGAAGCCGTGAAGGAAAATGTTGATTTCATTAAGCATGCTCTGGCAGATGACAGTGATATGATAGCCGGAATGATGGGTATGCATGCCTCCTTTACCCTTTCGGATGAAACCATGGAATTCTGCAGGGAAATGAAACCGGAAGGCGTCGGATGCCACATCCATGTTGCCGAGGGTATCTATGATCTTCACCACTGTCTGAAGCATCATGGAAAACGTATCGTGAACCGTCTTTATGACTGGGATATCCTGGGACCAAAGACACTTCTCGCTCATTGTATTTACGTGAATGATTTTGAGATGGATCTGATCCGGGAGACAGATACCATGGTAGTCCACAATCCGGAATCCAATATGGGTAATGCCTGCGGATGTCCGCCAACGATGGACATGGTCCACAAAGGAATCCTGGTTGGTCTTGGAACGGACGGATACACGCACGACCTGATCGAATCCTGGAAGGTTGCCAATATCCTGCACAAGCATCATCTGTGCAATCCAAATGCCGCATGGGGCGAAATTCCCAGGATGCTTTTTGAGGGCAATGCAAAGATTGCCAACCGTTATTTCAAAAAGAAACTGGGTGTTCTGGAGCCGGGTGCAGCCGGAGATGTGATCGTCATGAATTACGATCCTCTGACACCGCTTCATAAAGACAATATCAACAGTCATCTGTTGTTTGGCACAAATGGCTACAGTGTCAAGACAACGGTCTGCAACGGCAAGGTTCTGATGAAAGACTGGGAGATTCTTGCATGTGATTCAGAAAAGATCATGGCAGACTGCAGACAGGCTGCCAAAGAACTTGCTGATGATATTAACAGCAGTAAATAAATTCCCCTAAGGAAAGGAGAAAATAACTATGAGTGATATTATGACTTGTATGCCTTTTGGACAGCTCATGAACTGGGTTCTTGAAGAGAAAAAAACAAAAGGTACTGTTTTTGGCGTACATCGCCCTTATATTGCAGACCCGTCCGGTAAGCTTCATATTTTTGATAGGGGCCTGGAGACACCAATCGGACCGGCAGCAGGCCCTCATACACAGCTTGCCCAGAATATTATCGCCTCATATTATGCAGGAGCAAGATTTTTCGAGCTGAAAACGGTACAGAAAATGGACGGGGCAGAGCTGGCTGCCTGCGTAAACAAGCCCTGTATCCTTGCAGATGATGAGTGCTACAACTGCGAATGGTCCACAGAGCTTTATGTACCTGAGGCCATGGGAGAATATATTAAGGCATGGTTTGTGCTTCATGTAATGGCAAAGGAGTTCGGACTGGGAGAAACAGACGGATTCCAGTTTAATATTTCTGTGGGTTACGACCTGGCGGGAATCAAAGAGCCGAAAATTGACGGATTTATTGAGTCTATGAAGGATGCAAAGGATACGGAAATCTTTAATGAATGCCGTCAGTGGCTGCTGGATCATGTGGACAGATTTGAAAAGATTACCAGAGAGGACATTGAGGCGATTCCTTCACAGATCTGCAATTCCGCCACCATTTCCACTCTTCACGGATGTCCTCCTCAGGAAATCGAAAGTATAGCAAATCATCTTTTCAAAGAAAAGAAGATGAATACGTTTATTAAATGCAACCCCACCCTTCTGGGATATAATTTTGCAAGAAAGACCCTGGATGATATGGGATATGACTATATGGTATTCGGTGATTTCCATTTCCTGGATGACCTCCAGTATGAGGATGCCATTCCCATGTTCCGCCGTCTGATGGACCTGTCCCGGGAACTGAATCTTGAATTTGGCGTAAAGATCACCACCACCTTCCCGGTGGATGTTACAAGGGGAGAGCTGCCCAGCGAAGAAATGTATATGTCCGGAAAATCCCTGTTCCCGCTTTCCATTTCTCTTGCGGCAAAGCTTTCCGAAGAATTTGACGGCAAGCTGCGTATTGCTTATTCAGGCGGTGCGGACTACTTTAATATGGATAAGATTGTTGACTGCGGAATCTGGCCGGTGACTGTAGCCACCACACTGCTGAAGCCGGGCGGCTATCAGAGATTTTCCCAGATCGCGGAAAAACTTGACAAAGCCGGAAAGAAAGAATGGACAGGTATCGATGTGGAGGCACTTAACGCTCTTGCTCTTTCTGCAAAAACAGACAGCCATCACGTAAAGAATATCAAGCCCGTTCCAAGCCGTAAGATCAGACAGGAGGTTCCCCTTCTGGACTGCTTCTTCGCCCCATGTAATCAGGGATGCCCCATCCATCAGGATATTCCTCAGTACATACAGCTGACAGGCGAAGGAAAATACGCAGAAGCACTGAAGGTTATTTTAGAGAAAAATGCACTTCCGTTTATTACCGGAACCTTATGTGCACATAACTGTATGACAAAATGCACCAGAAACTTTTATGAAGAGCCGGTGGATATCCGGGGAACAAAGCTTCTGGCAGCGGAAAAAGCCTATGACGAGATCATAAAAGATGTAAAGCAGACTGCTCCAAACGGCAGACGTGTGGCTATTGTGGGCGGTGGTCCGGCAGGAATCGCAGCGGCATATTTCCTTGCAAGAGAAGGAACAGATGTTACACTTTTTGAAAAAGAAGATAAGCTTGGCGGCGTGATCCGCCATGTGATACCTTCATTCAGAATCCCTTCGGAATCCATTGATAAAGATATCTCCTTTATTGAAAAAATGGGAGTTCACATTTATACCGGTTCGGAAATCACATCAGTTGCTCAGCTGAAACAGGTTGGGTATGATGCTGTGATCCTTGCTCTTGGCGCAGGAATCCCCGGAAGCCTGAAGCTGTCAGAGGGAACGACCGTCAATGCACTTCAGTTCCTGCGTGATTTCAAGAAAACAGAAGGCAAACTTGACATAGGTAAAAATGTTGTCGTAGTCGGCGGTGGAAACACAGCCATGGATACTGCCCGTGCAGCAAAAAGAACGGCAGGAGTGGAACATGTTTATCTGGTATACCGCAGAACAAAACGCTATATGCCGGCTGCAGAGGATGAACTGCTGGAGGTTCTGGAAGAGGGCATCGAATTTAAGGAGCTGCTTGCACCTGTCAGTCTGAAGGATGGTAAGCTTCTCTGTCATAAAATGGAACTGGGACAGATGGATGCTTCCGGACGTGCCGGTGTTACAGAGACAGAAGAAATGGAAGAGGTACCGGCTGACACCGTGATCGTGGCTGTGGGCGAAAAGGTTATGACCCAGTACTACAAGGACAATGGCATTGCAGTAAATGAGCGTGGAAAAGCCATACTTGATCCAAAGACTATGGAGACCAGCATAGACGGTATCTATGCAGTCGGAGACGGAGCAGGCGGAGCAGCAACCATCGTGGAAGCCATCCGTGATGCCCAGATTGCAGTTAAAGCCATTCTGGGAAGAGAGATCGTAAAAGACAGCGGATTGATTACAGATGAAAATACCTGTTATCAGAAGAAGGGAACACTGATCCACAGCTGTGATGTGCAGACAGAGGAACAGAGATGTTTAAGCTGCAGCAAAGTCTGTGAGAACTGTGTGGATGTATGTCCTAACAGAGCGAATATTTCCGTGAAGGTTCCGGGAATGGAAATGCATCAGATCGTTCACGTGGATTATATGTGTAATGAATGCGGAAACTGCAAGAGCTTCTGTCCTTATTCAAGTGCACCTTATAAAGATAAATTCACTCTTTTTGCCACAGAAGCAGATATGGAAGACAGCACCAATGATGGCTTTGCCGTTCTTGATGCAGCAGAAAAGAAATGTAAAGTACGCTTTGCCGGCACAGTTTCCGTGTCTAAGGCAGATGATCCTTCCGATCCGCTGTTTGCCGGTCTGCGTCAGCTGATCTGTGCAGTGATAGACGATTATGCATATCTTTTGAAATAGACTATGGAGGATTCATAAAGAATGTATAGCTTTTATGTAAATGGAAAGCAGTATGAAGCAGAGCAGGATCAGAAGCTTTTGCCTTTTCTAAGAGATGTCTGCCATCTAACTTCCGTAAAAGACGGCTGCAGTGAGGGGGCATGCGGGACCTGTCATGTGCTCATTGACGGCAAGGCGACAAAAGCCTGTGTGCCGAAGCTTTCCCGGCTGGAAGGAAAGCATGTTGTAACTGTTGAAGGACTGGATGAAAGAGAGAAGGAAATCTTCGTCCGTGCTTTTGGGGAAGCGGGAGCCGTTCAGTGCGGCTTCTGCATCCCCGGCATGGTGATTTCCGCAAAGGCACTTCTAGATAAAAATCCGGAGCCTACCCGTGCCCAGGCTGCAGATGCCATTAAAAACAATGTATGTCGATGTACCGGCTACAAAAAAATCATTGACGGAATTCTTCTGGCGGCGCGTTATAAAAGAGAAGGACTTCCTGAGGAAAAAGAATACTCCTGGAAATTCGGTGAGAGAGTTCCCCGGCTGGATGTAAGGGAAAAGGTTCTGGGAACCGGTAAATATCCCGATGATATTTATCTGGAAGGAATGATTTACGGAAGTGCAGTTCGATCTGCCTATCCCAGGGCAAGAGTTCTTGCCATTCATACAGAAAAGGCAAAGGCCCTTCCGGGAGTGGTTGGAGTATTTACTGCTGAGGATATCCCCGGTGATGTGAAGGTGGGACATCTGAAAAAGGACTGGGATGCCCTTATTCCTGTGGGTAAGACCACCCATTATCTGGGAGATGCTATTGCACTTGTGGCGGCGGTTTCACAGGATGTTCTGCGGCAGGCAAAGGAACTTGTCGAGGTTGAATACGAGGAGCTTGAAATCATCCGTGATCCTTATGAGGCTATGAAGGAGGGGGCGCCCCGGGTTCATGAAGGAGAGAAGGATAATCTGCTGGCACACTGGCATGTAAGCCGCGGTGATGCAGACAAAGCCATTGAAAATTCTAAATATGTATTGACAGAAAGCTTTTCCACCCCATGGACAGAGCATGCATTCCTTGAACCGGAATGTGCAGTGGCAGAACCGGACGGGGAAGGCGGTGTACAGTTATATACCACAGATCAGGGTACTTATGATACACAACAGGAGACGATGAAGATGCTGGGCCTTCCGCCGGAAAAGGTTAAAGTCCGCAATATGCTGGTGGGCGGCGGTTTCGGCGGTAAAGAGGATGTGACAGTACAGCACCATGCGGCACTGATCGCATACCTTACCGGACGTCCCGTAAAAGTGAAGCTGACCCGCAGGGAAAGCATTCTGATACATCCAAAGCGTCATCCCATGGATATGAAGTTTACCATCGGATGTAATGAAGAGGGCATTATTCAGGGAGTTAAAGCGGAAGTTATCTCAGATACAGGTGCTTATGCTTCCCTTGGTGGGCCTGTGCTGCAGCGCGCATGCACCCATGCCTCCGGTCCATACAATTATCAGAACTTTGACGTGGACGGCAAGGCATACTATACCAATAATCCGCCCGCAGGTGCTTTCCGCGGCTTTGGTGTGACACAGACCTGCTTCGGCATGGAAATGCTACTGACAAAAATGGCGAAAGTTGTGGGTATTTCTCCGTGGGAGATCCGCTACCGCAACGCCATTCGTCCCGGACAGGAGCTTCCCAACGGGCAGATCGTGGATGCTTCCACGGGACTGGCAGAGACGCTGGAGGCCGTAAAAGATATTTTTGAATCCAGCCCGGATGCAGGGATCGCCTGTGCCATGAAAAATGCAGGCGTTGGCGTAGGCCTGCCGGACTGGGGCAGATGCCGTCTCATAGTCAGAGATAATAAAGTACAGATTCATGCCGGAGCATCCTGTATCGGCCAGGGAATCGGAACGGTGCTTGTACAGTTTCTGGCTGAGGAGCTTAGGCTTTCCAGAGAGCAGATCGTATATGTATTTTCAAATACGGTATCGGCTCCGGATTCCGGAA
This sequence comes from Blautia sp., assembly GCA_034118545.1. Classification (GTDB taxonomy): domain Bacteria; phylum Bacillota; class Clostridia; order Lachnospirales; family Lachnospiraceae; genus Blautia_A. The sequence goes on from JAXFBD010000112.1 coordinate 10,661, forward strand.
CCACATCCGGTTCCAGGCAGACTCTTGTTACAGGAGAAGCTGCCCGCCGTGCATGCCAGGAGCTGAAAAAAGATCTGAAGGAGCATACGCTGTCAGAACTGGAAGGCAGAGAGTATTACGGGGAATATCTTGCAAAAACAGACGCCATGGGCAGCGATGTGAAAAATCCTGTGTCTCATGTGGCGTATGGATTTGCCACTCAGGTATGTATTCTGAACGAAGATGGAACCATAAAAGAAATCGCAGCTGCCCATGATGTTGGAAAGGCGGTAAATCCTTTATCTGTGGAAGGACAGATTGAAGGCGGCGTTGTAATGTCAATGGGATATGCTCTTACGGAAAAATATCCAATAACTGATTGCAAGCCTACCGCAAAGTATGGTACACTAGGGTTACCAAAAGCAAATACAATACCGGAGATTACCAGTATTATTGTGGAAAAAGAGGGGCTGAATGTGGCAAGGGGAGCCATTGGCATCGGAGAGATTACCTCGATTCCCACCGCACCGGCCATTGCGGGAGCATATTACAGACGTGACGGAGAATTCCGCAGGACCCTTCCCGTTACCAATACACCTTATCGAAAATGATTCAGAGAAACTAAACGGAATTAAATATCGAAAGAAGCATGGTTCGGAGCCGGATTTAAATCCTGAGGGGGACACGTACTCGGGGGTTTGTCCGGCTTCTCTCATATTGCAGGTATGATGAAAGTATAAATATCACCGGAAAAGCAGCAGATCCAAAAGGCATTATACAGGAAGAAGGTGGAGTTATGATAGGGAAAAATGTAAAGCGTGTAGACGCTTATGACAAAGTAACAGGAAGAGCTAAATTCACAGACGATATGGTTCCACGGGGATGTCTTGTGGCAAAAGTGTATCATGCACAGATTGGTAACGGAATCGTCACATCCATTGACACCAGCGAGGCAGAGAGTCTGGAGGGCGTGGTGAAGGTGGTAACCTTTAAGGATGTGCCTGCGCACTGTTATCCCACCCCCGGGCACCCATGGTCTGTGGAGCTGGCACATCAGGATGTGGCAGACAGAAATCTTCTCACAGGACGTGTACGGTATTATGGAGATGATATTGCCGCTGTGGTAGCTGTGGATGAGGTTACAGCAGCAAAGGCACTGCGTCTTATAAAGGTCACATATGAAGAATATCCGGTGGAGATCGATCCTGTAAAATCCATGCGGGGTACAAACCCGCCTGTACATTATGAGAAAAAGGACAATATCCTGGCACGTTCCAATTATTTTATCGGAGATGTTGACCAGGGGTTAAAGGATGCAGATACGGTTATCAGACGATCCTACAAGACCCAGATCGTTCAGCACTGTCATATTGAAAATCCCATATCTTATGCTTATATGGAGAACGGAAGAGTTGTGGTGGTCACCTCCACCCAGATTCCTCATATTGTCCGCCGCGTGATCGGCCAGGCACTGGGAATCCCCTGGGGCCAGATACGAGTGATCAAGCCATATATCGGAGGCGGTTTCGGCAATAAGCAGGATGTGCTTTATGAACCGCTGAATGCATTTCTGACCATGGCTGTGGGCGGAAGACCGGTCAAGCTGGATGTTTCAAGAGAAGAGACTTTCTGCAACACAAGAAGCCGCCATTCCATTACATATGAAATGACTGCAGGCGTGGATAAAGAGGGATTTCTGGTTGCAAAGGATATGGTGGCAGTCTCCAATCAGGGGGCATATGCATCTCACGGCCATGCCATTGCTGCCAATGGTCTTACTGCATGGCGACTTCAGTATAACTGTCCCAATATCCGGGGGGAGGCTTATACAGTCTATACAAATACCCCGGTGGCAGGTGCAATGAGAGCATATGGAATTCCCCAGGCAGGTTTTGCCATGGAATGTCTGATGGAGGATCTGGCATATGCCATCCATATGGATCCGCTGGAATTCCGTAAGAAAAATCTGATCGAGGGATATTATGAGGATCCCTATCTGAAACCCATTGCCGCCAACACAAACGGAATTATGGAATGCCTTCAGAAGGGGGCAGAATATATAAAATGGAAAGAAAAACGGGAAGCTTATGCCGGTCAGACAGGAAATATCCGCCGGGGTGTGGGAATGGCTCTGTTTTGTTATAAAACCGGTGTATGGCCTATTTCCCAGGAGATCGCAGGTGCCAGAATGAGTCTGAACCAGGATGGAAGTGTGCAGCTTTCCGTAGGTGCAACGGAAATCGGACAGGGTGCAGATACGGTATTCTGTCAGATGGCTGCAGAAACGCTGGGACTGGATATTGAAGATATTCATATTAAATCCGTACAGGATACGGATGAGACTCCCTTTGATACAGGAGCATATGCATCCAGGCAGTCCTTTGTGACAGGAACTGCTGTGAAACAGTGTGCAGAGCTTCTCAGGGATAAAATCCTTGCCTATGCACAAACTCTGATGCCGGAGGAGAAACGGGAGCTTACTTTAAAGGGAAGATGCATTTTTGCTGAGGAAGAAAGTGTTCTTACCCTGGGAGAGCTGGCCCTGGAGAGCTATTACAGTCTGACAAATTCCAGTGTTATTACGGCAGAGGTATCTACGCAGGTAAAGAAAAATACATTGTCAACAGGCTGCTGCTTTGTGGATCTGGAAGTGGATATGAAGCTGGGCAAGATCAGAATACTGGATATTATTAATGTTCATGACAGCGGCAGGCTTTTGAATCCGCAGCTTGCCCGGATGCAGGTACATGGGGGCATGTCCATGGGTATGGGTTATGGTCTTTCAGAGCAGCTTCTCATGGATGAAAAAACAGGACGTCCGTTAAACGGAACGCTTCTGGATTATAAGCTGATGACAACTATGGATACACCGGATATTGAAGCGGAATTTGTGGAATTAAATGATCCCATGGGTCCATATGGAAATAAAGCATTGGGAGAACCGCCGGTAATCCCTGTGGCACCGGCCATTCGCAATGCAGTGCTTTGCGCCACCGGTGTTGCTTTTAATCAGATTCCCCTTACGCCCCAGAGGCTTACAGAGGGATTTGAAAAAGCCGGTCTCATATAGGAAAGGGGGGCTTGGGCATGTATGATATTGAGAAATATTATGAGGCTTCTACAATAGAAGAGGCTGTTAAATGTATGACAGAACATCCACAGGTGCGCATTATCTGCGGGGGGAGTGATGTTCTCATAAAGATTCGTGAAGGAAAGTTTGCGGGAACCTCTCTTCTGTCTATCCGCAATATAAAAGAGCTTTCCGGTATTGAGAGAAAGGAAAACGGGGATATTTATATAGGCGCCGGGACTGTTTTTTCACATATTACGGCAGATCCGGTCATCCGCAAATGGATCCCTGTTCTTGGGGAAGCGGTAGACCTGGTGGGCGGTCCTCAGATCCGGAATATAGGAACGATCGGCGGGAATATCTGTAACGGTGCTGTCAGTGCAGACAGCGCGCCCACTGTCTTTTCCCTGAACGGCATTCTGAGAATTGCCGGACCGGATGGGATCCGCATGGTACCGGTGCAGGATTTTTATCTGGGTCCCGGAAAAGTGGATTTAAGACCAGCGGAAATTCTTACTCATGTTATCATTCCTTTCCGGGAATATGACGGTTATAAGGGCCACTATATAAAGTATTCCATGCGAAATGCCATGGATATTGCCACTTTAAGCTGCAGCGTAGTAAGCAAAATAAACCTGCAGAATAATATTCTGGAAGATGTGCGTATTACCTTTGGAGTGGCGGCACCTGTTCCCTTCCGGTGTACAAAGACAGAACAGCTGCTGTCCGGCGAACCCATAGGAGACGGACTTCTTGATAAGGCAGAACAGCTTGTGCGGACAGAGATCAATCCCAGGGATTCATGGAGAGCGTCAAAGGATTTCCGGATCCGTATCGGGGGCGAAATTGCCAGAAGAGCTCTGGAGCAAACCATTCATGCGGCAGGAGGTGGCATAAAATGAAAAAACAAATGGTTTTGGTAGAATGCACAGTCAACGGAAATGAAATTGCAGAGTACGTGGATGTGAGAGAATCCCTGCTGGATATGCTGAGAAACCGCCTGGGCCTTACCTCTGTAAAAAAGGGCTGTGAGGTGGGAGAATGCGGTGCATGTACCGTTATCATAGACGGAGAAACCATCGATTCCTGTATTTATCTGGCGGTCTGGGCCAACGGCAAAAATATCCGCACTCTGGAAGGTCTTGAAAAGGATGGACAGCTAAGCCGCATCCAGGAGGCATTTATTGAGGAAGGTGCGGTGCAGTGCGGGTTCTGCACACCTGGATTTCTCATGTCAGCCACAGTGCTGCTGGAGAAGGGGATTCCTCTTACCAGAGACGAGATCCGCAAGCAGATGTCCGGAAATCTCTGCCGCTGTACCGGTTATCAGAACATTGTAAATGCGGTAGAGAAAGTAAATAAGGAACAACTGGAGAAATAAAATGACGAACAACATTATCATGGTGCGGGGAGGCGGTGATCTGGCCAGCGGGGTGGTTCACCGTCTGTACCGCTGTGGTTATCGTGTACTGATTCTTGAATCAGAGAAGCCCAGCTCCATACGAAGGATGGTTTCTTTTTCGGAAGCTGTATATGACGGAGAAGCTTTTGTGGAAGGAGTACTCTGCCAGAAGATACATGATTACAGCCAGTGTGAGAAAATATGGGAAGCCGGGGAAATTCCTCTGCTGGTGGATCCTGTGGGAGCCACGGCCCTGAAGCATCCGCCGGCAGTTCTGGTGGATGCCATTATCGCCAAAAGAAATCTGGGTACGTCTAAAGCCATGGCCCCGCTTACGATCGCACTGGGGCCGGGATTTGTGGCCGGTGAGGATGTGGATTTTGTGGTGGAAACCATGAGAGGTCATACCCTCGGGGCAATTATCGAAGATGGCGAGGCCATTCCCAATACAGGGATTCCCGGGATGGTAGGAGGTTACACAAAAGAAAGGGTGATTCATTCGCCGGCAGCAGGAATCATTAAAAGTATATCCGGGATTGCGGATATTGTGGAAAAAGATCAGATATTGGCATATGTGGGATCGGTTCCTGTAAAAGCTTCCATACCGGGCGTTCTGCGTGGACTGATCCGTGACGGGTATAATGTATCTCTGGGAATGAAGATAGCGGATATTGATCCGAGATTAGAAGAAAAAGAAAATTGTTATACAATATCAGACAAAGCACGGTGTATTTCCGGGAGCGTAGTTGAGATTGTTATGAGTAAAGGAGTACTTCCGTGATAGAGTTTCAAAAATACAAAGATTATCTGCAATTGGATGTGGAAAGATATCCTGTGATTGCTGTAGTTGGGGGCGGAGGCAAGACAAGTCTGATCTTCCGTCTGGCAAAGGAACTGAAAGAAGAGAAGAAGAGAGTGATTGTGACAACTACAACCCATATGGCTTTTGAGCCTGATCGCCCTTTTGCTTTGTGCGGGGATATACCGGCCATCACACAGGCCCTTGATCAGTATGGTTATGTGGTGTCCACAAGAAGAAATAAGGAAACAGGAAAGCTGTGTTCTCCCACAGAGGAAGAACTTGAACAGCTGAAATCACTCTGCGATGTGCTTCTGGTGGAAGCAGACGGTTCCAGGCAGCTGCCCATTAAGGTGCCGGAGAAATGGGAACCGGTCATTCCGCCTATTGCTGATATTGTGATCAGTGTGGTCGGACTGGATTGCCTGGGCAAGCCCATAAAAGAAACGGCACACAGGGTGGAGCGTACGGCGGCTTTCCTGAAGAAGAACCTGGATGCGCCCATTACACCGGAGGATGTGATAAAAATCGCTTCCTCTATCTGTGGACTTCAGAAAAACGTGGATGACAGAATATACAGGGTCTATCTGAATAAGGCAGACGTGCTGAGAGACAGCAAACCGGCAGAAGAAATCGTACAGGGGCTGAAGGAACAGCAGCAGATAGCTGTTTACGGAAGTCTGAAGGAGCATTCATAGAAAATTATGAAAATTGCCATTGTGATTCTGGCGGCGGGGAAAAGCCGCCGCTTTGGAAAAAACAAGCTGCTGCATCCCATTGAAGGAGTTCCCATGTATGAGCGAACTCTAAACACTTTTGGCAGCATAAAAAATGAATACAAAAGACAGAAAAAATCCGGTTATGAAATCTCGGATTTTTTTGTGGTTACAAGATTTGATATGGTAGAAGAGGCCTGTGGCCGATATGGAGCTGCGGCAATCCGTAACGAAGAACCGGATAAAGGGATTTCCCATTCCCTTATACTGGGGCTTTCACAGGCAAAAGAAGCAGATGCATGCCTTTTTGCGGTGTGTGACCAGCCCTGGCTGAAAAAGGAGAGTATTCTGGATCTGCTGGATATCTATGCCGCAGGCGAAAAAGGGATCGGCTGTATGTCATGGAACGGAGTGTACGGGAATCCCTGCATCTTTTCGGGAAAATATTATCCGGAGCTGTTTTCGCTCACGGGAGATGTGGGCGGCAAAAGAGTATTAATGGCCCATCAGGAGGATCTGGCAGTATGTACTCTGTCAGATGAAAGAGAACTGGAAGATGTGGATGTTCCGTCAGAATAAAAAAATTTTCCGGAAGGTTATCTGCTGATAAGCCTTCCGGAATTAAAAATTAAGAATATTTATATGTCAGGGATGGATCCGGGTACCTGTTTTGCCGCGGATACCATCCTTTGCCTTTTCTAGAAGAGTGATCAGTGCAGAGCGCTCAGGACCGGAACCGGCAAAGTCTATGGCAGCCTGAATTTTAGGCAGCATGGATCCGGGAGCAAACTGCCCTTCTTCTATGTATTTTTCTGCCTGGGAGATAGTCATCTCATCAAGCCATTCTTCGTTTTCTTTGCCAAAATTGACAGCTACTTTTTCCACAGCAGTAAGGATGATCAGCATATCTGCATCCAGCTTTTTGGCCAGAAGGCAGCTTGCAAAATCCTTATCTATAACGGCAGAGGCACCCTTTAAATGATCTTCCTTTAAAACAACAGGAATTCCGCCGCCGCCGCAGCAGATGACAATTTTGCCTGCATCTACCAGACTGCTGATGGCGTCAAGCTCAACGATTTCCACCGGTTTGGGAGAAGCCACAACGCGGCGGTAGCCTCTTCCGGCGTCCTCCTTCATGATATGTCCGTAAGCTGCAGCCTGATGTCTGGCTTCTTCCTCAGAAAGAAAATGACCAATGGGTTTGCTGGGATTATCAAAGGCAGGATCATCGGGATCTACACGAACCTGTGTGACTACGGTAACCACCGGGGTCCGTACGAAGCCCCTTTTGCGCAGCTCTTCTCTAAGAGCATTCTGCAGGTCATATCCGATATATGCCTGACTCATGGCGACACAGACGGAGAGAGGAGTATTGGGCTGATTGTGATCCTCACGGGAAAGGGCAGACATGGCATTATTGATCATGCCTACCTGCGGGCCGTTTCCATGGACTACAACAACCTGATGTCCTTCTTCGATGAGATCGCACAGTGCTTTTGCAGTGGATTTTACAGCAATCATCTGCTCCGGAAGAGTGTCTCCCAGTGCATTGCCGCCCAGTGCGATTACAATTCTTTTACGTTTAAACATAAGGCACCTCCTGATAAAAAACGGGGCTGTAAAATACACAGCCCCATTTTTATTCCGTCTTTCTTATTTCAAAATTCTGGGTGCTGCTTTTACTTCAAGCTTCTTTAAAATATCCTGTGGATTTTCAAATTTGGAAAGCATAATCATGGCAGCGATAATGTATGGTTTGAAGCTTGCCTGTTTGTATAACGGGATACGGTAGCGGTCAAATACGCTGGCATCCACTTCGCCGGTCTCACAGCTTACTCCGGAGATATCAGCCGGCAGGCAGTGGAGGTAAAGTGCTTTTCCATCTTTTGTAAGCTTCATCATATTTTCTGTACATGCCCAGTCTTTATGCTCTGCATTCTGAGCCAGGAGTTCTTTTTCAAGCTTGTCAATACCATCAAAATCACCGTTTCCGTAAAGGTCGGTACGTTTTTCCATGGCTGCAAAAGGAGCCCAGCTCTTTGGATAAACAATATCAGCGTCTTTAAAGGCTTCTTCCATACTGTTTGTCTTTGTGAAGGAACCGCCGGATGCTTCCGCATTTTTCTTTGCGATTTCTTCGATTTCAGGCATTACATCATAGCCTTCCGGATGAGCGAGAACCACATCCATTCCGAAACGTGTCATAAGACCGATGACACCCTGGGGAACAGAAAGAGGTTTGCCGTAGGATGGAGAATACGCCCATGTCATAGCCAGCTTCTTTCCCTTTAAGTTCTCCACACCGCCGAATTCATGAATGATATGGAGCATATCTGCCATACACTGAGTAGGATGGTCCACATCGCACTGCAGATTGACCAGAGTAGGTCTCTGTTCTAGAATGCCGTCTTTATTGCCTTCTGTTACAGCATCCATAAACTCTTTCTGATAAGCATGACCTTTGCCGATGTACATATCATCACGGATACCGATAACATCAGCCATGAAGGAAACCATATTTGCAGTTTCTCTTACAGTCTCACCGTGAGCGATCTGAGATTTCTTCTCATCAAGATCCTGTACTTCCAGACCGAGAAGGTTGCAGGCAGATGCGAAAGAGAAACGGGTACGGGTGGAATTATCACGGAAAATGGAAATGCCAAGGCCGCTTTCAAAAACTTTTGTTGAAATATTGTTTTCTCTCATGAAGCGAAGAGCGTCAGCCATTGTAAATACTGCTTCCAGTTCTTCGTCTGTTTTATCCCAGGTCCAGAAGAAATCGTTATTGTACATTTCTTTGAAATTAAGGCTGTTTAATTTATCGATGTAGTCCTGTAATGTTTTCATTGTGATTCTCCTTTATATGTAATGATTACTGTTTCTCAAAATATAATTTGGGAAGACCTGCATATACGGCAGCGCAGGTAACCAGATCCTGCTTCCAGGTTTTTTCATTGGGAGCATGTGCCTGTGCTTCCGCGCCGGGGCCAAATCCGATACATGGGATATTGTTGCGTCCCATGATGGATACGCCGTTTGTTGAGAAAGTCCATTTATCTGTGAGAGGACGGGCTTTTCTCATGGCAAGTGTTTCCTCGGCACCGATACGTTCTTCTCCGTAAAGGGACTTGTAGGATGCCTCCAGAGCCTTAGTCACCGGGTGATCCTTGGGAATTGCCCATGTGGGGAAGTAGCATTCGATCTCATATACGCATCCTGTGTAGGAAGGACGGTCGTAATTATACATGGAAACCTTTACATCGTCGCCGTATTTTTTAACACTGGGGAGATTGCGGATCTCTTCCAGACAGCTTTCCCATGTCTCGCCGAAGGTCATGCGGCGGTCAAGTGATACTGCGCAGGAGTCTGCAACTGCACAGCGGCTTGGGGAAGTATAGAAAATCTGAGAAACGGTAACCGTACCGCGGCCCAGGAAGTTTGCCTCTTCCCAGTCAGGATTGTATTTTTTGTCCAGCATTTTTACAAGGCCTTTGATCTCGGTGCCTTCCTCTGCATCGTTTTCATTTAATGCACGGATGTCCTGAAGGATATCTGCCATTTTGTAGATGGCATTGTCTCCACGTTCCGGAGCAGAGCCGTGACAGGAAATACCTTTTACATCCACACGGATTTCCATACGTCCGCGCTGTCCGCGGTAGATGCCGCCGTCAGTAGGTTCTGTGGATACAACAAATTCCGGACGGATCTTGTCTTCGTTGATAATGTACTGCCAGCAGAGGCCGTCGCAGTCTTCTTCCTGAACGGAACCCACAACCATGATCTTACAGTCCTCGGGGATCAGTCCCAGTTCCTTCATGATTTTTGCACCATATACGGAAGAAACAAGTCCGCCGCACTGATCGGAAGTACCGCGTCCGCCGATTTCGGTCTCTGTCTCATAGCCTTCATAGGGATCAAAGGTCCAGTTGTCAATATTTCCGATTCCGACTGTGTCAATGTGAGCATCAAAAGCGATGATGCGGCTTCCGGTTCCCATAAAGCCGATGATATTGCCCTGGGGATCGATCTGCACTTCGTCAAAGCCTACTTTTTTCATTTCAGCTTCGATGGTCTGGATATGCGCTTTTTCATCGCAGCTTTCGCCGGGATTTTTTACAATGGCCCGTAAGAATGCGGTCATATCCTTTTCGTAGCTCTGGGCTGCTTCTTTGATTTTGTTAAAATCCATTTTTATATCCTCCATAGTCTAGATGATTATATTTTATTATTTTACGCTGGTTTTTTCAAGCCCATACAGGCCATCCCATACAACTTCCCGGAAACGGATGGGGTCCGTATTTCCTTCAGTGGAAATCAGGAGCACTTCGGAATTCTCATCCAGCTTCAGTGCGTCCAGAATATCCTGATACTTATCCTTGTCCCGGAAGAGAACGGCAAGAAGCCCCATGGGAACGGAACCGGATTCTCCGGAAATGATAACCGGGTCGCCTGCAAGAGGAACACCGTACATGCGGGTGCCTTTGGCACTCATCCAGTCAGGGCAGGAGAAGAAAGCGGAAGCATGATTGCGCAGAATATCCCATGCGATGGTATTGGATTCTCCACATGCCAGTCCTGCCATGATGGTCTGCATATCACCGCCTACACTGACGCGCCTGCCTTCCTTACAGGAGCGGTAGAGACAGTCGGCGGCACCGGCTTCCACCACGCACATAACGGGGGGATTGTCAGGATATTTATTTGCAAAATAGCCGATAACGGCTCCTGCAAGAGATCCCACTCCTGCCTGGACAAAAATGTGTGTGGGCCTTTCGCAGCCGTCTGCGATCATCTGACGTGCGGCTTCCATGGCGAGAGTACCGTAGCCCTGCATGATCCAGGTGGGGATTTCTTCATATCCGTCCCATGCGGTATCCTGTACCATTACCCCGTTGGGAGCTTCGGCTGCTTCCTTTGCGGCAAGCCGTACACAGTCATCGTAATTCATATCCTCAATGGTTACTTCTGCATTTTCTTTCTGTATATTCTGAAGCCGTGTAAGGGTGGTACCCTTGGGCATTCTGACAACTGCTTTCTGCCCGAGCTTATTGGCAGCCCATGCAACGCCGCGTCCGTGATTTCCGTCGGTGGCGGTAAAAAAAGTAGCCTGCCCGAATTCCTTTCTTAACTGCTCGGAGGAAAGCACATTATATGGAAGTTCACTGATGTCGCGGCCGAGCTGTCTGGCAACAAAACGTCCGATGGCATAGGAACCGCCCAGTACTTTAAAGGCATTTAACTGAAAACGATAGGATTCATCCTTGACATAAAGATTCCTGATTCCCAGATAGTCTGCCATTCGGGAAAGCTTATGTAAAGGGGTAACACTGTACTGTGGAAAGCTTCTGTGAAAATCATTTGCTTTTTTCACATTTTCCCTTGACATGGTCTTAAGATAACAGTCATCCGTGGCTGGCATGGTATTTAATATCCATTTTAATTCCTCAGACATTGCAATCTCCTCCTGTGAAATAATCGTTTTTCTGTTTCCATCTTAACATAAAATATAGAAAAAGCAATAGAAAAATACAAAAATAATTTGGTATAACAAAAAATTTTGCAAAACCGTTGTTTCCTATGAAATAATGTGGTAAAATGTGAAAGAATTCAGGAAATTAAGCCTGAAAATATGCGGTGATATGATAATTATATTTCGGGGCGGGTGCCTTTGGTCCCACAGCCCCCAACGGGAGGATATCATGATTGATTTAACAAGAAATGAAGAAGCGCTGGAGCGCAATATCCAGAAAGCAAGGGAGAATAAGATCGTAATCCCTACGATTGCACAGATGAAGGATCCGGACAAAATTCCGGAAGTGATTAAAGAACAGCTGAAAAATGTAGGTCTGTGGGATGTAAATCCGCTGAACCTTTTCCGTATTTCATGGAAAAATGAACAGAAGGAGTCCGGAGGACTTTACGGTAAGAGCAATTACATCGTGCTTCCTTCTGAGCTTACAGGAGTAAAGGCCAAGATCATCTGTATGATCGGTAAATGGTTCCCCACAGGCTGTCACAAGGTTGGCGCTTCTTTTGGATGTCTGGCACCCCGTCTGATCACAGGGCAGTTTGATGCATCCAGAGATAAGGCAGTATGGCCTTCCACAGGAAACTTCTGCCGCGGCGGTGCATTTAACTCCAAACTTCTGGGATGCTCCTCCATTGCAATTCTTCCCCAGGGAATGAGCCGGGAGCGTTTTGACTGGCTGTCTAAAATTGCGGGAGAGGTTATCGCGACACCGGGATGCGAGAGCAATGTAAAAGAAATATTTGATAAAACATGGGAGCTTCGCACCACCCGTGATGATGTTATGATCTTTAACCAGTTTGAAGAAATGGGTAACTATCTGTGGCATTACAATGTTACTGGAAGTGCCATTGCAGATGCATTTGAAGATATGAAGCAGGAAGGTGACCGTTTTGCAGGTGCTGTATTTACATCCGGCTCTGCAGGTACCATGGCATCCGGAGATTATCTGAAAGAGAAGTATCCCACAGCCAAGCTTGGCGTAGGAGAGGCTCTGCAGTGCTCCACACTTCTTGACAACGGTTTCGGCGGACACAGAATCGAAGGTATCGGCGACAAGCACGTTCCGTGGATCCATAATGTAAAGAATACAGATATGGTCATCGACATTGACGATGAAGATTCCCAGAGACTGCTTCGCTTCTTCAATGAGCCTCTGGGCAGAGAATTCCTTAAGAAAGAAGCGGGAGTGGATCCGGCAGTGGTTGATATGCTTGATTACTTTGGAATTTCCGGTATTGCCAATGTTCTCTGTGCGATCAAGATGGCAAAATATTATGAGATGACTGAGAATGACGTAATTGCAACTGTAATGACAGACTCTGCAGTTATGTACGGTTCCAGAATCAAAGAGCTGCAGGAGGAGACAGGTGAATATACTCCGGTTATGGCGGCAGTGGACTATGCTAAGCATATTCAGTCCATTAAGACTGATAATATGCAGGAGCTGACTTATCGTGACCGTAAGAGAGTTCACAACCTGAAATATTACACCTGGGTTGAGCAGCAGGGCAGAACAGCAGAAGAATTAAATGCACTGTGGTATGATGAAGAGCATACATGGGGAGCCGTACGCCATCAGGCAGATGAGATCGACGCACTGATCAACGAGTTTAATGAACGTTCCGGTGTTCTGAAGAATATGTAATTTCCAGGGAGGAAAGCATTATGAGCAACATGAAAAATGTGATTTCTGCAGTGTGCATCAAGTGCGGCGCCGAGCATGAGCCCACACCGGGTATTACCACCTGTCCCAAATGCGGAGGTCTGCTGGATATTAAATATGATTACGCCTACATCAGATCAAAGATCAGCCGGGAGAAGCTGGCACAGAGAAAAGAGAATACCATGTGGCGCTATATGGAATTCCTGCCGGTTACCGGTGAGAGTAAAGTAAATAAGCTGCGTGTGGGCTGTTCTCCCTTTTATGAGGCGCCCAGACTGGCAGAGCGTCTTGGTATCCGTAAGCTGTATATTAAAGACGACGGGATCAATCCCACAGCCAGCTTAAAGGACAGAGCATCTGCCATGGCAGTTGTTAAAGCAGAGGAAGCAGGTGTGGATACCATCGCATGCTCTTCTACAGGAAATGCTGCTTCTTCTCTGGCAGGAAATGCTGCGGCTGCGGGCTTTACCACATATATTTTTGTGCCTGAGCGTGCACCTAAGGGTAAGGTGGCCCAGCTTATGATGTTTGGTGCAAATGTGATCAGTGTCCAGGGCTCTTATGAGGATACCTTTGAGCTTTCTGCAAAGGCCATTGACCGCTGGGGATGGTATAACCGGAATGCGGCTATTAATCCATACCTTCTGGAGGGCAAAAAAACGGTTGCCCTGGAAATCGCAGAGCAGCTTGGATGGGAGATGCCTGATTATATTGCTATTTCAGTGGGAGACGGATGTACCATCGGCGGATTGTGGAAGGGTCTTAAGGATCTGTATGCCGCAGGCTTTATTGACAGACTGCCAAGGATCATCAGTGTGCAGGCAGAAGGCTGCTGTCCTTTGAACCGCGCCATTATGGAGAACAGCCAGTGGCGTCCCATGGAAGAAAACACGCTGGCAGACAGTATTGCCGTAGGTGTTCCCAGAAATCCTGATAAGGCATTAAATGCCATCCGTGAATCAAACGGGGTGCCGGTAAATGTTTCTGATGAAGAAATTCTGGCAGCCATGAAGCTGCTTGGAAGTGTTGGTGTCTTTGCGGAGCCGGCAGGCGCAACCGGTACAGCCGGAGTCAAAAAAGCTGTCGAGCAGGGGCTGATTCCAAAGGATGCTTCCGTGGTCAGTGTAGTTACCGGAAGTGGATTAAAGGATGTGGCAAATGCCATGAAGGCAGCGGGTAATCCTGTTTGTATCCCGCCGGATATGAATCTTCTTCTGGAAGCCTTTAAAGATAAAGGTCTTCAGTAAGGAACGCCGGATTATCATTCAGGCATAATCAAACAGAACCGGCAAAGGTGCCGGAAATACAAATGAATTTATGGAGGTACGTTATGGCAGTTTTGCGGCCATTTAAAGCAGTACGTCCCAGGGAAGATATGGCTGCCCGTGTGGCAGCCCTTCCTTATGACGTTATGACAAGCGCACAGGCACGTGAGATGGTTAAGGGAAATCCTTATTCCTTTCTGCATGTTGACCGTGCGGAAATAGATCTTGATCCTTCTGTTGACATTTACTCAGAAGAAGTTTATGAAAAAGCAGCGGCAAATCTTAAAAAGCTGAAAGAAGAAGGAATCCTTATTCAGGACGAAAAGCCATGCTTTTATATTTACCGTCAGATCAGAAAGGGAAAAGCACAGACGGGAATCGTAGGCTGCGCATCTATTGATGATTATCTGGAAAACCATATCAAAAAGCATGAGCTGACAAGGGCGGATAAAGAGGCAGACAGGATTCACCATGTGGATACCTGTGATGCGAATACAGGCCCCATTTTTCTTACCTGTTCCATGTCGCAGGAGATGAAGAATCTGACAGAGCAGTGGACTAAGCAGCATAAGCCAGTCTATGATTTTGTGGCAGAAGATGAGATTGCGCATATTGTCTGGATTGTAGATGATGCAGCAGTAATAGAAAAAATGGGAACTCTTTTTGACGGTATACCGGCTTTTTATATTGCAGACGGCCATCACAGGGCTGCGTCTGCCGTAAAAGTAGGACAGAAGCGCAGGGCAGAAAATCCGGGATACACCGGCGAGGAAGAATTCAATTTCTTCCTGTCTGTGGTCTTTCCCTATGATGAGCTTACCATTCTTCCCTACAATCGTGTGGTAAAGGATCTGAACGGTCTGGATGAAAAGGCTTTTGTCGGAAGTCTGAAATTTAATTTTGAGCTGATGCTGATGCCAGGCTTTCCGTGCAAACCTGTTGAGAAACACAGCATTGGAATGTATACAGGCGGTCAGTGGTATCACCTGCGGGCATGGGAGGATGTTTATTCCGGAAAGAATGTGCAGGAGCAGCTTGATGTGGCAATTCTCCAGGAGAAGGTTCTCTCCCCCATTCTGGGAATCGGAGATCCCCGTACGGACAACCGTATCTCCTTTGTGGGAGGCTCCCATAAGGCAAAAGAACTGGAGGAGATGGCAGATGCCACAGGAGGTGTTGCATTTGTCATGTACCCCACCTCCATGGAGGATCTGATGCAGATTGCAGATGAGGGAGGCCTCATGCCGCCAAAATCCACCTGGTTTGAACCGAAGCTGAGAAGCGGATTGTTTATTCATGAATTGAAATAAAGAAAAGGGGGCTGTCGCATCTAAGGTCTACTTAACCTTTAATGCGACAGCCCCTTTTGCTTGCTTCTTGATGCCGGCAGGTCCAACGCATGTCTGGATTTCCTGCTCCGGAATTTGTTTTTGGACATTAAACTTGCTTCTTCCGCCCGACAGCCCCTTTTCAGAAATTATGTAAGATGGTATTTATTTTATTTTGAACAGACTGTAAGCCTGACTGTCGTTACAGTCCATATCCTGGGCAATGTCCAAAAGTTCCTGATATTCCTTTGCCTGAGTCTGATCATTTGGATCGAAGCGTACATCGGTAGGAAATACAGCGATATATTTCATGTTTTCATCGCTGCCGGCAAGAGACCAGTCAGGAAAATCAGTGTAGCTGTTATCATTCCACTCATAGGCCATAATTGTAACAACATTTCCTCCGAAACCACTTCGGGCTGCCGGCTCGTAGATGATTTCCAATGTGGTGTTGTTAACAACGTTATAGTCCCAGTCAATCATTGCCGGAAACTGAAGGGAGAAATAATCATTTTCCAGGATAGTGTCACCGCCATCCGGTGTGAATTTCAGATTGGATGCAATGTTGAAATCACATTCAGAGCCGATTACAAGATAATTCTTATTTACATATCCTTTCACACCGGATTTGGTATAGCCGTACCAGTAATCCCCGGAAGCCGAAACCTCTACATAAAAGATATCCCCGGTATACAGTCTGGCCAGTTCATTGGATGAATCATAAGCCGGTTCAGACCGCACGGCAAGATAACCCTTGTCAACCTTGACGGTATACACATTTACGGCTTTTGGTTCGGCATGGACTGAGACTGACATAATGAATACCAGAAGAAAAGCCGAGAACATTTTTAAGTAACGTTTCATTTTTCTGAATCCTCCTTTATTATTTTATTGAACGTCATCATTTATTCACATCAATATAACTGTACAGCGTATACTTGGAAATCCCGAAATAACTGGCTACTTTGTCCCCTGATTTTGTGATCAGGAAAGCTCCGGAATCATTGAGAAACTGAATGGCTGTAACCTTGTCCTCCTTGTTCATCAGAGCAACCGGTTTTCCCACCAGGGCAACAGATTCCTCGATAAGCTGGTCAAGAAGGTCATTTACATTCTGAGTGATCTGTCTTGGTTTTTCTTCTTTGTTTTTTGGCGTTATCAGATTTCTCACAGCGCTTTCCACCATCGTAAGCTTGGATATGTCGTAGTTAATCCCGAAAACATAATGCAGAGAACCGTCATCATCACAGATATATGAGGTACTGCATTTTAAGATCTTACCGTCAGAGGTTTTCATCAGGTAGCCTTTGTGATCTTTGGGAAGATCCGAGCTGTTTTTTTTGCGGATGGCATCAAAAACGGCGTTTGAAGGTCCGTCTCCGATATTGCGGTTGGTAACATGTCCGTTGACAATATAAACAATGGAATGTTCCGGCTCTTTTGTTTTCAGATCGTGAATTACAACCTCGCAGTCAGGCCCGAAGACAGAAGCGATATCCTGTGCAAGTTGCTTTAAAACCATAAGTCGGCCCATGTGAACCCCTCCTGTTGTGTCATATTTGTGATGGGTAAATTATAACATATTTTTAGTCAAATAAAAAGAAATTTCATAAAAAGCTGAAAATATGCTATAAATTGTGCTATAGTATACATAAGTTGATGTGGATTTTCAGAAGAACATATTTCACAGGAGGTGCGTTATGAGATATCTGATCAAAAACGGACTGGTGGTTTCCGGGCAGTCCTCTGAAAAAAAGGATATTCTTATTGAGAATGAAAAAATCATAAAAACAGGTAAAAACCTTTCAGACAGCAGTGCACAGCTGATTGATGCTTCCGGAAAAATCATTTTCCCGGGATTTATTGACGGACATACACATTTTGATCTGGAAGTGGCGGGAACAGTAACCGCCGATGATTTTGAAACAGGTACAAAGGCAGCTATTCTGGGAGGAACCACTATGGTGGTGGATTTTGCTTCCCAGGATAAAGGCGGTCATACCCTGAAGGAGGGACTTGATAAATGGCACAAAAAAGCTGACGGCAGGTGCTCCTGTGATTATTCCTTCCATATGTCTGTTGTGGAATGGAACGAACAAACAGAAGCAGAGATCCAGGATATGCTGGATGCGGGTATCACCAGCTTTAAGCTTTATATGACGTATCCTGCAATGATCGTAAACGATCACGACATTTATAAGATCATTAAAAAGCTCAATGAGTGTGGATGCTTTGCCGGAGTTCACTGTGAAAATGCAGGTGTGATCGATGCCCTCATTGAGGAGGCAAAGGCAAAAGGCAGGACAGGAGCAGAAAATCACCCTCTGGTCCGTCCGGATACCATGGAAGCAGAGGCAGTTCACCGCCTTCTGGCCATCGCAAAAGAGGCAGATGCACCTGTGATGGTGGTTCATCTCACTAACAGAAAAGCGCTGGAAGAAATTCGTCGCGCCCGCAGTCAGGGACAGACTGTTTATGCAGAAACATGTCCTCAGTACCTTCTTCTGGAGGACAGCGTATATTCAAGGCCGGGACTGGAAGGGGCCAAGTTTGTCTGTGCACCGCCTATCCGCAAAAAAGAAGATCAGGACGCACTCTGGGAAGCTCTGGCATCAGGAGAAATACAGACAGTTGCAACAGATCAGTGCAGTTTTACCATGGAACAGAAGGCATTGGGAAAAGATGATTTTACAAAAATACCGGGAGGACTTCCGGGTGTTCAGACGAGAGGAACCCTGCTTTATACATACGGTGTCCGTCCGGGCAGGATCACACTGGAGCAGATGTGTACCCTTTTAAGTGAAAATCCGGCAAAGCTTTATGGCCTTTATCCGCAAAAAGGTGTGCTGGCAGAGGGCAGTGACGCGGATATCGTCATATTTGATCCGGATAAAAAAGATGTGATTTCAGCGTCTGCTCATGCATATAATACAGACAATAATCCTTTTGAGGGATTTGCCCTGCAGGGAGGCATCGAACACGTATTCCTGAGAGGCAATCTGGCTGTCAGAGACGGACAGCTGATCAGTGAAAAGCTGGGAACCTTCATAAAAAGAGGGAAAAACAGCCTTTAGGCAGACGTGAAAACAGCAGCATTGCCTCATTTCGTACATGTCACCAAATGTTTTCACTTGCATATTTTGACGGAATCATGTATATTTGTGATTAAGGCGAATATAAAGGAGGAACTACAATGAAAAAAGCTGGTTTAATTGCATTGGCTCTTGGTTTTGCCCTGGTAATGCCGGGATGTGGTTTCACTGAGGGAACAGACGCAATTGTGACAGTTATAGAAGCAACCCCGACACCGATCCCCACTGCAACGCCGGAACCGGTAGCTACACCTACTCCGGAGGCAACTCCGACACCTGCGGTTGTCACAGAGCAGACTGCAAGCGGAGTTACTGTAACGGTACAGTCAGGAACTTATACAACTACAGCAGAAATCAATATTCGTTCTGACGCAAGTACTGATGCAGATATTATTATGGGCGTGGCAGCAGGAACACAGCTTACCAGCACCGGTGTATGTGATAATAACTGGATTCGTGTGGAATATGAAGGACAGACGGGTTATGTCAGCGGTGACTATGTGACACAGGCTGCTGCAGATACTTCCGGTGATGCTGCTGCACAGACAGAAGCAGCGGAAGCGGTTCAGTAATCAGATATTTTCAATATTTCAGAAGGAGTCCCCCGCTTCAGGCGCAAAGTGCGCTAAGCGTGGGACTCCTTTTGAAATGTTTATCATCCGGCGGATCCCGGTGACTTCACTCAGACTGAGAGCACCGGCATGAATTACTACTGCGGATAGACAAGGCGGTCTTCTGTGATATTGTATAAGACTTCGCTGAGATATTTGCCGGCGAGATAATTTGCCATACTAAGGTTCATATCAAGGTAATTTCCGCAGTCTCTGGCAGAGGCTCCGGGAACCTCACCTTTGAAGTCACGGATAAATTCGAAGGTTTCAATCATCAGAGGAACAATATCCTTTGATTCGTAATCTCCGTTTAAGAGCAGGTAGTTTCCTGTACGGCATCCCATAGGTCCCCAGTAGATCATTTTATCTCCGAATACAGGATGATTGCGCAGAAATGTGGCAGCAAGATGCTCGATAGTATGAAGCTCTGCAGTATTCATTACCGGCTCTTCATTGGGAGAGGTCATGCGGATATCAAATGTGGTGACAGTGCTGCCGCCTACAGAATCCTTCCGGGAGACGTAGATGCCCGGCTGAAGGCGGATGTGGTCTATGGTAAAGCTGGCGATTTTTTCCATAATGGTTCCTCACTTTCATATTTAAAATATTTGCAGCAGATGTTCTTCTGCTTCTGTATGTTTCATTTTATCAGAGAAAAATAAAAGAGGCAAGTACGGGGAATCAATTGACTTTATTCCGATAGAATGATAAACTGTGAGATAGTTTTAAGACAGCAGCAGTTGGAGGTATTAAAAATGATTGACGGAAAAAAAGTTTTGTTCAGTGGTATGCAGGCAACAGGAAACCTTACACTTGGGAATTATCTTGGTGCACTGAAAAACTGGGTAACACTGAGTGATGAATATGAATGTTTTTACAGCGTGGTAGATATGCACTCCATTACAGTACGTCAGGATCCGGCCACACTTCGCAAGCGTGCCCGCAACCTGATGGCTCTTTATATTGCAGCCGGACTTGATCCGGAGAAAAACTGCATATATTACCAGTCCCATGTTTCCGGCCATGCAGAGCTGGCATGGATTCTGAACTGCTTTACCTATATGGGTGAGCTGAACCGTATGACACAGTTTAAGGATAAGGCAGCCAAACATGCAGATAATATTAATGCAGGTCTTTTTACCTACCCTGTACTGATGGCAGCCGATATTCTGTTGTATCAGGCAGATGTGGTTCCGGTGGGTATTGACCAGATGCAGCATCTGGAGCTTACCAGAAATCTTGCAGAGCGCTTCAATAATATTTACGGAGACGTATTTACCATACCGGAGGAATATATCGGCAAGGTCGGGGCGAAGATCATGAGTCTTCAGGATCCTTCCAGAAAAATGTCAAAGTCCGATGAAAATCCAAACGGCAGTATTTATCTTATGGATGATCCGGATACCATTATGCGTAAATGCAAGCGTGCTGTAACGGATTCCGAGGCATGCATCCGTTACAGCGACGAGCAGCCGGGTGTGAAGAACCTGATCAGCATTTACAGTGCATGTACAGAGAAAACACCGGAAGAAGTGGTGAAGGAATTTGAAGGAAAAGGCTACGGTGATTTTAAAGTGGCTGTGGGCGAGTCGGTTATTTCTGTATTAAAGCCCCTTCAGGATGAGTTTGCCCGTGTTTCCAAAGATAAGGCTTATCTTGATTCTGTGATTAAGAATAACGCAGAAAAAGCATCCTATTATGCCACAAAGACCCTGCGCAAGGTACAGCGTAAAGTGGGATTCCCGGACAGGATCCGCTGATAATTAGAGGCGTGAAATTCTTTTTACGGCGGAAGAGGGAAGAAATGATAGACTGAATACGGAGGCGATTTTATGAAAAATAAAAAAATAATGGCTGTTCTTTGTTCGGCTTTTCTGGCAGCTTCCATGCTGGCAGGGTGCGGTGCGGACAACAGCAATAATGACAATGATACTGCCGCAGAGAAACTGCTGGACGGAACTGCTGCCACATCTGAAGAAATAAAAGAGGCAGTTTCAGAGAAGGAAGCGGAAGAAGCCGGATTTGATGATGGTTCCGAAGAGGGAGAAGCCGCATCCAGCCAGGCGGTAAATACTGATGAACAGGTTACCGGCATTCACCATGCGGAGATTTCCGTACAGGATTACGGAACCATTTCCCTGGAGCTTGATGCAGATAAGGCACCTGTCACAGTAACTAATTTCATTAAGCTGGCACAGGATGGATTTTATAACGGCCTTACATTCCATCGTATCATGGACGGCTTTATGATTCAGGGAGGGGATCCCCTTGGCAACGGCACAGGAGGCTCCGATGAAAATATTAAAGGTGAGTTCAGCAGCAATGGAGTGGAAAATGATATTTCTCACACAAGAGGAACCATTTCCATGGCCCGTGCCACAGATCCTGACAGTGCAAGCTCCCAGTTCTTTATTGTGCAGGCAGACAGTACCTTCCTGGATGGCGATTATGCAGGCTTCGGCCATGTGACAGAGGGTATCGAGATCGTGGACAAAATCTGCCAGGATGCGCAGCCTACAGATGATAATGGAACTATCCCGTCAGATGCACAGCCGGTGATCCAGTCCATCGTTATTCTGGACTGATCACAGGAGGCGCAGCAGGGTTATTTCAGACGTATAACCTGAACCGGAATGGGCGGATGATTGGGACGATTATAAAAATCACTTTTTATGACCAGATATTTTCGGGAAGGAAGGGCGGCAAGCCAGTTCAATATGGCATCCCGTTCCTGAAAACCGGAATCACCGCCGCTGTAGATACATAAGGACAGAAGCCCGCCTTTTTTCAGAAGGCGAAGAGAAGCATTAAGGGCGGCAATGCTTGAAGACGGTCTGGTGGCCAGAGTGTGATCACCGCCGGGAAGATAACCGAAATTAAATACTATGCAGCTGACGGATTCCGGGGAAGCATAGCTTTCCATGTTCTCGTGGGAGTCCAGATGCAGGGTGTAATTATCCGGCGCTTCTTCACTTTGAAGGAGCGCCTTGGTTTTTGCCAGCGCAGCAGGCTGGATATCAAAAGCCAGAACAGTACCTGAAGGACCGCAGAGCCGGGAGAGAAGAAGGGTGTCATTTCCGTTGCCCATGGTAGCGTCAATACACAGATCCCCTTCTTTGACCTGCTGCCTGATAAAATGGGCGCACCAGTCGGTGATTTGAATATTATTCATATAAACACATCCTTGTACAAAAAAGTGAACACAGGAAAAAATCGTTGCATTCCTGATTTGTATTTATTATAATCCATGTAGGATTGAAAGGCAATTGAATGCAGAAAAAGGAATCTGTTTGAAACAGGAGAAGAAAAATGTTAAAAGGAAAAACCGTATTACTGGGAGTGACAGGCAGCATTGCCGCATACAAAATCGCATATCTGGCCAGTGCACTGAAGAAGCAGCAGGCAGATGTCCATGTGCTGATGACGATAAATGCCACTCATTTTATTAATCCCATCACCTTTGAAACACTGACGGGAAACCGATGTCTGGTGGATACCTTTGACAGAAATTTTCAGTTCAATGTGGAGCACGTATCCATTGCAAAAAAAGCAGATCTTGTTATGATCGCTCCTGCGACTGCCAATGTGATCGGAAAACTGGCACATGGCCTTGCAGATGATATGCTGACCACAACTGTGATGGCCTGTAAGTGCAAAAAAATCATTGCTCCCGCTATGAATACCAATATGTTCGAAAATCCTGTGGTACAGGACAACCTGCAGATTCTTTCAGATTACGGCTATGAAGTGATTGCTCCTGCCAGCGGTTATCTGGCCTGCGGTGATGTGGGAACAGGCAAAATGCCCGAGCCTGAAACACTGTTTTCTTATATTGAGCGCGATCTGGCCTGTGAGAAGGATATGACAGGAATGAAGGTCCTTGTAACGGCAGGTCCTACACAGGAAGCCATCGATCCTGTACGTTACATTACCAATCATTCATCCGGAAAGATGGGCTATGCCATTGCAAAAATGGCTATGCTGCGGGGAGCAGAGGTCACCCTTGTAAGCGGACAGACTGCGATAGATCCGCCTGCTTTTGTTAAAACAGTTTCTATTGTATCTGCAAAAGAGATGTATGATGCGGTCACTTCCGTAAGCGGTGAGCAGGATGTGATCATTAAAGCGGCAGCCGTTGCTGATTACCGTCCTGCCACAGTCTCTGATCAGAAGATGAAAAAAGGCGAGGGAGATATGTCTGTTTCCCTGGAGAGAACGGATGATATACTGAAATATCTGGGTGAGCATAAAAAAGAAGGACAGTTTTTATGCGGTTTTTCCATGGAGACCCAGAATATGATCGAAAATTCCAGAGCCAAGCTGGTAAAGAAAAACCTGGATATGATCGCCGCCAACAATGTAAAAGAGGCGGGCGCTGGCTTTCAGGGTGATACCAATGTTCTGACTCTGATAACAAAGGATGAGGAAGTGTCACTCCCGCTGATGAGCAAGGAGGATGCAGCCGTAAAAATCCTGGATAAAATTCTTTCATTAAAAGAAAGAGCAGTAACCCGTTAACCTGTGGAAGCGGGCAAATAAAATAAATCAGATCAGCCCGCACATCCAGCACCGTATTGTATCCCTTTCGGGAACGATAACAAGGAGGAAAAAAATGAAAACAAAATTCACAACAATGCAAATCACAACTCTTGGCCTTATGAGCGGACTTCTTCTTCTTATGGCCTATACACCTCTGGGATACCTGAATATCGGCCCCTTCGCAATTACCTTTAATGTAATTCCTGTGGCAGTCAGTGCCATTGCATTAGGACCTGTGGGCGGCGGTATTGCAGGTACGGTTTTCGGCCTGACAAGCTTCGGACAGTGTATCGGTATCGGCGGTACAAGTGCCATGGGATCAGTGCTTTTCAGCATTAATCCTGTTCTGTCATTTATCCATTGTCTTGTTCCGCGTATCCTTGACGGCATTCTTATCGGATATATTTTCAGAGGAACACGTAAGAAAACAAATGCTTATGTGGCAAGTGCCGTTACAGGATTTTTCTCTGCATTTTTAAATACTCTGTTTTTCATGACTTCACTGATTCTTCTTTTTGGAAACACAGAATATATGCAGAATCTCATCGACGGACGGAATATCATTGTTTTCTGTGTTGTCTTTGTGGGTATCAACGCTGTATGTGAAGCCATCTCCAGTACGGTTATCTCCGGAGCTGTGGGAGCAGCATTGTTTAAATCTCATATTTTATCCCAGCCGGCGGCTGTGGGACAGGCTGCAAGTGCGAAATAGTTGTAATATACAGAATAAACAAAGGAACTGGAGGCTGCCATGATTTTAGCGATTGATATCGGAAACACAAATATTGTAGTTGGCTGCATCGATAAAGAAAAAACATATTTTATTGAGCGTCTGTCCACAGTCAGAACAAAAACGGAGCTTGAGTATGCGGTAGACATAAAAGTTGTACTGGATCTCTATCATGTGAAAAGGGCGGATATCGAGGGATGTATTATTTCCTCTGTTGTTCCTCAGATCACAAATATCGCAAAGCTTGCTGTTGAAAAAATCCTGAAGAAGGAACCGATCGTTCTTGGACCGGGAGTGAAGACGGGCCTGAATATTATGATGGATCATCCCGGACAGCTGGGGGCGGATCTTGTGGCAGATGCGGTGGCAGGTATTGCAGAATATCAGGTTCCTCTGATTATTGTTGATATGGGAACAGCCACCACGGTTTCTGTGGTGGATGACAAAAAAAATTATGTTGGAGGCATGATCATGCCGGGAATGCGTGTCTCGCTGGATGCGCTGACAGCCAGAGCTTCACAGCTGAGTGGAATCAGCATTGAAGCTCCCAAACGACTGATCGGCAAGAATACCATCGAATGTATGAAAAGCGGTGTTCTCTACAGTAATGCTGCGGCCATTGATGGAATCATTGAAAGAATTGAAGAGGAAATCGGACAGAAAGCAACGGTAATTGCCACAGGCGGCCTGGCGAAAAAAATCGTGCCCCATTGTAAAAAAGAAATAATTCTTGATGAATATCTGCTGCTTAAGGGCCTGATGGTCATATATGAAAAGAACAGATAAATAAAAGAAAGCCTTTTCCTGTATTCAGGAGAAGGCTTTTTTAAAATCACAGGGAACAGGCGCCAGAAAACGCAAGGGCGCTTTTGTTACCGGATGAGTGAATTCCAGCTGGAATGAATGAAGTGCCTGGCGGGAGATCCTGTCAAAAACGGGATGATACAGAAAATCTCCCAAAAGAGGATATCCGGCATATTTCATGTGCACACGAATCTGATGAGTACGCCCTGTTTCCAGATGCAGTTCTATCAGAGAAGAATTACTTTTCACATCCAGCCGTTCAAAATGCGTGACAGCAGGCTCCCCTCTTTCAAAATTTACTTCCCGTGTAATTGCAGAATCATCCATTCTTGCGATGGGAGCATCGATGGTGCCTTTTTCGGGCGGAATCCCGTCTACAATGGCAAGATAGGTACGGTGTATCTGCCGCGCCCGCATCTGGTCAGACAGACCGGCGGCAGAATAAGGGTTTTTTGCCAGTACAAGTACACCGGAAGTATCGCGGTCCAGACGGTTAATACAGCGGTAAACAAAAGTCTCGCCTTTTTTCTGATAATAGGCCGCCACACCGTTTGCCAGAGTGTTTTCATGATTTCCCATAGAGGGGTGAACAGGCATGTCGGCAGGTTTATTCACCACGATAATATCGTCGTCTTCATATATGATATCCAGATTCATTGGAACAGGAAGAATGTTGGAGGAAGGTTCATCTTCGGGAATGTGTATCATAAGCCGGTCACCGGTTTTCAGGATAGTTTTTCCGAATCCCCGGATACCGTTATGTAATATGGCATCCGGGTCAGCTTTCATCCGGGACAGAATATGGCGGGAGAAGCCTTCTGCCCGAAGATAATCAAGAAGCCGCATTCCCTCGGAACGGGGATCTATGGTAAAAGTTAATATACGATCCATTTTCTGATAAAACTCCTTTGGGGTTTTCGAAAAGAATATCAGATTTGTGAGGATATCTCAAGTCCGGCAGCATGATTTTTTTTGCAATGTGGAAACAAAAAAAGGTAAAATATGTTTACAAAAGATACATTGGATGTTAAGATTTGATTAAAATCAAAATAGAAATTGACAGAAAATTATTCGGCAAGAGAGAAAGGAGTCCAATTTATGAAAAAATGTCTATCTTATTTAATCATGCTGTGCCTGGTTTTGAATCTGACCACAGGCTTCACAGTCACAGCAGGTGCGGAAGGCGTGGAGGCCTTCACAGATGACGCAGCCGTATATGATGAGGAAAACGTATACGGGGAAAATGAGGTATATGATGAGGAACCCGTCGAAATATTTGAAGGTGATGCAGAGGACGATACCAGCACAGTAAGTGATCCGGCAGAGCCGGATATCTTTACAGGTGATGAATCGTCCGAAGAAGCGGAAGAGGATGACACAGACATCACCGAAGTATTTGAAGACGGTGCACAAGATGACATGTTTGCCGTCAGCGGTGATCCGGAAGAGACAACGACACCACTGACCTTTACTGCTGTAGAAGCTAATTCCACAGTGAGCTTTAAATGGTATACTGGTGATAATGTGCAGTATAGAACAAACGGGGCCACCAACTGGATTGACTATACTATGGGTGAAACTATTAAGCTTGTAAATATCGGTGATACTGTCAGCTTCAAGGGAAACGATGTCGTTACCACTTCTATGAAACATTTTTCCATTACGGGGAAAGTAGCTGCATCAGGAGATGTTACCAGTCTTACCAACGGTGTGGGAGGCGATGTAAGATTGTCGGATTTTTGCTACGATTCTATGTTCCGTCTCTGTAGTGGATTAACAGAAGCACCGAAATTGCCATCCACAACTTTGGCAGAGGCTTGCTACCAAAACATGTTCTCATACTGTAGTGGATTAACAGAAGCGCCGGAATTACCGGCCACACATCTGGAAAATAATTGTTATAGAGAGATGTTCGTTTATTGTGAGGGATTAACAAAAGTGCCGGAATTGCCGGCCACATTTGTGGGATGGCAATGCTACTACATGATGTTCTTTGACTGCTACCGTCTTGAAATAGTAAAGGAAAAAGATATTGTACACTCTATTCCGTGGACAATTAAAAGATATCCATCGGGTGATTTTATTTTTTCAAACTGTACAAATGTAGACCTGGACGGTAATGGTTCAAAGGAACCTGTAAGTGGTGTAACCTATTATCAGAAGAACCCAAATGCGCAGGCCGATATTTATGCTGTCAATGCAGTGGCAGATAAAATTAATGCCATCAAAACAGTAACCTATACCCCCGAATGCAAAACAAAGATCGATGCGGCGAGAACCGCATACGAAGCACTGACGGAAGACCAGAAGGAATGGATCGAGGAAGACCTGCTGAAAACACTGACAGATGCAGAGGCCCGTTATGAAAAGCTGAAGGAACAGAACCAGCGTGCGAAGAACACCCTGAAGATGAATGCGAAGCTGAAGGCAACCCAGACGGGAAGCCAGATCAATATCACATGGGGCAAGGCAGACGGTGTGGACGGATATAAGGTATATGCCACCAACTGCGGAAAGAACTTTAACGCAAAG
>JAXFBD010000113.1:0-15274 GCA_034118545.1 Blautia sp.
ATGCACTTTGTTAATTTTTTCACCATTTTTACGTTTCCTTTCCCTTTTTCACACATTTTTTACAATGTGCTTCTTGGGAAATATGATTTTTTTCGCCATTATCGTCAAATTGTGCCGTCTCTTTTTAGGTATTCTGTACAAGAATTTTTCCGCTTCCTGCATTTTTCCCTTTTTTTGTTGGTACAAATGCGAAATTCCCGCTGTTTCATTTTACAGTCGAATGTATTCCGGCTTTCTTTCCCGAAACACATTGTAATAGTCAAATCCGGCTGTTCGAACAGCTTCCTTTTTAGTATACTACATTTTTTTCTATATGTAAAACTGATTTATTATACATTAATTTCCGCCTTTACACCCAGCAGCTCCTTGTGTGATTCAAGGATAGGGGCCACCACCTTCTCAAGAAAGGCAGTTGTCTGTTCTTTTGCACGTCCCACATATTTTGCCGGGTCCATGGTTTTCTGTAACTCTTCCAGAGAAAGATTGAAAGCCGGATCTGCCGCGATCAGTTCCAGCAGATTGTTTTCTTTTCCTTCTACTTTTACATTGCGTCCTGCTTCCATGGAAAGCTCACGAATGCGCTCATGCAGCTCCTGACGGTCACCACCGGCTTTTACTGCATCCATCATTATATTCTCCGTTGCCATAAATGGCAGCTCTGACATCAGACGCTTCTCGATTACCTTCGGATAAACAACAAGTCCGTCCACCACATTCAGGCAGAGATCAAGGATTCCGTCGATGGCAAGGAATCCCTCCGGAATGGAAAGACGTTTATTTGCCGAATCATCCAGCGTCCTCTCAAACCACTGTGTAGCAGATGTGATCGCCGGATTCAGCGCATCTACCATAACAAATCTGGACAAAGAAGCAATACGTTCACTTCTCATAGGATTTCTCTTGTATGCCATAGCAGAAGAACCGATCTGAGATTTTTCAAATGGCTCCTCAACCTCCTTCAGATGCTGAAGAAGGCGGATATCGTTAGACATCTTATGGGCACTGGCTGCAATACCTGCCAGAACATTCAGCACACGGGTATCAACTTTACGGGAATAGGTCTGTCCGGACACAGGATAACACTCCTTAAATCCCATTTTCTCAGCAATCATGGGATCAATCTTGTCAATGGTTTCCTGATCTCCGTCAAACAGCTCCAGAAAGCTTGCCTGAGTTCCTGTTGTTCCTTTGGAGCCAAGAAGCTTCATGGTGCTGATCACATATTCCAGATCCTCCAGATCCAGAAGAAACTCCTGGGTCCACAAGGTGGCACGTTTTCCCACTGTAGTCGGCTGTGCCGGCTGGAAATGGGTAAAAGCAAGTGTAGGCTGTGCCTTATAAGTATCTGCAAATTTGGAAAGCTCTGCGATCACATTTACCAGCTTTTTGCGAACCAGCTTCAGTGCCTCTGTCATTACAATAATATCTGTATTGTCGCCTACATAGCAGGAAGTCGCTCCCAGATGAATGATTCCTTTTGCCTTTGGGCACTGTACGCCATAGGCATACACATGGGACATTACATCATGGCGCACCTGACGCTCGCGTTCCTTCGCAACATCATAATTAATATCATCGGCATGGCTTTTCAGCTCATCGATCTGCTCCTGAGTAATATTAAGACCAAGCTCTTTCTCTGTCTCCGCAAGAGCGATCCAGAGTCTTCTCCAGGTACGGAATTTCATATCCGGTGAAAAAATGTACTGCATTTCCTTACTTGCGTAACGCTCTGATAAAGGACTTACGTATCTGTCTGTGCTCATTCTTATTCTCCTGTAATTACTCTAAACCAAGACGGTGGAATACTTCGTTGTATGCCTCTTCCACATTTCCCAGGTCACGTCTGAAGCGGTCCTTGTCCAGCTTCTCATTGGTATTTACGTCCCACAGACGGCAGGTATCCGGAGAAACCTCATCTGCCAGAACGATCTGACCATGGAAACGTCCAAATTCAATCTTAAAGTCGATCAGTTTCATTCCTGCATTGAGGAAATACTCTTTCATAATCTCATTGATTTTCAGAGTATAGCTTCTGATCTGGTCAATTTCTTCTTTTGTGGCAAGGCCAAGTGCAAGTGCATAATCATCATTGATGAACGGATCACCCAGATCATCATTTTTGTAGCTGAATTCAAGAATCGGGCAGAGAAGCTCCCTTCCTTCTTCTACACCCATACGTTTGGAAAAGCTTCCTGCGGCAACGTTACGTACAATTACTTCCAGAGGAACAATATTAACTTTTTTTACAGCTGTCTCTCTGTCATTTAATTCTTCAATAAAATGTGTGGGGATTCCGGCTGCCTCAAACTTTTTAAAAACAAGGTTTGTCATGCGGTTATTGATGGCACCCTTTCCAACGATGGTTCCTTTTTTTACTCCGTTGAAAGCAGTTGCATCATCTTTATAGCTGACGATCACAACATCCGGGTCCTCTGTTGCAAAAACCTTCTTTGCTTTTCCTTCGTAAAGCTGTTCTCTTTTCTCCATTTTACATTCACCTGTCCCTTTTATTTAGTATAGACATTTCATTTGTCAAATTATTTACATGAGAAGTATATAACATGAAAAACGAAAAAGCAAGGCTAAAGAAAATCCTCTGCCTGCCGCAGAGGATTTTTGGTATTGATTGACAAAACATGCGCCAAAACAGCCTAGTTTTCTGAATATCTTGATAAGAACTGTCTGGTACGCTCCTCTCTGGGATGCTCAATGACCTGCCGTGCATCTCCCTGTTCCAGGATATATCCGTCATCCATAAAGATAACCTGATCTGCCACGTCTCTGGCAAAAGCCATCTCGTGAGTAACAATGATCATGGTTATCTGCTGCTGTGCAAGCCCGCGGATAACTTTAAGGACCTCTCCGGTCAGCTCCGGATCGAGAGCCGACGTTGGTTCATCAAAGCACAGAATATCCGGCTTAAGGGCCAGCGCCCGGGCGATAGCAACCCGCTGCTGCTGTCCGCCTGAGAGCTGATGAGGATAATGGGATGCACGCTGCTCAAGACCCATCTGCTTCAAAAGCTCCATTGCATTCCCTTCGATTTCTTCAAATATCTGTTTTTTCTTTTCTTTAAAATCCGGACGTTCTTTTGCAAGAAGCTGTTCGGCAAGCATCACATTCTCCAGAGCCGTGTACTGCGGAAAAAGGTTAAAGGACTGAAAAACCATTCCAAAATGAAGGCGTTTCCTCCGAATATCCTTTTCCAGCTGGGTAGAGGGATCTGCTGCATCAAAAAGTGTCTCTCCGTGAACGATGATCTTTCCCTGATCCGGCTTCTCCAGGAAATTGAGACAGCGCAGCAGTGTGGTCTTTCCGGAACCGGAGGAGCCAATGATCGCCAACGCCTGTCCCTGCTCCAGGGAAAAATTAATATCTTTGAGAACCTTCGTATCTTCAAAATGCTTTTCTATATGCTGTACTTCCAAAATCGCCATTTTCTTTGCCTCCTATCTGAAATAATCAAGCTTATGCTCCAGCCATCCGAAGAACAGCGTGAGCACACCACTGAAAATAAGATAATAAACAGCCGTGAAGAATAATGGCCAGATTGCACCGGAAATACCCTGAGATCCTTTCAGGAATGCCTGTCCTGCCCAGATAATCTCCTGCAGCGCGATAATTCGCGCAAGAGAAGTATCCTTTACCAGTGTAATGATTTCGTTGGATACAGGAGGAAGGATCCTTTTGATCATCTGCAGAAGTGTGACCCTGAAAAAGATCTGACTCTTTGTCATTCCCAGCACAAGACCTGCCTCCTGCTGTCCCTTGGGAATACTCTGGATACCGCCTCTGTATATCTCTGAAAAGTAGCATGCATAATTAATTATAAAGGAAACAGCTGCCGCCAGAAAACGGCCTGCCTCTCCGCCTCCCCATATGGTCTTACCCAGTACAAGGCCGGGGAAATAGTAAATGATCAGAAGCTGGATCATAAGCGGTGTTCCCCTGATGATCCATACAAACAGTTTTGTCACATACCGTATGGGACGAAACTTCGTCATGGACCCGAAAGAAATGATCAGTCCCAGAGGAAGTGCGCCGATCAGCGTAACAAAAAACAATTTCAGGGTCTGAAGAAACCCCTGATTTAACGCCCCGAAAACAATGGGCATCTGCTCAATTATCAATGACATAGATAACCATCCTGCCTTTTCTTTTTTTAACATGGAACAGGGCTGCTGCATTCATCCACTCTGTCTGCAACAGCCCGGTCATTACATATCAATTGTTCAGCGTTTTATTTCTGCTCAATAACGGAAGCCTGAACACCATATTTGTCAGCGATTTCCATCATGGAACCATCTTCATAGCTTTCCTTGAAGAATGTGTTCAGCTCTTCAACAATGTCAGAACCTTTACGGAACCCAACGCCGTATTCTTCACTGTTTAAACCGATCGTATAAGTAAGATCTTCATAACCTGTTCCTTCTCCAACCATTGCACCTGCCATCAGAGCATCAATAACAGCTGCATCAGAGGTTCCGGCTGCCACTTCCATCAGAGCATCAGACTGTGCTTTAACAGGTGTATATTCAAATCCGCGCTCAGATACCTGTGCCTCACCGGCAGAACCGGCCTCAACTGCAAAGCTTAAATCCTTCAGGCTTTCTTCGTCCTGGTAGTCATCTGCCACATCAGCCTTAACGATAACAACCTGTGCATTGTTGCAGTATGCATTGGAGCAGTCCATTGCACTTGTAACCTCATCTGTAAGAGTCATTCCATTCCAGATACAGTCAACAGTCTTTCCGTCCAGCTCCAGTACCTTGTTATCCCAGTCAATTTCCACGAACTCAACATCTACACCAAGCTTTTCACCAAAAGCCTTAGCCAGTTCTGCGTCAAATCCGATCCATTCGCCGTCTTCATCCTTATAATCCATAGGCTCAAAATCAGTAATACCAACTACCAGCTTACCGTTTTCTTTTACATAGTCCAGGTCAGATTCTGTTTCTGCACTTACTGTTGCTGCCATTGAAGCCATCATAGCTGCTGCCATAACCAATGCTAAAACTTTTCTTTTCATATTATATATCTCCTCTGTTTTGATTTTCATTTATCACGTAGTCACTCTACTACGCAAAAGCATATTATAATGTTAACATAAGCCCACTTTTCTGTCAAGCCAAAGCCGACAGAAAAAAGCGGGCTTTTCCAAAACATATTTTGCATTTTCATGAACCTGTGCTGCGGTGATATTCCCTGGTAAAATCCTCCAGGACAGAATCGATCTGATCAGAAGAAACTTTTTTTTCAGGTATTTTTGCAAAATCCTTCAGCGTCTCCTGAATTTCCCTTCTCAGCTCTTCACTTACAGACAGCTCCTTCAGTTTATTCTCGTATTCTATGGGAGTTCGTATACTGTAAAAAGCCAGCAGATAGATCTTCAGTGAGCTTTTGCTGCCCCCAAGTATATAAGCCTTCTCAAAGCATTCCAGTGCCTTTTCCATCTGAAAAAGATAACTGTGAACACATCCCAGATTATGATACACTCTCTCCTTCAGACCGCTTTCTCCATATTTCAGCTCCGGACTTTCCAGGAGCTTCTCATACACATGGATAGCACCCACGTACATGCCATTTTCCACCAGTGCATCTCCCTTTTGCTTTTCTCTTACCACAGGAGGCTCTGCATCCAGTTTGGCAAGACGCACATTCAGGGAACGCAGCTCCTCATATGTCAGATAATTGATTTCCTTAAATACAGGATACAAAATATCCTCTGCCGATGAAAATTTTCCAAGATGGGGACGGAGCTTTGCAGCCAGAGATTCCATCTCCAGCTCTTCCTCCAGCCATTTGCACAGGCCCTCATTGATAATCGTATTATCCACCAGATAAAGGTTATTGTAGAGATAATAGCATAACTCCTCTATGGAATAAATATTCGTACTGATATTTTCTATAAAATAAGGCTTTCCGGCCTTTTTTGCCTGACATAGAATATAGGCTCCCATGCCTGTTCCTCCTTTACCACTGCACCAGTTCCTTCCAGACCTTTCCGCTGGAGGGATACATTTCTCCAAACCCCATATCTTCTGCTGTCACTTCACACTGTGCAGGGGAGATATAGCGAAGGGAAAGACGGATTCTTGTTGTTTTATTTGGCCTTGAGGGAAGTCCCGGAAGCCCCATGGCCACACGTTTTTTCTCTGTTTCTCCCATGGTACCCACCACAAAAACAAGCTCTTTTACATCATCCAGGATAAATTCACACTGGTTTTTGCACTCATACCAGTTCTTCCCCGCTTCTATAAGAGGATGATAAGCCGGTGATCCCATAATGCGCATTTCCATTCCAACATCCTTAGTCACCAGAGACTCACTGAAATACCGGTAGCCTTTCAGACGATGCTGCTCCAGCCGCTCCACCGCAGCCAGGCAGGCACCTTTTGCAAACAGATTATTGCCATAAAATACCTTCCGTTTCTGATAACAGAGAATTTTTACAGACTGGGAAGCCCACTGAGGATCAAACCCTCTTCCTGTGATCTGAATACTGGAAAACAATTCTTTTTCCAGCGTTTTATGAATAAATTTGGAAAATTCAAAATCTCTCTCCTCAGCCGTTTCACTTAAGGGTGTTTCCGCCGGAGACTCCAGCTTTACCAGTGCAGGTCTTGCCGTTCCGGAAATGGTCAGTTTCAGGAAATGCACCTTATCCGGCTCAAAATCATACCAGGCAACACTTCTGTTCCATGTTTCTCTTTTCTGACTTAATACGTAATAATAAAAGCTCTCTCTGTAATCCATCAGAATAAACTTCTTTTCCTCAAAGCCAAGGCTCTTGCATGCCTTCTGGAAATTTTCCACCCTCTCCTGATTCAGTTCAGGCATCGTAATGGAAAGGCATCTGGTGTTTTTTTCCACATCAAGAATGCCCAGAAATTTCAGGATTCCCTCCAGAAAATAAGAAAGAATTTCCCATGGTTCCTTTTCCTCTCCCGCTGCCTGCACCTTTTCGTTGCTGCCGCTGAGCTCATAGAGACCATCGATCATTTCACCCTTTTTTTCTTTTACAAAATATTCTGCTTCCAGACCCACACAGTAGTCTCCCTGAGTCCTTCGGCACAGGCAGGTGGGTGCCTCGTACAGGTTTGTTCCCACCTTCATGGAAACGCTTCTGGCCTCTTCTGCCTTACGGTCATAATAGCAAAGCTGGGTATATTCCCTGCCAAAATCGATTCCTATCATCAAATCACGAATTTCGTTCATGCTTTCGTTTCCTTCATCTATGCTGTTATGCTTCTTTATTTATATTAAACATTTCTTTTACATACTGTTCCTGACGGAGATATTGCTTCATTCCCGAACGGACCTCCTGTTCCTTTCCAAGACGTCTTGCCGAAAGGATCCTGTTGATCATCTGATATTTGCTCACAGGATTTCCTTCTACTTTATCCATGGTAAGGACACGCTCTCCTGTGGTTTTAGTTTCTCCCTTTTCTTCTATCCGGAAATAATACCGCAGTGTCTCTCCGTAAAAAAGCGTAAATGTTTTTACAAAAATGCCCTCATATTCCTCACGCATCGGCTCAGTTTTATATTCCCGGCTGATTCCAAGACCGGTATCCAGGGCATAAACCAGTGTTACCTTTGCTTCCGGCGAAGCATGACATTCCACATAGGTTTTGTCATCCAGCTGATAAGGACTTAAAAGCTGCGGCTCCAGACGCCTGAAAAAAGCAAAGATCACCTTCTCATCCATGCACTCCTTCAGAAGCTTTTTCTTCATGGACATATTCTCACCCTTTGGATCCTTCTCCCTGGACAGCACTTTCAAAAGAGCAATATGGCAGATCTTATCCACCGGCCACTTTCTCACCCAGGCATGCTTCAGACTCTTCTGCACAAAATCACTGATGGGAAATTCCTTCACAACGATTCCGTAGGACACCTGTGTCAGATAGGCACCTATGATCCGTTCTTTTCCGGCATGCTTCACATAAGAAGCCAGAACACTTTCTCCTTCTTTACGGTAATCCCCGGTAAGCATCAGAAGCCCCAGGATCCGTTCCTCGATCTGATACGTATCCATTTCAAAGCCTTCGGCACTTTTCCAGACAGAAAAAAGTTCATCAACAGGGCCATAGCGGTATTTCATCAGATACTGGAGAATCACCTCATCATAAATACCTCTCCTGTAGATTTCCGATGCAAGGGATAAAAGCTCATCATCCTCTGCCAGTTCACATCGGATCAGCTGCCTGCTGGCAAGCTTGAGCATCACCCGTTCATCCATTCCTTCAAAACCGAATTCTTCCACAATGGCCATTGCCTGTGTATATAGACCTCTGGAAATCAGTATTTCCAGCAGTGTTTTTTTATCTACCAGAGCATATTCCCTGTAATCAAGTCGTTTCAGATATTCGTCCAGATCATCCCCCTGCACATTGGAAGCGTAATAATCCAGAATCCTTTTGCGGATATCTCTTCTGTAGGTAACGGTAAATGCTCCGCAATTTGCAAGCCGTTCAAAAACTGCCAGATTATCACGGCTCATGGGAACTGTTTCGCAATAATGCAGAAGAACCCCCGGTTCGATCCTGTCAGACTTAAGAATTGCCGGGACCATTTCCCGCTCATCCAGAAGCCTGGTCATATTATAATCTACGGTCTTTGCATAGCGGCGCTGATTCTCATCCTGAAACAGAATCACCGCATCCTCTGTATAGATTCTTGGATATGCCACACCATGAATACACGGATAGCATTCCTCCTGTTCCATCTGACTGTGACATACGATCACACTGCGAATTTTTTTGTCATCACAGTAAAGACGTCTCGTAAAGGTCTGCGGTGCAATGGCATTGGCCTGCTCTTTTGTTGCAGGTGCACCAAAAAACTCCTGATAAAGCACCGCATAATTCTCATTTATAATTCCCTGAGAAAGCTTTTTCACCGCAAATTCTTTCATCACAGCGCGATAGCTCTCAAAAACCCCCGGCTCCCTTTTCTTATCCGCGATCACACTGGCATAAAGGTAAGCCTTTCGTCCGTCACCTATGGTATTGCTGTTATAGGCAAAATACATCAAAAGCGATTTGGGAAGTGCTCTCTGATAAGATATATCCATTGTTTCCACATAATATTCATAAAGTCTTGTAAGACGCAGACCCTGCTCCACCGCTTTTGAAAACCACCGGAAATATTCCGGTTTTCTGGGATTTCCCTTCATAATATATTTGCAGATCGCCTCAAGGGCATCCTCTGAGGGATATGCTTCATACCCCAGAACCATCGCCTGATAAAGACTTTCATTAAATGTCTTTTCATATCCGGAAAGATAGGCAAACCGCATGGAAAGCTCTTCTGTCAGAAGATTCTGTTTTCCTGCAAACAAAAACACCTGGGGCCAGAAGCTTCCAAGCCTGCGAAGCAGAGACATATCTCTGCAGATATATTCCCATGCCTCCAGGTACAGAACCGGACTGCAGCAGCCTTTCTCAAAAAGCTCCTCCATCATAAACAGGGTCTTGGGGGCGGATGCATTTAACTCCGGATCAAACTGTTTAAGAACAAGAAACAGCCACAGACTGTCTTCCTTCTGCCGGAAGAAATTCCAGATTCTCCGGATGGCCTGTTCGCGGTCCTTATAAATACCGGTCATGTAGCACAGATACAGAAAAACTCCTGCAAATTCCAGATCCTCCCGGGTAAACATCCTGTCCTGATATCTCATCAGAATATCTGCCGCTTCCTCTTTACGCCCCTCAAGGATCAGAAGATAGGCTTCCATCAGCTGATATTCCGGGTAATCAAAGCCTGTATCATGAAGCTGGTTCAATTCATAATGAGTAGCTGCCGCCCATGGATGAAAATCCATTCTGCCGCAGCGATACTCCAGATAATCTTTCATAATAGCGATCTTGTGACGCTTTTCACCGGAACTCATATTAAATTTCACATGAGGCTTTCCGGATGCCGTAATCGGAAATACAAGCTGCTGATAGGGACTTCTCACACGGATTTCCCCCCGCTGGACACCTTCTCCCAGTCGGTCTCTGTGTATAATATAGCTGATCCGGCAGCTGCTTCCGATAAAGTCCTCTTCTGTAATCACATGTCTGTTTACCTCCAGAAAAACTCCTGTCACTTCGATATCCAGACGCAGATGTCCCCAGCCGCTTCTCAGCACGGTAAACGCTTCCTGTGTGCTTTCTTTTACATCATAAAAAAAGGCCTCCTGTTCCTTTAAGGAAATTTCAACCTTTTCCTTCTGTCCCATTGCGATAAAAAATTCTTCCAGATGCTGGTATGTAACAGGCTGATGACACATACCACGGTAAAGAGCTATGGCCTGCCTTCCTTCATTCTTTAAGATCATCGGAAAGCTTTTTTCTGCAAAAAGGCGATATGCCTCCCGAAAATCGTTTTTTGCTATGGCACAATAAGAAGCGATATCCCTTATCTCTCCTGCCGTCGTTTTCATCTGCTCCTGTTCCGTCTGTACCGTAAAGGGCAGTTTATATTCTCCTACGCTGGTGGTAAAACACAGCCAGCCGTCAAAGCTTTCTCCCGGTGCCAGTCCGCTGCAGTCCACACCATAAGGCATACAGACTGTTGTTCCGGAAAAGCTGTCAAATCCCGGCACAAGTCTGCGGCTTGAAGATGTCACATAGCCTCTGATCTTCCGGTTATCCTCTGTTCCAAGATAGATTTCCCCCTTTCGGATTTCCCCTGCCTTCAGAGTAATGGAAATACTCTCTTTGGAAAACATAAGCTGCGGCTGCTCATATTCAAACTTTCCGTTTAAAAGCTGTTCTGTCTTTTTCTTCAAAATGAATCCCTTTCTCATGTCCTCGACAATATATAGTAACATTATAATGACTCCCTACACAATTTTCAACCTCAATCGCCAAAAGACCCAAATATCCGTCGGGAATCTGTTTTGAAAAAGCCTCAAAAAAGAAGGAGCTGCCGCAGTTTGATTATGCGGCAGTCCCCTTCGGTACTTTTCTCATATTAATTGTTTTCCGG
This sequence comes from Blautia sp., assembly GCA_034118545.1. Taxonomy (GTDB): domain Bacteria; phylum Bacillota; class Clostridia; order Lachnospirales; family Lachnospiraceae; genus Blautia_A. The sequence continues at coordinate 10,984 of JAXFBD010000113.1, forward strand.
TTTCCACTCCAGAACCTCTTTGCGCAAAGGAATTGATGCGGTAGCTCCCGGCCTTGAAACTGCTATGGCAGATGCCTTTGCAGCCAGATCCAGTCCTTCCTGCGCAGGAAGCCCGTCCAAAATAGAGGAAATAAAATATCCTGTAAATGTATCTCCCGCTGCGGTGGTATCCACTGCTTTTACTTTATAGATTCCCTGACGGTAAACCCCTGTTTCATCCTGGTACAGAGCGCCGTCTCCTCCAAGAGTAAGAACTACTTTTGCTCCGGGATATATTTTTTTGATCTCCGCAAGGATTTCCTGCGGTTCCTTCTTTCCTGTAATCTGGAATCCTTCTATCTCATTCACCAGAAACAGGCTGATTTTTCCAAGATCACAGCTTTTCAGATTGCTGTTATAGGGAGACGGATTTAAAATGATCATCATCTCTTTTGCATATGCCCGATCAATGATATAGTCCAGCTCACTGATCTCATTCTGCAGCAGCAGGATATCTCCCTTTTCAAAACTTCCCAGCACTTCATCCACAAATTCCTTTGTGATGCTGCGGTTTGCGCCTCCAAAAAGCAGGATACAGTTCTGGCCTTCTTCATCCACCTGAATCACTGTATGGCCGCTTGGTCCGTCAATCTTACGGATAAACGAGGTGTCCACTCCATTTTCACGGCAGACCTCAAGCAGAGCTTCGCCGCCTTCCCCTATCATTCCTGCATGATAAACGGGAATTCCCGCCTTTGCCAGGGCAATGGACTGGTTCAGCCCCTTGCCTCCGCAGAAAATATTCCGGCTTTTGGAAGCCTGTGTCTCTCCCGGAATCAGTATATGCTCCACCTGATAAACGTAATCCAGATTCAGTGACCCAAAATTCAAAACCTTCATTAAAAGCCCCTCCATTTTCTTCTGATTGTTCTGATTTAAGTATAAAGGGCATCTGTTCTTTTTTCAAGTTCTGAATTTTCATATGCTGTTCCAATGGTTTTACACGAATGGATATAGAAAGATAGTTCCCCATTTTTTTACAATTCCCTGTTTTATACTTCTTCTTGGCTTTCCCTTTCTTGCTTACTGCGATTCTCTATCTTTGCTGGTGAAAAACGGAATACAGCAGTACTCCCAGAACACCTGCACCGGTCATCACCCACATTGGATTCATTTTCCATTTTCTGAGTACCAGAAGCCCCGCCGCAAAAATCCCTACAGCAATACAGTCTAAATTTCCCAGATCTGCCGGCAGCTCACGCTGACCGTAAAACGCCAGGACCATAAGGGAAATACCTGCAGATGCAATCATGGCAATGACAGCCGGGCGCAGACCGGACAGAACCCCCTGCACCATGCTAAGCCCGCGATAGCGATAATAAATATAAGCCAGAGTCATTACAATGATACAGGAGGGAAAGATACAGCCAAGAGTCGAAATAATCGCTCCCGGAATTCCTGCGATCCGAATCCCGACAAAGGTTGCGGAATTTATGGCAATAGGCCCCGGCGTCATTTCCGCAATCGTCATAATATCCGCAAACTGGGACATCGTGAGCCATTCATGCAAATCCACCACCTGATTTTGTATCAGAGGCATTGCAGCATAGCCGCCGCCAATGCTAAACAGACCAATCTGAAAAAAGCTCCAGAACAGCTCCAGATATATCATTTTTTCATTCCTCTCTTTCCGCGAAACCAGGTATCAGTCCCGCCAATAAGACCGCATACGAAAATGATTATAATAATATTGATATGCCAAAAGCGCACCGCAGCAAAGGATGCCAAAAGTACAAAGACCGGCAGCAGACGTTTTTGCCCAAGTATCCCCTTTACCATATTCAACACGACATCAAAAATAACAGCAGCAACACCGGCCAGCATCCCTGCCATAGCCATATTTACGATTGCATTATCCCGAAACTGCCGATAAAACACGGACACTACTGATATAATTAACAGCGGCGGCAGAATCGTTCCCAAAACCGTGATCAATGCGCCTGTAATTCCCGCCACATGATATCCTACCAAAATGGATGCGTTCACCGCGATCGCCCCCGGAGACGACTGGGCGATTGCAGTAAGATCCAGCATTTCCTGCTCTTCAATCCATCCCAGTTCCTCCACAAATTTTTTTCTCATTAAAGGGATAATTACGAATCCTCCGCCAAATGTACAGGTACTCAGCTTTAATGTAGAAAAAAACAGTTCTTTATATTTTTTTTTCTGTGTTCCCATCTGTTTTTCCTCCCCTGATTTGTCTATTATAACAGATTTCACTTGGAAAAGCACGAATCTTTTGAATCAGGCATAAAGTATTAAGAAAGCTCCTTTGAGGTGAAAATTTGCAGACCTTCCAAAAGCCTCTGACATTGTCTGAAGAAAAAGAATATCTTAGACGATACCGGGAAGGGGATTTAGAGGCAAGAAAGCTTTTAATCGAACGTAATCTCCGTCTGGTCGCCCACGTGGTAAAAAAATACCAGAATTCTGAGGAGGAGCTGGATGATCTGATTTCCATTGGAACCATCGGGCTGATCAAAGCCATCTCCACCTTCGATCCTCATAAGGCGGCAAGGCTTTCCACTTATGCAGCCCGATGTATTGATAATGAGCTTCTGATGATGTTCCGTGCCAGAAAAAAATATTCCAGAGAGGTTTCTCTGTATGAGCCCATCGGTACCGATAAAGAAGGCAATGAAATCAATCTGCTGGATGTTATCGAAAGTCCGCCTGTGGACGTGGTAGAAGAATATTCCACCCGGAAAGATATTCAAAAACTGATGTCCTCTCTGGAAACCGCTCTCACCCCGAAAGAATTCCAAGTCATCTGTTTCCGGTACGGTCTTTACGGAAACAGAGAACAAACACAGCGTGAAATCGCAAGAGACCTGCACATCAGCCGCTCCTACGTTTCCCGCATAGAAAAAAATGCCCTGCAAAAGCTGCGGGCATTGTTTCCGGAATATGATTCATAAGATAATATATATAAAATACTGTTCTGCGTAATTCCTGACTGAGGCGGAACAAATGCAGCTGCTGTTCACAGGTCCTGTCTTTTTGATTACTCTCCTGCCATTTCCGCTCTTCGGAGAAGATCATACATTTCTATCTTTTCTCCCAGATCCACGAACAGCTTCTGCTGCGGATGAGGTGCGCTTTCTACCGGATTGCCGTCTTCATCATAGATCGCCTTCACCTGCACTGCAAGATTACGGCCATCCGGTTTCATAATCTCAATGGTTTCTCCCACAGAAAACTTATTTCTCTGCGTAATCTGTGCACAGCCTCTTTCATCCACCGCCTCTGCATAACCCAGATAGGTATACTCTTTCACATAGGTGTTACTATCATAAATCTGTGTATTATGATCAGGCTTTCCATAGAAAAATCCGGTAGTAAACTGACGATAGGTACAATTGGAAATCTGCTCTTTATACCAGTCCATATTGGCACGATACTTTTCGGGGCTTTCCAGATAATCGTCGATTGCTTTGCGGTAAGTTCTTGCTACTGTCGCCACATAAAGCGCTGTTTTCATTCTTCCCTCGATTTTCAGACTGTCAATACCGCTGTTCAGAATATCATCCATATGTTCGATCATGCACAGATCTTTAGAGTTGAATATATAGGTACCTCTTTCGTTTTCGAATACCGGCATATATTCTCCAGGCCTGGTCTCCTCCACGATGGAATACTTCCAGCGGCAGGGATGCGTGCATGCTCCCTGATTGGCATCTCTTCCAACCAGATAATTGCTCAGCAGGCAGCGCCCGGAATAGGAAATGCACATTGCACCATGAACAAAAGTTTCGATTTCCATATCGTCAGGAATATGCTCCCGGATTTCCCGGATTTCCCTCATAGACAGTTCTCTGGCCGTTACTACGCGTTTCGCCCCGAGCTGGTACCAGAAACGATAGGTTTCATAATTGGTATTATTCGCCTGGGTACTGATATGGCGCTCAATCTCCGGACATATTTCTTTTGCATAGGAAAAAATACCCGGATCAGCAATAATCAGTGCGTCCGGCTTCAGTTCCTTTAATTCGTATAAATATTCGCGCACACCCGCCAGATCATCATTATGTGCCAGAATATTTACGGTTACATATACTTTCACACCATGCGCATGGGCAAAGGCAATCCCTTCTGCCATATCATCATGCGAAAAATTTTTTGCCTTCGCTCTCAGGCCAAATGCCTCACCGCCAATATATACTGCGACTGCGCCAAAAATCACTGCGATTTTTAAGACTTCAAGGCTGCTGGCCGGTACTAACAATACCGGTTTTCTCATAAATCCTCCTGT
>JAXFBD010000114.1:0-2732 GCA_034118545.1 Blautia sp.
ATATCAGGAATATTACGATGCCGCAATGGATTGTCGTGATGCTGTTGTTGAACTCAGAAATAGCCAGCTTGAATTATTTGAAACTCTTGCAAACATGCCTACGGAAAGAGCAGAGAATAAAATTGAAAAGCTAAAACGTAAGTATGAATCTCTGAGTGCTGTATCTAGTGCTATATCTTCTGGTGGCTCTGCTATTGCTGCCCTGACCAATCAGATAAATGCAGATAATCCAAAACTTAAAAATGCCAAAGCTAATGTGACCAAGGCAGAGACAGCAAGGAATGCTACCAAAGCTCAGACGACAAAAGCAAGTAAGAATTTAAAGGTTGCAAAAGCAGATACAAAAGAATCAGCTACAGACCTAACTAAAGCTGCGAAAAAGCAAACTTCTAATTCTGCAAAGAGTTTAAAGAATGCTGCGAAATCTAGTACAGATAAAGCTACATATAATGCTATTTCAAAGGCAATCCGAGAAGGAAAACCTGTTAGTACTAAAGGACTAAAAGGCGAAACACTTAAGTATGCAAAATCATATAATAGTTCTTTGAAACAGCAAAATGCTATTGCGAAAGCGGTAAGTTCTGGTAAAAAAGTTAGCACATCTGGATTGTCCAAGGTATTAAAAGCGGAAGCTGCTCAATATAATCAGGATGTGAAAGACCAAGCTACAGCACAGTCAGCTTATGATAAAGCAAAAGAAGCTGATAAAAAGGCTTTAGAAAAGTTAAATAAAGCAAAGGCTACTAAGGATGAAGTCTATTCTCAGACAACAAGAGAGCAACAGACTCTTGCTACAAATAAAGATCCAAAAGCCTATGTTGTTCAGAATACACTTCTCGACCAAGAATTGTCGCTTCTTAAACAGGAAAACACAGCAAGGCAGACTGCTTTAAAACAAACGACTGCTGAAACGAAAAAGCAACAGGCTGCTTATAATAAGGCAGTTGCATCACGTGATAAGAGTCAAAAGAATCTGTTATCAGATAAGAAAGTAACATCTTCTCTTAATAAAACTCAATTAGCTGCTTTAAAAGCAGGTAAGACTGTCAGTACAAAAGGCATTACTGATCCAGTCGTATTAAAGAAGATAGAAGCTTATAATAAGAAAGTTTCTGCTGCATCTGACGCAAATAAGAAACTAAACATCCAATTGGAAGCACAGGCCAATGCAGTAAATAATGCAGCCCAAGCTGAAGCAGAATATGCACAGGCACTTGTAGATAATGAGAAACAAAAACTTGAGAATATCTCCAACTACTATGATTCCATGATGATAGAGTTTGAGAACAGGAGCAATTTAATCCAAGCTTATATGAACAGAATGGAAACTCGTGGTTATAATCTCAGTGAAAGTTTCTATAATGCACAGATTGCTAACCAGAAAAGTATTGTTGCTAATCAGGAAGCTGAATTAAAAGCAATGCAGGAATCTTTTCAAAAGGCTGTAAAAAATGGGATTATTAAGGTTGGTACTCAGGAATATAACGAGATGAAAGATACCATTGACCAATTAATACTGAGTATCGCTGAAGGTGAAAACAATATCATCTCATTGCAGGATTCAATCCGTGCTCTTAGGTGGGAACAATTTAATAGATTACAGGAGTCTATTAAACGTGTTGCAAACGAAAGTAGTTTCCTGATTGACCTGTTAAGTTCCAAAGAATTATATGACAAAGACACTGGACTTCTTACTGATGAGGGTTGGGCAACAATGGGGTTACATGGTGTGAATTATAACACATATATGAAACAGGCTGACAATTATAAGCAAGAAATGTTGAGGATTAGTGCCGAATTGGCAAATGACCCGAATAACCAGACATTAATTGACCGTAAGAATGAATTAATCGATGCCCAACAACAGGCTATTCTTTCAGCCGAGAATGAAAAGAAATCTATTCGTGATATGGTTGAGAATGGTATTAATTCAGAGTTAGATGCATTGGATGACTTGATTGATAAATACCTTGATTTATTATCCGCAAAGAAAGATTTATACGACTTTGAAAAGAAGACTAAGAAGCAAGCAGAAGAAATTGCTTCCCTTCAGAAACAGTTAGCTGTATATCAGAATGATAATTCCGAGGAAGCGAAAGCAAAAGTTCAGGAAATCAAACTAAGTCTCAAAGAAGCGCAGGATGACCTCAAGGAATCTGAATATGATAAGTTCATTTCTGACCAGAAAGAATTACTTGATGACCTTCGTAATGATTACGAAGAAGTCCTCAATAAACGGTTGGATAATATAGACATGCTTATTCAGACATCTATCGACCAGATTAATGCTAATGCGGAAGATATCCAGCAGACATTAATTGCCCAAGCAGATAAAGTTGGATATACACTTACACCCGAGATGAAAAATATCTGGACTACAACTGGTAATATAAAAGATGTCTTATCTACATATAGTAGTGATTTTGGTAATAAATCCACAACTTTAAATAACACCATGTCTAATATCTGGAAACGTCAAAAGGATATGATTGACGCGCTAAATGCAAGTGCAAATACTATAGTAGCCGCCATTAACAGTACCACACAAGCTCCTAATAGTGGGCAGACTACAAAGGCAATTTCAACTAAAGGCTATGCGTCTGGTGGTCATGTTGGAAAAGACCAATGGGCTGTTACGAATGAATATGGGCAAGAACTTATTGAGTATAATGGTGGTTTTCTTGTGCCATTGCCAAATACTTCAGATATATGGAATGCTCCTGAGACGAAAG
>JAXFBD010000115.1:0-7491 GCA_034118545.1 Blautia sp.
TTCTATGTTAAGACATAGCATCCATCAAACTTTCCTAGGGTTATCGTGGATGCTATTTCTTATTATGTCGGTTATCTATGTAGGTCAAAGCCGCAAAAACTACTAATAGTAAAGTAAGAACTTCCATTGTGTTCATGGGCAGCACCCTCTTTCTAAAAACTAGAGGGCGTTTCGAAATTGCATATTTGTGTTTTTCTTCGATTTTTTTATTTCTTTCACAATTGGACTCCATTTATTTTTAATGTGTATTTCAAGGAGATGGTCAAAGAAAAATATTTAGCACCGGTAGATGATCATCACCTGCCGGAAATAATCATGTCAATTCCTCGCTGCAGAGTTCCTTCGTCGATTGCACCCGTTGCCTGGGCTATTGCGTTTCCCTCAGCATCGATAAAATATGTGGTAGGCGGTGAATAAACATTGTAGGTTGCAGCGGCATTCTGATCTGTATCATAAAATACTGTGAAAGAATAGCCCTGTTCTGCGATGAAAGCAGATGCAGTTTCCACAGTCTCTCTGGAACCATCGGTCATATTGATGATGAGAAACTGTACTTCTTCACCAATTTCCAGATACTTTTCGTTAAAATCAGGCATCTCCATTTTACAGGGGCCACACCAGCTTGCCCAGAAATTCAGGACAATGGGTTTCCCGATAAAGTCTGAAAGATGAACTTCATTTCCGTCCAGATCGTAAACTGTAAAATCCGGTGCCGATATATTTTCTGACTCATCCTTTTGTGTTGTTGGGGCGGAGGCTTCTGTGGATTCGATTTCTTGCGGTGCTTGTGTGGCAAGCAGATCGGGAGTCAGTTTCTGTCCAAGCTGTTTATATAGGATTCCTGCGCCGCCTAAAATGAGAATAAACAAAAGAACAAGAATCATTATTATCTTTTTTTTATCCATAAACCCTCCTTAACTTAGCAGGCTGAGTAGCTGCCCCAGCGTTCCTGTTGCCATCAGAATACCCACCAATATCAGAAAACAGCCACTGACAGTATTGATGATCCGGTAATGTTTTTTGATCCAGTTGAAGGCTGACTTCAAATAGTCGAGTAGGACAGCGCTGAGAAGAAAAGGAATGCCAAGTCCCAGCGAATAGCAAAGCAGCATCACCATACCTTCGATTATATGCCCCTGTTGAGAGGCCAGCATCAAAGCAGAGCCGAGGAATGTGCCCACACAAGGTGTCCAGCCCAAGGAAAATATTATGCCAAAGAGCATAGCGGGGAAGAATCCCATCTCACTACTGTTTACTGTTTTGCCGCCGCCTCGGAACAAATTCATTTTGAAAATGCCCAGAAAATTGAGTCCAAAGAGAATTACTACCAATCCGGAAATTAAATTCACTGCGGTTTGATATTCCCGCAGGAAGCTGCCAACGGTGCCTGCCAATGCGCCCATTGTCACAAAGATTACGGTAAATCCACTGACAAATCCTAATGCTCCTGACAAGGTCTTTTTTGTGCAGCGCTCTCCACCACCTGCAAAATAGGAGAAATAGATAGGCAGCATGGGAAGCAGACAGGGCGATATGAAGGTGATGATGCCTTCCAGAAAAGCTACTGCGTATTGCATAAACCGCTGCCCCCCTTTCTGAAAACACCGGATAACAGACTGCCGATAAAGCCCATATAGGACATTGGATTCAGCAATTTTTTAATTCTTTCTTTCATCTCACATTCCTCCTCTGAAATCCAATCTGGACCATTGCTTATATCTTTTAATGTCATCCCAAACATCTCCTCCACATATTTCTCAATTTGTCTTAAAATAAAGTATAGCACATAACAACCCCTTATTCTATATTTCTACACAGGATTAAAATGAGAGTACCTGTTGCAGGATATAAAAACAAAAGCCGGAAATCCACTGTTTCAGCAGCTTCCGGCTTTTGTTAAGAGCAGATAACGGGAATCGAACCCGCCTTTCCAGCTTGGGAAGCTGGCGTTCTACCAATGAACCATATCTGCATGAGACTATTATAGCACTGTGAATTTAAAATTCAAGAAAAAACAGGAAGATATTGACCTTAAACCCGGATTTAATGTTATATTTAAAATAATGAAAAACAACCAGGAAATAAAATTTTGATGAAGGGGTGTTATATTATGAGTTCTGATGTTTATTTTTCCAAAACAATTACACCGGAAAAGGTACTGGAATTATACAGATTAGTCGGGAAACAGCTTCCCGGAAAAGTAGCTGTAAAGCTGCATTCAGGAGAAAAGGGAAACCAGAATTTTCTGGGTCCGGATTTCTGGAAGCCGGTTATTGAGTATGTAAATGGTACAGTGGTTGAGTGTAATACTGCTTATGAAGGAGAACGTAATACCACAGAGCGCCATCAGAAGCTGATGGAGGAGCATGGCTGGAATCGTTGCTATAATGTGGATATTCTGGATGCGGAAGGTCCGGATATGGAACTTCTTATTCCTGAAGGAAAAAAGATTCAAAAAAATTATGTGGGAAAGAATATTCAAAAATATGATTCTATGCTGGTATTGTCTCATTTCAAGGGACATCCCATGGGAGGATATGGCGGTGCATTAAAGCAGTTATCTATTGGTGTGGCATCTTCTTTTGGAAAAGCCTATATTCATGGTGCAGGTGTACCGGAAGACATCTGGACGGCAGATCATGATTCTTTTCTGGAATCTATGGCAGATGCTGCCGGAAGTATTATCAGATTCTTTGATGGCAAACTGGTTTATATTAATGTGATGAAGAATATGAGTGTGGATTGTGACTGCTGTGCAGTGGCAGAAGATCCGTGTATCGCGGACATTGGCATTCTGGCAGGTACAGATCCGGTTGCCATAGATCAGGCATGTATTGATCTGGTTTATAAATGCACGGATCCTGGCAGACCCCATTTGCTGGAGAGAATTGAGAGCCGAAACGGAGTTCATACCATTGAGGCTGCAGCTGCTTCCGGATATGGAAAAAGAGAATACAATCTGATTGAAGTTGAATAAAAAATAAAGAAACTGTCCCGCTATTCGCAGGGCAGTTTTCTATTTTTTCTGTTTTTCAGGTGGATTTTTTCAGTGCCTGCTTCAAGGGCGGTTTTATAGTACTGGCATTTGTAATTGATGGTATCCAGTGTGGCCTGCAGATCAGCGATTTGCGTTTCAACAATATGCTTCCGTTCCAGAAACATATCATAACGTTCTTTCAGTGTTGCATCTCCCTGCTGAATCCATTCAATAAACTGGCGGATTTCTTTAATGGGCATGCCGGTTCTTTTCAGGCACAAAATGATCTGCAGCATGGTGAGATCATTTTCGGAAAAAGAGCGGTAACCGGATTCTGACCGTTCTATAAATGGCAAAAGTCCCTCTTTATCATAATACCGGATGGTGCTGGTGGAAATATTCGTCATTTTGGCGGCTTCCTTGATAGAATAGTTTTTCATTTGCGTTCTCCTGAAGGATAAAGGATTTTTTCGTAGGCCAGACGGGGATAATTATCTTCCGGAACGTAAATGGTTCCGCAGTGCATAAATCCAAGTTTGGACAGCAGGTTCTGCATTATACGGTTGTCTCCGTGGGTGTCGATCCTGAGATGACCACACTGTCTGAACGCCCATTCGATACAAAAGCTGCCAATGCCTTTTACAGAACCGTTTCCGGCTATCCGGTGGACTACACCGTAGGGCTCGGTGCATAACCATGTACCGTTTTCGATAATTTCATAAGCGGGTTCAATATCTGCACCAAAATCATAGAAAAAGGTTCCCACAATTTTATTTTCATGGGTACAGACATAGCTTTTACGGGAAGAAATATCGTCATGGATCAATGCTTCCGGAGGCCAGTTGGTGGGACCCCATTGATTGGGGTTGCCATGGTTTGCCATAAAGTGACGGGCATAGTCGTAAATTTTCATTATAGAAGGGAAATCTTCCTTTGATGAGTGGCGTATTTCCATAATCATTCTCCTTTATGTTATCTGGGCCAGCGGCTTTTTTTGTCCATCAGAGGGGCAAAAGCCTGGTGAGGCTCTCTCTGGTACCAGTATGCAACGCTTGCCACATCATCCTGACGCTCAAAAAGGCCTTTGTAGCAGACACCAATCTGCTGGATGGTTACTTTCAGATCCTCGTCGAAATAGATTGGATCCGGGATATGCCAGCGGTAGAAGCCTCGCATGGGCGGGCAGTCATCATTGTGATAGGGATTGTGTACCAGCTCATCGTGTGCAGAATAGTAAGGATAGCCAAGATACGGTGAATTGTAATTTTGTTCCACAGTTTTGCCGTTTATTTGTTTTGCAAAGCTCCAGGAGCCGCCAAAATAGTCTTCTGTTCCAGTACCGCAGATGGTAGGATACTGTTGGTCTCCGTCAATGTAGAATTTTACTTCTCCCTCACCCCACCAGTAGCGTTCCAGTGTGGTAAGAGCCAGATATGTGCCGATATACTGACCTTTGCCTTTTACTCCATCCAGAATAACGTAATCCTTTTGAAGTTCGGTAATCCGCTGTCTTCTCCACTGTGCGTGGAAATAACCAATATCAGTTGGAAGATTTTTATCCAGATAATAATCTACCTGGTAGAAAAAAGCCGGGATGGGGTTTTCATGCTGGTTTTCCAATGTGATTTTTGCACGTTTATGAAATGGCATCTGAAAATAACTGTTAAAACCGCGATTGGGAATGACAGCTACGGGCATGGAATTAACAATACATTCTCTGGCAAAACCGCAGCAGAAAAAGTCCCCAAGCGGGGATTCCACCGAGGGTGTTTCTTCACCGTCCCAATACATCCGAAGCACAAGATCACGGAGGACAAAACAGTCGGCATCACTTGTTTTGTTATCAACAGTAATCCAGATATGAGTTATCATACCGGGGCCTTCAATATCAGCCAGAGTAGCTGTTTCCCCAGGGGCAATATCCCGCAGGCAGGGACTTCCTTTTCGGGAGGGTCCCAGAGGGCTGGAGGCCATACCGCCCTTTCCCTTTTCTCCGGTTGGGTTTTCTGCATTGACACATCGTGCTTGTCGGTTCTTTAACTGCATCAGATTATCTAACATGTTTTTCTCCTGAAATTATACTTTATTTGTTTCTGTTAACGTATGTTTTTCTGTTCAAGCTGCGCAAGCTTTTTTCTGAGTGTTTGAAGTTCGGCTTCTGCTTTATCAGCTCTTATGCGCTCACGCTCTGTGTTCTGCTGTTCAGCCAGACGTCCTTCTTTAATTCCCTGATTAATCAGCATTTGTTCCCGTTCGAATATTTTCATATATTCCAGTGACACCTCCTCATCTTTTTTCACCCGTTCCACCATTTTCTGGATGGTTTTCAGGTGATCTCCCTTTGCATTTTCGGGAGTAGTATGTTCCATGTAATAGAGTCACGCTCCGTCACATTTACAGCTTCAGCTCATTTACGAGCTGCTGCATTTTGCGGTCAGCTTCTGCCATAAGGTCGGCGCATTCTTTGAGCTGCTGGTGCATTTCTTCTGTCAGTGCGTAGTCTTTTTTGTAGCGCATCTGATGTTCGGCGCTGGCCCAGCAGTTCATGGCAATGGTGCGAAGCTGGATTTCCACAGGAACACTTTCCACACGGCTGGAAAACGGTACCTCCACCAGTACTACGAGATGAAGACTGCGGTAGCCGTTTTCCTTTGGAGTTTTAATATAGTCTTTCATTTGCACAAGCTGTATATCCCGCTGGCTGAGCAGCATTCTTGTAACCTGGTAGACATCCTGGATAAAAGGGCAGGTAACCCGGACTCCGGCAATATCATACAGGTTATGAGTCATGGCCTGAAAAGTCAGCGGGAGTCCCTTTTTGTGCATTTTGTCAATGATGCTTTTCTGAGATTTAATGCGGCTGCTGACATTTTCGATGGGATTGCGGTCATTTCTGTACTGAAATTCTCTTTTCAGAATCTCAAGCTTAGCCCGGATCTGTTGAATTCCTGATTCATAAACAAACATAATCTGGCTGTACTGATGTTCCACATCCAGATAATCGTCTATTTGCGGAAGCATGCGCAGATCGCCTCTGCTCAGAGCAGTTTCCGATTCTGTTGTGACAGTTTCACTGAAATAATTCTCCCAAACTTCCAAAAATACTACACCTCCAAATGGTTACACTTTTCGAATATTATATTAAAATCTGACAAAAAAGGCAAGAGAGATGGACGGGGCTGTCTGGTTTGGGTTGTAGATGTGACGGAAACGTGGTAAGCTGAAAATCAGGAAAGAGAAAGGATAGATACATAGTTATGGGAAAAATCAGGTTGATTGCCAGTGATCTGGACGGGACACTTCTGACGGAGAAAAAAGAGATTACAGACTATACAAAACAGGTGCTGGCCGCTGCAGCCGGGGAAGGAATCCTGTTTGTACCTGCTACGGGGAGGGCGTTTACTTCCATTCCCCATGAGGTACTTTCTCTTCCGGGAGTGAAGTATGTGATCACTTCAAATGGCGCGGCAGTTTATTCAGCTTCTGAAGGAAAGCGGATTTATGAATGTCTTCTGGAGCCGGCTTCTGTGGACGCAATACTGGACATTCCCATGGGGCAGTACAGCATAGCACTGGAGACCTTTGTGAATGGCGTGCCTTACACAGAAGAAGCATACTGGGAGGATCCCCGGGCATATGGGGCTACGGATTTCGGGGTGGAATATGTGCGGAGAACGCGGAGAAAAGTACCGGATATCAGAGCATTTATCAGGGAAAACAGAGACCGTCTTGACAGTATTGATTTTGTATGTCCCCAGGCTGAGGCAAAAACAGAAATCCGCCGTTTTTTAGAAAATATAGATAATATTTATATTACATCATCTATTCCTCATTTGCTGGAAATTTCCCATAAAAACGGTGGAAAAGGACAGACACTGGCTTATCTGGCTGAAAAAGAAAAAATCCGGCCGGAAGAGATCATGGCATTCGGCGATGGAGATAATGATATTGAAATGCTGCAGTTTGCGGCCTTGGGATTTGCAGTGGAAAACGGTTCTCCTGCTTGCAAAAAAGCGGCAGGGAGGATTACGGAATCAAACGAAAAAGAGGGTGTGGCGAAAGCAATTATAAATATTCTGAAAAAAGTGTAAAGTCTGATTCTTTGCTTGACAAAAATGCCTGAATAAGGAAAAATAAGTGTCAGGATAGATTATAAACAGGAGGGAAAATTATGTATTATATTGGGGTCGATCTGGGAACATCTGCTGTAAAGCTTCTTTTGATGGAAGAAAACGGCAGAATCTGTAACATTGTATCAAAAGAGTATCCGTTGTTTTTTCCGCATCCGGGCTGGTCGGAACAGCATCCGCAGGATTGGTTTGAGAAGAGCATGGAAGGCTTAAAGGAGCTGACGAAGGGAATTGATAAGACACAGATTGCGGGAATCGGTGCAGGAGGACAGATGCATGGTCTTGTTACACTGGATGAGAAGGATCAGGTGATCCGTCCGGCTATTTTGTGGAATGACGGCCGTACAGGGGCTGAAACAGATTATCTGAATCAGGTGGTCGGTA
>JAXFBD010000116.1:0-15690 GCA_034118545.1 Blautia sp.
AGCTGCTTTGTGATATATGCAAGCTCCTCTTCGGATACCAGAGGTTTTTCAAACAACGCCGAACCTCCTCCTGACAACAGAAAAAGAACTGTGTCTTCCGCTTTAAGATCTGAAACAAGATCAAGTGCAGCCTGTGTTCCGCGGAAAGAATTCATATCCGGCACCGGATGTCCGCCCTCATAGCATTCCATCTTCGGAAGCTGCGAATACACATGATCGTACTTTGTAACAACGACACCCTTTTCCAGTCTGTCTCCAAGTATCTCACCTGCCGCCTTTGCCATCTGCCATGCTGCCTTTCCGGCAGATACAATATACAATTTCCCACTGCCAAATTTTTTTCCTTTCAGAGCCTTCGCCACTGCTTCATCCGGCAGCACTTTATGTATTGCTTCCGAAATAATAAAATTTGCATCCTCTCTTAACGTCATAGCCTATCTCCCTAATTCAACTTTATAAAAATCGATGCATTTATCTGACTAAACATGGTTTCTTGTTATCAAATTTCCATCCCGGAATCAGATACTGCATACCAATTGAATCATCTCTTGCTCCAAGGCAATTGTCAAGGTAAAGTTTATTCGCTTTCATAATCTGCTCGCGATCCACTTCGATACCAAGACCGCCTTTTTTCGGAAGCTCAATGCATCCGTCTACAATCTGCATCGGCTCTTTTGTAAGTCTTTCACGGCCTTCCTGCCAGATCCAGTGCGTATCGATACCATTCATTTTTCCGGGAATTGCAGCTGCACACTGAACAACCATTGCAAGAGAAATATCAAAGTGATTGTTGGAATGACATCCCCACATAAGACCAAAATCATTGCAAAGCTGACCTACACGCACAGAACCTTCCATCGTCCAGAAGTGCGGATCTGCAAGAGGAATGTCAACCGCCTGCAGAGCGATGGCATGACACATCTGTCTCCAGTCTGTATTGATCATGTTTGTTGCTGTGGGCATCATAGCCGCTTTACGGAACTCAGCCATAACCTCACGGCCGGAAAAACCGTTTTCAGCTCCACATGGATCCTCGCAGTATGCAAGGACTTTCTTCAGTTCCGGAGCGATTTCCAGTGCTTCTTCAAGACTCCAGCATCCGTTTGGATCCAGGTCAACACGTGCCTCCGGGAATGCAGCTTTAATAGCCTGTACCGCTTTTAATTCTTCCTTCGGTGCCAGAACGCCGCCTTTGAGTTTAAAATCAACAAAACCGTATTTTTCATGGGTAGCCTTTGCAAGAGCCACGATAGCTTCCGGAGTTAATGCCTCTTCATGTCTTAAACGATACCAGTCACAATCGGAATCCGGTTCTTCCTCATATGGAAGATCCGTTTTCTTTCTGTCTCCGACATAGAACAGATAGCTTAAAAACTGAACTTTTTCTCTCTGGATACCGTCTCCCATCAGGGCTGCTGCCGGAACGTCCAGGAATTTTCCAAACAGGTCAAGAAGAGGCGCTTCAATAGCAGTTACAACATGAACACCTGTACGAAGGTCAAATGTCTGAAGACCGCGAACGTCATCTTTGATGTTTTCAGATAACCATGCGCGCACTTTATTCAGAGTCTGTTTGTAATCCGCAAGTCTTGTACCAATCACCAGATCTTTTACTGCTTCCAGTGCTGCTGTGATTTTCTGTCCGCCAGGAACTTCTCCAACACCTTCTGCACCTGTGGAATCTGTCAGGATTACAATATTTCTTGTGAAATACGGCGCATGTGCACCGGAAAGATTTAATTCCATACAATCATGTCCTGCTACAGGATAAACTTCCATTTTGGTAATTACCGGAATAGACATATCATTCTTCTCCTTTGTTTTCTATATATTCAATCATCGTTTCAACTGCTGTTTTTGCTGCTTCTACCGCATGTACCACTGTTTTTGCACCATGTACCACATCTCCGGCTGCAAATATTTCTTTTCTGGTGGTTCTTCCGTACTCATCGCAGATAAGAAGGCCTTTATCTGTACTTTCCAGTCCCGGCGTAGTAAGCACCAGCTTATTCTTCGGACCCTGACTTGCCGCAATGATAACGGAGTCGGCAGGAATCTTTTCCCGTTTTTCCTCGTAACCTATCACCTTGTCATTTTCATTAAAAATAGAGATTTTAAATACCGGCCCGTCTTCTTCAATTTTTTCAATTGCTTTTCCAAATGCAAACTCTGCGCCGTCAAGCTTCGCGTATTCTGCTTCATGAGGACTTGCCGCGATACGCTTTCCGCGGGCATACAAGGTTACTTTTTCCGCTCCGTTTCTTAATGCAGTCCTTGCCACATCCATTGCGACATTTCCCATGCCAATGACGGCAACATTTTTCCCCAGATTAAAAGCCCCCGGATTTCTCAGATAGGAAATACCGTAATGGACATTTGCAAGGGTTTCCCCCTGAATGCCAAGAGTTTTCGGCCTCCAGGTTCCGGTGCCGATAAAGATTGCCGCATACCCGTCGCGGAGCATGCTTTCAATGGTCAGGTCGCCGCCGATAACCGTGTTCGGTCTGATCTGAATGCCAAAATCATGTAATCTATCCTTATATTTAAGAAGCAATGACTTCGAAAGTCTGAAGGATGGAATTCCATAGTAGAGCATTCCTCCGATATGCGATTTCTCTTCAAAAATCGTGACCCGGTATCCTTTTTTTGCAAGCGTGACCGCTGCCGTGATACCTGCCGGGCCGCTTCCGATAACGGCCACGGCTTCCTTTTTCTCCTTCGGAATCTGTATTTTCATACGATCCAGATAGGAATCGGAAATATATTTTTCTATTTCATAAAAATGAATCGGAGTTCCCTTTTTGCCAAGAACACAATGGCCGTAACACTGTTCTCCATGATCACAAACGGTGGCACATACAGCAGATAAAGGATTGTTTTCAAACAGCAGCTCACCTGCCTCGTAAATCTTCTGTTCTTTAAAAAGAGAAATCACTTTCGGGATTTGTGTATGCACCGGGCAGTATTGCTGACACATTGGTTTCTTACAATTAAGACAACGATTCGCATCATTTACTATTTGCAGCGCCATAATACATATCCTCCCTGTCTATATTGGAGGGGGCTAAATCAAGCCGCCCTCTTTCATAGCATCGATAATCTTATTCAGTACCGGACCTTCCGGTGTCGAAAGGTTTGGTGTATATGGAACTCCCATATCAAGTCCCCTTAAGTTTGCCATATCCTTTGCAGCAACCGGGAAGCTTGCACCATCCATAGAAAGACGAATCGGATTCAGTTTAAACTGAGCCTCCAAAGATCCCTGCAGATCACCTGCCACAAATTTGTTATAAACATCTGTAATCAGTTCCGGCATGAAGTTTCCTGCTGTACACACACCGCCAACTGCTCCGTGGCACATGGATGCATAAAGAAGTGTATCTTTTCCGCCGAACACTTTGAAGTTTACATCTCTTGTTCTGCGAATAAACTCTTCTGTCTGGGTAATGTCTCCGCTTGTGTCTTTCATTCCAATGATGTTATCCACTTCATGGGCAAGACGCTCCACAAGATTTCCGGACATTGTATAGCCCACTCTTCCGGGATTGTTGTACAACAATACCGGTGTTTCCGGTACAGACTCCGCGATTGCCTTAAAGTGATTGAATAACTCTGTTTCGGTAGGTTTCAGGAACATCGGCTGAAGGATGGAAATACCGGCTGCGCCATTTTCCACTGCCATTTTTGCTAAACGGATACATTTCTTTGTGCTGATCGCACCGATTCCAAAGTATACCGGTACGCGTCCGGCCGCCTGATCAACCATGATCTGAAGACCTCTTTTCATCTCGTCTTCTTCGATCTGATAAAATTCCCCATTGCTTCCAAATGCAAGAATTCCAAGAATACCACCATTAATTACAAAATCAACCTGTCTGCGAAGTCTTGTCTCATCAATCATTTCATCCTGGTCAATCGGTGTAATAATCGGTACAATAACGCCTTTAATAAAATCTGTGTTTATCATAATAACGGACTCCTATTTCAATTAGTGAAGAAACATTGACAATATGATAAGTTCTACAATACCAACTGCTGACATAATCAGAGATATTGCTGTTTTACAGCGTACCTGATCTTTCAGCTCTGTTACTCCAAACATCTCGTTCCATACCCAGAAACCACAGTCATTGAAGTACGAGAAGGAGATTGCACCTACGCAGCATGCAATTGACATTAATAACGGGCTGACTGCAATGGATGTAAGAAGCGGTGCGGATAATGTTGCCGCTGTTGTAATCGCAACTGTTGCAGATCCAAGTGCAATACGCATCATTGCTGCGATAACAAACGGAATCAATACTGCCGGCAGCGGAAGCTTCATTACAAGTTCACCAAGAGCTGTTCCCACACCGGAAACCTTAACAACATTACCAAGGGAACCGCCCGCACCGGTAATCAGCATGATAATACCCGTGCTTTTAATCGCATCGTCCATAACATGAAGAACAACTTTGTTGTCTGCTTTACGCATAAGACCATAGATTGCAATCAGTGTACCAATTGCAAGAGCAATGATCGGATCACCTAAAAAGGCAAGAATCGAAATCTTAACGCCTGCAAGGTTGCAAACTGTCTGGGTCAGAATCAGAACCAGCGGAATCACGATTGGTGCAATTGACATTCCAAGACTCGGGAGCTCTTTCTCGCCAATAATCTTGTCAAGCTCATCCATGGATTTAATGTATTCCTGTCTGAATTCTTTACGATCAAATCCACCGTTTTCTGTGGGAATCTGATATATTTTCTTGCCAACGCTTTTACAATAAAACACTGCAACGATCAGCATAGGGATAGAAATCAGCGCGCCTAAAAAAATCATCTGACCAACATCTACACCCAGCATGCTTGCTGCGGTTGTGGGGCCCGGTGTTGGCGGAACCAGACAATGTGTTAACTGAAGACCTGCTGCCATAGCAAGGGCAAGACCAATCACTGATTTACCTGTTACTTTGGAAATCGCTTTACAAAGCGGTGCAAAAATTACAATTGCAGAATCTGCAAATACCGGGATTGCAATAAACCACCCTGTAATTGCAAGAGCCCATTCTTCTTTTTTCTTTCCGACTGCTTTGATAAATGAATAAGCCATTTTTTCAGCAGCACCGGATTTTTCCAGAATACCGCCCATCATTACACCAAGACCAATGATAATTCCGGTACTCTTTAATGTATTGCCAAATCCATCTTTAATTGCGGTTACAAGACCTGTGACAGTTGTTTCGTCGGTTTTGATATCCACCAGCGGCATACCGCCGATCACACCGGTAATAATCGCTGCAATCATAAGGGCAATAAATGTATGTACTTTTGTTTTAGAAACCAATATGACCATTACAACGATACCGATCAGCAATCCTAACAGCATCCTTACAGAAGCATCCATTTCCTTTTCTCCTTTGCAATAATGTTTGTAATATATAGAGATGTCTTATTTTTCTACAGAAACATTTGAGATTTTTTCAAAATAACGAACTAATGCGCTGTGATCTTCTTTTCCGCATCCATCGTTCTTTAATGCCTGCATCATTTCCATAACCTGAGCGGTAATCGGAAGTGATGTATCTGTAGCATGTGCTGCATTAATCGCATTGTTCAGGTCTTTAATATGAAGCTCGATTCTGAAGCCTGGTTTAAAGTTGTGAGCCATCATCATCGGTGCTTTTGCATCAAGAACTGTAGATCCTGCAAGGCCGCCTCTGATTGCTTTGTATACAAGCTCAGGATCGGCACCGTTTTTAACAGCCAGTGTCATAGCCTCTGATACAGCTGCAATATTGATTGCTACGATAACCTGATTTGCCAGCTTTGCAACATTACCGGAGCCTAAATCACCTACATATACAACAGATCCTGCCATGGCCATTAAAAGATCGTAATATTTGTCAAAGCTTTCCTTTTTACCGCCGACCATTACAGACAGTGTTCCGTCAATAGCTTTCGGTTCTCCGCCGCTTACAGGTGCATCCATTAATTCAACACCTTTTTCTGCAAGTGCCGCACCAATTGATTTGCTTTCAACCGGGTCAATAGAACTCATATCGATTACAACAGTGCCTTCTTTTGCGCCTTCAAGAATTCCGTTTGCTCCAAGACAAACCTCTCTTACCTGCGGAGAGTTTGGAAGCATTGTAATGATCACGTCACACTGTGCCGCAACATCTGCTGCACTCTCTCCTGCTGCCGCACCCATTGCAACCAGTTCCTCAACAGATGCTTTGCTGCGGTTGTAAACCACGAGTTCATAACCAGCCTTTACAAGGTTTTTGCTCATTGGTTTTCCCATAATTCCAAGTCCAATAAATCCAATTTTCATTTTTAGTTCCTCCTGACTTTTTCTTTGTGAGCCCATTTTATCCAATCGGAACCTTAAATTCTATTGACGCAATGCACACTTTGAAACATTCATCTTTATATATAATCAATATATTTTCATATTCTGCAACTGTTATTTCATTTATAAAACATATTAATTTCATTTTAATTTCTCATACAATAAATCGCAATCGCACCCAAATAATACCATTTCATTATGCAATGAATATATTTCATTTATGGCAATTTGTGGCTATTCACAGTTATCACTGCTCATTTTTGGTAATTTCGCCCATTAAAACAAAAAGCCGCATCAAAATAGACGCAGCTTTTTATATACTATGATTTCGCACCGGAAATACCATATTTTTTCATTTTCCGCCAAAGAGTCGTTGTACTGATTCCAAGCTCATTTGCCACAGCACTGCGATTTCCGTAATACTGATCCAAAAGCCTTGAGATTTCCTCTGCTTCCGGTGCTTTATAAATCACAACCTGTTTTCTTCCTTCTATATCCTTTATAATCGGATACAGTTCATTATAAAGTTCCTGAATCTGTATTTCATCAACCTTTCTGCGATCTGTACGAATTACAAGAGACTCGCAGAATGTTCTGATCTGGAGCAGGTTCCCGTTCCACGGCAAATCTTCTATTTTTTTCACTGCCCCGGCAGTCAGAACCAGATACTTGTTATAGCGTTTGCAATTTTTTGCAAACCAATATTCAAAGTATGCCCGAAGATCTGCTTTTCGTTCACGCAGCGGCGGAACAACCAATACAAGTCCCTGCAGCAAATAAAACAATTCCGCATTAAACAGCCCCTCTTCCACCATTCTTTTAAGATTCACTTTGGTGGATACGATAATTCTGGCCTGACACAAATCCATCATACTGACAGCCGTTTTGCGAGCACTCTGATCCAGCAGAATATTGAGCAGCATATTTTGTGCTCTCGGTTCCAGTCTCTCTATCGAATTAAGAAAAAGAGTCCCTGTATACGCTTTCACCAGAACAGTCGGTTCTTCGTTATCTGTCCCGTCCGGATTTTTCCCGAAAAGCATACGCATTTGACATTCTTCATTCATTGTTTCCAGATCAACTCGCAGAAAAGGACTGCTTTTGCGGACACTGCCATTATGAATCGCTTCCGCAACCTGAAAGTATTCCGTTCCATGTTCTGAATAAATGATCACCGGGCAGTCAGACAGGGCATATTTCTTCGCCAGCTCCAGCTGTTTTTCAAATTGAGGGTCCTGTGTTTTAATATCACCAAATACAGTAGACACCGTATATCCGTTTTTCACCAGCCTCTTTCCCGATTCAGAATATGTACGAACAGCATCGTTCATTTTCTGCAGAGAAAGAATCGCCCCTGTAATCGTATCATTATACTGAATCGGTGCCATATTCAATATCCATGCGTGATTTCTTATATTCACCGATATGATGAAATGCTCTTTTTCACCCGAAAGAATTGCGTTTATATATTTTTCGTCAAATTCCGGAAAAATATCCCGGACAGATTTTCCGATGACATCTTCCGCACCCATGCTGATCAGATTTTCCACAAGACGATTTACTACAATAATCGTTCCCTCTGAATTAATCTTAATTATTCCGTTAAAGGTTGTATCAAGAATGGACTCCAGCTGTGCTTCGCTTCGATTCTCAAGCTCCAGGGCATGCTGCAGTCTGTTTGCCTCTTCAACAGCCTCGATGATCATATCTTCTGTACCGACATATTGCAGCCCGGGCAGGCCAAGCATATTGGCGCTGCTGACAGTGGTCGCACCGCCAATAATCAGATCCACACCCGTTTCTTTCAGTTTCCTGATTTCTTCGATGGCCTCTTCCAGTTTGCTGATATACACAATTTTTAATTCTACATCCAGAAGCTCTCCAAGCCGATCCATATTATTCAGCATATTCGAAAAACATATCATGGCAATCTTAAGATTTTCCTTCGGAATCATTCTTTTTGCTTTTTTGATCAGCATTCCTATTTCCTGAATCTGGATTTTCATTTCAATGATTGGAATATTGATATAGTTCTTCAGGACCATTGCCTGATACCCTCGGGAAATAATAATATCCACTCCTGCTTCTATGGCTTTCCTCGCATCCGACAAAACATCTGTAGAATTGGTTGTTTTCATATATTCTATTTCAATTTTTTCTTCACTGACAAGTGCCCTTGCCATATCTTCAATTTCTTTATACGGAAATAAAATACCTATCTTCGCCATCTTAACCCCTTTATATCACATTGCCAGAACTTCATTCCATTTCTTTTCTTCCACCGGAATTCCCTTTTCCAGATTTTCTTTTCGAACACGATATAATCCTTCTCCGGGACATCTTACCGAATCTCCCTCTCCGATCGGTTCGCTGCTTTTAACATCCGCAGCGATTGCATTGATGATTCCATCTGTAACCGCCGTATCCTGGAATTTGGAAGGATCGATCGCGATTAAAATCTGCGAAAGACCTGTTTCTCTTCCAAAGCTTCCTATTTTTGAAACGGAATTCGCATTCGTGAGCACGGTTACGATCAAATCTAACATAATGGATAAGGCGCTGCCCTTCCAATAACCGATTGGAATCATACGACGGGTTTTTTCAATCGCTCCGGGATCTTTAGTCAGATTCCCGTTTTCGTCGTATCCACCGATAACCGGAAGCTCTTTACCAGCCAACCGGGTCGCCTCCAGCTTCCCATAGCTAAACTGCGAAAGCGCACAATCTATCATAAGATGTTCCCCGTTAGATCTCGGAACAGCCAAAACAATGGGATTATTCCCGATATGATTGTCCTTCGCCCCCCATGCCGGCATATTCGGGCAGGTATTTGACCAGCAAATACCGATACATCCTGCCTCTGCCGCCTGCCATCCATAGGTGCCCCCGCGCATCCAATGGTTATTATTTCCAAGAGCAACTAAACCAATCCCGTTTTCATGTGCAATTTCAACTGCTCTGTCCATGGCACGTTTTGCATTCAACGGACCAAACCCTCTCTGTCCGTCCCATCTCTCCATTGCACCAAACGACTCCACACAAACAGCTTTTAGCTTTGGATTAATATCTCCCCTTTTCAAAAATTCCACAACTACCGGAAAACGATTGAGCCCATGTGAATATACCCCCGACAAACTGTTCTGTGCAAAAATCTCTGCAGCCTCATGTGCCCTGTCCTCTTCAAAACCGTATTTATTTAATACACGCTCAAATTCAGCTACCATATCGTTATATGAGACTCTCATCCTTATTCCCTCCTTAATGCTGCTGACACAAAGCACAAAAACAGCCGCCCGGTCAGCTAAACCAGGCGGCAATCTTTGCCAGACCATTTATCAGACTCACCGTCTGCCGGCAGCACTTTATTTTTTATTTATACTAACACGAGAAATCAGATCTGTCAAAATTTTTTAACAGCCCGGACAGAAGCGTTAACCATCGGTGGGAGTTAGCTACTTCATCGCTTTCGCCAGATCAAGAATTTCATCTCCCGAAACAGCCTCCCGGCCAAGGATACTTACGGCCACTCCGTCCCAGGAACAGTCAAATTCATTATCTGTATATACCGCATCCACACCGTCAAAGTCTATCACCTTTGCACCGCTGAGACCAGTCTCAAATTTCGTTTCTTCACTGTCTCTTCGCTCATGGATGGAAAATTCTTTTTCTCCGTTTCCATATACAAGAACTGCATAATCCGGTGAAACTTCTCCGTTTTCATCTTTAAATCCATAGGCTTTTACCAGTGAAAATCCTTCCGGAAGCGTTTTCGGAACCTTCAGATCAAAGCATAATACTTCTGCCAGTTCCGCCTCAGATGAAAAGCTGCAGATATCCTCGTCCTCATCCAGTTCCTTTGACATTGCATCGACCCTTTCAAGATAATAGGTCACAGAATCCGCATCAGAATCCCCTGCTGAACCATCTGCATTTTCAGAACAGATCATAACCTCATTACCGTCTTTATCATAGATTTTTGCAGTCTCGCCGGTCACCTCCGAAAGCTCATTTCCATTCTCATCAAAAACCTGACCGATCAGTTCCTCTGGAATAGGATAAATATAATCCATATCCGGATTCTGCTCCTCTTCTATCACAACTGAGCTGTGTCCGATGGATACAATCTTTTCCATAATATCCTTTGCAAATGTGGTCTGAGAAAAGGCAAGCAGCACTGCCGCACATGCCGCAGCCCTCGTCATATTCTTTCTGAATTGAAAATTCCTGCTGTTTTTCTTTAAATTCTGTTTCATTCTCACACGCTCCATTTCTGACAGAGATGCTTCTTCATATTTCGAAAAATCCATCTCCACCTCATTTAAAAATTCAAACTCTTTCTTCATCGTGACACCTCCTCAGGCTTTTTCTCAATTTCTTTTTTCCTTTCGAAAGCCTGTTATACAATACGGACGGACTCAGTTTCATGCCTGCCGAAATCTCCTTTATGGTCTCTTCTTCTATATAACGTCTGCGGAAAATCTCTCTGTCCGAAGGACTGAGACAGGCAAGAAGCTCCTCTGTTTCCTGTTCCATTTCCCGCCTGAGAATCTCCTTTTCAGGTGTTTTTTTGTCCGGAATCGTCTCATCCAGCTCCTCATAATGCTCTTTATAATATTTTCGTTTGTAGTCTATGCATTTGTATTTGCATACTGCACCAATCCAGTTTTTCAGAGTATTTTTATTCGGATTATACTGATGAATTTCGTTCCAGACTATAAACAAAACCTCATTCATGCAGTCCTCTCTGAGCGAAACATCCAGATGGTACGCTGTAATCGCCTTCAAAAGTCCGCCATACCGATCCAAAAGGCACTCCAGCGCATGCTCCTCCTTGTTCATGATACCATCCACCAGTTCCCTGTCGTCCATATTTTCTGTCACCTCGATTCCTGTTA
Source organism: Blautia sp. (assembly GCA_034118545.1). Lineage (GTDB taxonomy): Bacteria > Bacillota > Clostridia > Lachnospirales > Lachnospiraceae > Blautia_A. The sequence goes on from JAXFBD010000116.1 coordinate 11,230, forward strand.
TAAGAAGCGCTTCTATATATACATACGAAAAAAATCCCCGCTTTCTATCCAAGTTCCGGGGATTTTTTCATAATTATTATTACACAGTTTTTACGGCTGGAATGTCCTCAGTGCCTCGATGGTCTGCACAATCAGCTCATCCAGCGTCCAGCCCAGCATTTTTGCCCCATTATCAATGACCTCTCTGGAGCAGCCTGCGGCAAAGCCTTTGCTTTTATATTTCTTTTTTACCGATTTCAGTTCCAGATCCTGAACACTTTTAGAGGGGCGCATCAGAACAACCGCACCAATCAGCCCGGTTAGCTCATCTACAGCATAAAGCACCTTCTCCATCTCGTGTTCCGGCATGATATCAACAGTGATTCCATATCCATGACTGGCTGTGGCATGAATGATCTTCTCATCAACGCCTCTTTCTCTCATGATTTCCTGACTTTTTATACAATGCTGATCAGGATATTTTTCAAAGTCCAGATCATGGAGCAGTCCCACAATTCCCCAGAACTCTTTTTCCTCACCATAGCCCAGTTTATCTGCAAAATACAACATTGTTTTTTCCACAATCTGGGCATGTTCCAGATGAAATTCATCCTGGTTAAATTCTGTCAGTAACTCCCACGCTTCTTCTCTTGTCATAATAAATTCCTCCTCGCTTCAAACGATTTCTGTTATAACCTTATCATGCGATGCTGTCCGCCGGTTTTGCTTCGTGTATTACATATTTTGCCGTTTTTTCAGATTTTCCTTCCCAAAGAGCTGCATTTGCTCTTCGCATAAGCTCTGATACTGTCACATCTTCATGTTCTGCTATGGCAATTCCTATATTACATTGCACTTTATCTCCAAAACCGGCTTTTTGCACACGTTCTTCCACAGTACTTATAATATTCTGAGCTGTCTCTCTGGCAAGCCTTTCGTTATGAGCTTCAGGAAGAAAGATAATAAAGCCTTCTCCTCCAAACCGGCCAAAAATGTCATCCCGGCGGAACATGACACACATAACGTCTGCAACCTCACGAAGAAGACAGCCTCCCATTTCCTCTCCCAGACTGCGATACACCTCATCAATGCCTTCCAGAATTAGAAGCATCATGGTTCCGCTGCGGTTCTCACCGATTTTTTCTGCAATAAACTCCTTCAGCGCATGATAAGTAAGAAGCTGAGTGGCAGGATCGTAATAATCCATTCTCTCATAGGGAAGACCGGCCCAGGCGCTCTGTTCAATATCATCCACGCGGCCTACAATGCGAAATACCCTGCCCATATCATCCGCCATGCTTCGATAATAGGCACGATACCAGTGGTATAGCCTGCTTCCGAACCGCCCCCGAAAGTCCATGCTTCCGCTCATGGCACGGGACAGAGCCTCACGGAAAGTTTCCCTGTAGATTTTCTCACTTTCCGGTGCCAGCCATTTGCTTTGGGCATTCTGGCTGAAAAAGCTTTCCGAAACAATGGTACTGTATCCGCTTTTTCCGCTGACATTGATGGTCATGGAATCCGTGGAAGGATCATAATCATAAATAATCGTTCCCGGGAGTTCTGCCAGAGCCTGAATCTTCATCAGATTCCGGAAATTATCCGTAATATCTTCCACAAGAGTAAAAAAAGTATATCCACTTTTTCCTTTTGCAAGCAGGTGATACGTTACGCGAAAAATCTGCCCGGATTCAATATTATGTACCTCGCAGCTTGAAGTTCCGCATCTGATTGCTTCTTTCAGAGCCTTTCTCACAACAGGGTAATCCTCCGGCAAAACCGTTTCATACAGATTCTGACCATACCAGTCATACTTATCCTTTTTATGACCCACAACCTTATAAAAAACATCATTGATCATCAGTGCACGGATCTGTTCCCCGTCTGTTTCCATGATCAGGGCAGCTCCGATACAATTATGAAACAGAAAATGATTCCTCTGGCCGCTGTCCATCAAAGCCTCGATATTTGCTGTATTATCCCGCTCCGCTGATTCAGCGATTCTGTGTATCCTCTGCCGGATCAGTACCTCATGCATATCCAATGAAATATAATCCTCAGCTCCCGCTTCATATGCCTCCTGAATGTTGCTGCGTTCAACATCTTCCGTGATTACCACCACAGGAATCGTATACAGCATATATCTTGTATTAAGCTTTTTCAGAAAAGAAATACCCTCCAGAGGAAATTCATCAATATTCAGCAGAACAAGCGAAAGCCTGTCGTTTCCGCCTCCTATTATTTTCAGAGCCTCCTCCGTATTTCCTGCCTGAATAATATGGCAGCTTCGGCCCAGAATCTCCGAAAGAACCTGTATATGTTTTGTGGAATTATCCACTGCTATTATTTTTCGCATACCCCACCAGCCTGTGCGTTTTTTTAACCCCTTATTTCTGAAATATTATAACTCAATCTCCATATGCTGTTCCGGAGCATAATTTACAACAATACAGTCATTCTGATAAATTCTTTCAGGCAGAACGATCATTACATGAGCAATATCTTTGTTCAGCGGAATCGCACTTAAATGCCACACACCCAGATTCAGGCATACCATGGTTCCCTTCGGAACAATAAATGCCTCTGTCAGCTCCGGAATGGGATCCTTGCTGGCCGGTGCCACATGTATCACAACATCATCATCAAGGCAGATCAGCGCCTCCTGGGTGGAATTATGGTATTCTGCTGTATCCACGATCATTTTCTCAGGTTTGCGTACAATAAGAGGTGAAAATGCAGCCTGCATATTCCCCGCAAAATGCATGGTCAGTCTGTCCTGATAAAAATCTCCGAGGCTGTACCCTTCCGGATTCAGAAAATCCGTAAATCTTCCGTATGCCTGAAAATTCTCTGCTGTAATCTGTTTTGCTTTAATTTTTCTCATTTGAAAAACCTCCTTATATTTTCAGTGCACATTGATGCACTTATTATCGTTTTTTTATCATTACTGTGATATAATTTGAGCAGACTCACAGGAATAAAGCTTTCCCGATTATTTTCAGAAAGGACAAATGCCTATGAAAAAAATATTTGAATCTGCCATCCATGCTTTAACCGGGGACCAAAGCCTCGTCATGGTCAGTGTCCTTACCAGCTCCGGCTCCACTCCCAGAAGTGCGGGAGCCATAATGCTGGTTTTTGAAGACGGTCACACCGAAGGAACCATCGGCGGCGGCCGTGCAGAATACGAAGCACAGCTTCATGCCGCTTCTCTTCTGAAAACAGGCAGCTGTGACACCGTAAGATATGTCCTGAACACAGATGAAGTAAAAAATCTCGGCATGATCTGCGGTGGTGATATCACTGTTCATTTTCAGTTTATAAAAGGTGAAGCCTTCCTGCCGCTTTTCCGGCATCTGGTCTCACTGTATACCAAAAACAAAAACTCCTGGTTTATCCGCCAGATTCATAACAATGAGGTAGTCTCTGTTTCCATTTACGAAAATGCAGTTCCCGCATTCGGCGAGGAAATCGAGGGCTGCCTTCTTGGGCAGCTTCTGAAAAGTACTCCTGTATATCTTCCAGGCAGCACTGCTTATTTTGCGGAGCCCATTTTACAGGCAGGATACGTATATGTATTTGGCGGTGGTCATGTCTCACAGGCACTTGTTCCGGTCCTTGCACGACTGGGCTTCCGCACTGTAGTCTATGAGGACAGAGAAGCTTTTGCCACAAAAGAACTGTTTCCGGATGCCGAAAAGATCATCCTGGGTGATTTCACAAAGCTGAAGGCCTCCATCACACTGACACCCTATGACTATGCCATCATAGTAACAAGAGGCCATCAGGCTGATTATGAAGTTTTGTCACAGGTTCTCGCAGGACCCTTTTTCTACCTCGGCTGCATAGGCAGCCGCAAAAAAATCGCGCTTACCAAGGATCGTCTGCGCAGACAGGGCTTTACCGAAGAAGAAATGAGTGCCATGCACTCTCCCATAGGACTTCCCATCAAGGCGGAAACACCTGCGGAAATCGCCATCAGTATTGCCGGTGAACTGATCCAGTACCGTGCGGAGCACAGCATCGGAAATCCGACATAGTCCCCCTGCCCTATAAATTCTCTTTTTTATAGATAAACCACATGGCAATTACTGTAAAAACAACAAGATACACCAGCAGTACCAGTATTCCCACGTAATGTACGGTCTCCCCGGAAGCGATGTCTCTTATCATCTGACTGGCCTGAGACAGCGGGAGGATTCCCACCACTTCCCGCAATCCGTGGGGCATGGTGCTGTTGGAAAAAAAAGTGTTGCACAGGTATGCCATGGGCATAATGATATAGTTGGAAAAACGGGGAACATCTGCATGATTCTTGGCAATAAAGGATACCACCACACCAATGGCAGAATATACTGCCCCGTTTAAAAGCATCACCAAAAATGAAATCCCGTTAAAAACCAGCCCTGTTCCAAGGGGCATGGTAAGAAGCAGTATCACACATCCCGCATAAAGGCCTCTGAGACTTCCCCCAATAATCTG
>JAXFBD010000117.1:0-41231 GCA_034118545.1 Blautia sp.
ATCCATATTTGTCTGATAGTATGCCTCTGCAGTTGAAATATTGCTCCAATATGAATCTATTTTGTAACCATAAATCCTCTTCAGGTTTTTGTAACGGATCAGAATATCTTTTACAAAATCATTTCTGCCTTCCTGTGCCGCCCGTTCGATCAGCTCGATCAGCTGGCGGCGGCGGATAACATATATTCCGGCAGAAATTGTATCATAAGAAGAAATCATCGGCTTTTCCTCAAAGTCTTCGATCCTGCCGTCCTCATTCATGCGCAGAGCACCGAAGCGCTCCACCTCGCCGGGATCCTTGCAGGAAGTACAGACCACTGTGATATCCGCGCGTTTTGCAATGTGATATTCAAGTACCTTGCTGTAATCCAGCTTATATATACCATCCCCGGCAGCAATAACCACATAAGGTTCATGGCTGTCTTTCAAAAATGAAAGATTCTGATAAATGGCATCTGCCGTTCCCTGATACCAGAAACTGTTATCTTTTGTGATGGTGGGAGTAAAAACATAAAGCCCACCCTGTTTTCTTCCGAAATCCCACCATTTGGAAGAACTCAGGTGCTCATTTAAAGAACGGGCATTAAACTGCGTGAGAACAGCAACCTTTTTGATGTTGGAATTTCTCATGTTGCTCAGTGCAAAATCAATGCTGCGATAGCTTCCGGCAATGGGCATTGCCGCAATTGCCCGTTTATTGGATAACTCTCTCATGCGGTTGTTATTACCGCCTGCTAAAATAATACCGATTGCTCTCATCACTGATCACCATCCTTTGCTGCAATATTCTGACCGCCTGCCAGAATACCCCCGGGATAATCTTCAGGAACAGTGACACCGGAGATGGATGTATTCTTTCCGATTTTCACATGATCCGGAATTACACTGCGCTCTCCCACTGTGGCAATGCCAAAAGCATATATGGAGGGCTTTTGCACATTCGGTACCTCTTCCCCATATCCAAGTGTAACATCATTTCCAATGGTAACATCCTCTGCGATGATCGCCTTGTCCACCACACAATTCTCTCCGATCACAGAGTTTCGCATGATAATGGAATCACGTATCACAGTGCCCTTTCCAATCACCACATTCGGCCCGATCACAGAATTGTATATTTCTCCATAAACCTCTGTGCCTTCGCCGATCAGGCATCGGCTGATCACCGCATCTGATGAAATATACTGGGGCGGAATGATATCTCCCTTGGTATATATCTTCCAGTATTCTTCATACAGGTTAAATTCCGGAATGATGTCGATCAGCTCCATGTTAGCTTCCCAGTAAGAACCAAGCGTACCTACATCTTTCCAGTAACCATTATATTCATAAGCAAACAGACGCCGTCCCTGTTCTTTACAGTATGGAAGAATATGCTTACCAAAATCACAGCCATTCTGATCTTTCAGTGTAAGCAGTGCCTCCTTCAGCACCGGCCAGCTGAAAATATAAATTCCCATAGAGGCCAGATTACTGCTGGGATGCTCCGGTTTTTCTTCAAACTGCGTGATACGCCCCATTTCATCAGTAACCATAATACCGAAACGACTGGCTTCCTCCATCGGAACAGGCATACAGGCAATGGTGACATCTGCCTTATTTGCCTTGTGGAAATCCAGCATAACCTCGTAATCCATTTTGTAAATATGGTCACCTGATAAAATCAGCACATAATCCGGATTATATTGCTGCATATAATCCATATTCTGAAAAATTGCATTGGCGGTACCTGTGTACCATTCACTGCTGGTGCTTTTTTCATAGGGGGGTAAAACTGTTACACCGCCCTCATTTTTATCCAGATCCCACGGAATACCGATTCCGATATGGGTATTCAGGCGAAGAGGTTGATATTGTGTCAAAACGCCCACCGTGTCAATACCCGAATTAATGCAGTTACTTAAAGGAAAGTCAATGATCCGGTATTTTCCCCCAAACGCAACTGCCGGCTTGGCAACTTTTTCTGTCAGTACACCAAGTCTGCTGCCCTGACCGCCGGCTAAAAGCATGGCTATCATTTCTTTCTTTATCATGCACTCACCTCTTTTTATGTAATATATTCGATGATAGATGTGCAACATCGTGTGATTATTATAGCATACTTCATTTAATTAGTGAACATTTTTTACAATTTATTTCTGTAAATCTAACTTTTTTTATTGCTATTGCCCATGTTTTTTCTCGTTTCGCTTCTATTTTATTATCTTTTTCACATATATACGACATAAATCTACATGTTTTTTTGTCAAACATGGTTGATAGTAAAAGCAGATATAAAAGAAAACCTTTTCAATTAAGACTTCAGGATGTATAATGAACGCGACGGGAAAACATCCATCAGCCTGCCGCACACACCCGGCAGGTGAAATAAACTAAGGAGATTCGTTATGTATCAGATAGACTTTAAGAAACCGCTCCATATCCACTTTATCGGCATCGGTGGTATCAGCATGAGCGGTCTTGCAGAAATATTACTGGGAGAGGATTTTACTGTTTCCGGCTCTGATGCCAAACAAAGCCCGCTTACAGATTCTCTGGAAGCAAAAGGTGCCAGAATATATTATGGTCAGCGCGCCTCCAATATCAGCGACGATACAGAAGTGGTAGTTTACACTGCCGCCATTCATCCTGATAATCCGGAATTTGCCTGTGCAAAGGAAAAAGGCCTTCCCATGCTGACCCGTGCCCAGCTTCTTGGGCAGATCATGCGCAACTATGAAACACCAATAGCCATTGCCGGAACACACGGCAAAACCACCACCACATCCATGGTTACGCATATTTTGCTGGAGGGCCAGTGCGATCCCACCATCAGTGTAGGCGGAATCCTTCCGGCAATCAACGGAAACATCCGCGTGGGAAATTCAGAAACCTTTGTCACAGAAGCCTGCGAATACACCAACAGCTTCCTCAGCTTTTTCCCAAAAATCAGCGTGATTCTGAACATTGATGCGGACCATCTGGATTTCTTTAAAGACATTCAGGATATCCGGAATTCTTTCCGCCGTTTTGCTCAGCTTCTTCCTGCTGACGGAGCACTGATCATCAATGCAGACACACCGGAATATGAAACCATCATTGAGGATCTTCCCTGCCGTGTGATCACCTATGGTCTGAAACAGGAGGCCAATTATCAGGCGCGGGATATTTCCTTTGACAAATACGGTCACGCCTCTTTTTCCGTTTACAGAGACGGAAAGAAAACCGGCAGTTATTATCTGAAGGTTCCCGGCATTCACAACGTTTCCAACGCCCTTGCAAGCATTGCCGTGGGACATCTTCTCGGCCTTCCGGAAGAAAGTATTATCAAAGGACTGAGCAGCTTTTCCGGCACCGACCGGCGTTTCCAGTATAAAGGTGAAGTTGCGGGAGTTACAGTTATTGACGATTATGCACATCACCCCACTGAAATCGAAGCTACCCTCCAGGCTGCCAGAAACTACCCCAGCAAAAAAATCTGGTGTGTGTTCCAGCCTCATACTTACACCCGTACCAAAGCTCTTCTTCCGGAATTTGCAAAAGCATTGACACTGGCTGACCATGTGGTTCTTGCAGATATCTACGCCGCAAGGGAGCAGAATACCATCGGAATCTCGTCCGAAGACCTGCAGAAACGCATCCGGGAACTGGGAACCCCCTGTGAATATTTCCCGACCTTTGACGAAATAGAAAAATTCCTGCTGGAAAACTGCTCACCGGGAGATCTGCTTATCACCATGGGTGCCGGAGATGTTGTTCTGATTGGTGAACATATTCTTGGAAAATAGTTTTCCACATTCCGCAAAAGCCTTTATTTATCCACTTTAAAAATAGTTATCCACATTATCCACATGCTTATACACATTTTCTTTATGGAAAGCATGTGGATTTTTTTGTGTATAATTCACTTAACATAATTCGACAACACTTTGTTACAAAACCTTTACTTTTCTTATATATTTCATGTTTTTTCGGTTTCCTATAATTTTCTAAAAAAAATGTTATCCACATTATCCACATTTTCCACAGCCTGAATATGTGGATTATTTCCGTCTCGATTCCGGACACCGGCAAAAAATAAACAGTTCCTATTTAAGATTTCCTGTGCTATAATCCCAGTAGTAATTAATCAGAAAGCGAGTGATATTTCCATGAGCACGATCACGCTGCAGAATTCATCCCAGACAGAGATAACCATGTTATCCAATTCATTCATAGATTATTACATGCCTCAGGCCAATGGAGAATTTGTCAAAGTTTACATTTACCTTTTGAGGATTCTTTCCGCTTCCCCAGTCTCTTTCAGTCTGGAGCAGATGGCAGACACCCTTCTCTGTACGGAGAAGGATATTTCCCGCGCTCTTTTATACTGGGAAAAAGCAGGCCTGCTTTCTCTGAATTATACATCAGACAGCGTACTCTGCGGCATCACTTTGCTGCATCCAAATGTAAAAACCGAAGTACAGCCACGGGAATCTTCCCCGACTGCTGCTTCTCAGCAAAAAAGGGCAGTTTCCTGCAGCCTTACTCTGGACAGAGTAAAAGAATTAAAAAAAGACCAGAAAATCGTACAGCTTCTTTTTATTGCGGAGCAATACCTGGGCAAAACCTTAAGCCCTACAGAAATCCAGAAAATACTTTATTTCTATGACGAACTGAAAATGTCCCCTGAGCTTATCGAGTACCTGATCGAATACTGTGTCAGCAAAAATCACAAAAGTATCCGATATATTGAAACTGTGGCACTGGCATGGGCACAGGAAAATATCACCACTGTGGAAATGGCCAGAGAAACCACTTCACGCTATTCCAGAGAATATTACTCGATTCTTAAATCCATGGGAATCAGCGGGCGAAACCCGGTGGATAACGAAATCGCCTTCATGGATAACTGGCTGAATAAATACGGCTTTTCCCTTCCTCTGATCCAGGAAGCATGCAGCCGTACTGTTTTACAGACCGGACAGCCCAGTTTCCAATACGCGGATAAAATTCTGTCCGGTTGGAAAAAGAAAAATGTCACTTCTCTGGAAGACGTACACAGACTGGATCTGGAGCACCAGCAGAAAAAACAGGCCCGCCAGGCCAAGGCACCTGCTCAGCCAAAGGCTCCCAACCGATTTAATAATTTTCATCAGAGAGAATATGATTTTGATGAATACGAAAAACGCCTGCTGAACCAGTAAGACTGATGTTACTGTTCACTCCGTTCATAGCAACATTCTGATTTCATACCGACGAGAAAGGAGAAACCGTGCCTTTACAGAACTACCAATACGATATTATCATGAGAGAATACAACCGGCGGCAGTCTGCCAACCGCCGCATCCTGGAAGAGCATCGCAGGGAAGCATATCTTCGTTTTCCCCGTCTTCAGGAAATAGACGAACAGGTTGCCGCTTTAAGCGCCCATAAAGCCCGACAGCTGTTAACCAAAACAGAAACCGGTATTGAAGATTTAAAACGTGCCATTGCCTGCCTGGGTGAGGAGCGTACAGCTCTTCTTGCTGCCGGAGGCTATCCGCCTGACTATCTGGAGCTTTCCTACACCTGTCCGCAGTGCCAGGATACCGGCTATATCGGGAGCCGGAAATGTGCCTGCTTTAAACGGGCAGAAATCGAATTGCTTTATACGCAGTCCAATTTAAATGAAATTCTTAAAAAAGAAAACTTTGACCACTTTTCTTTTGATTACTATTCTGATACAATAAGAAACGAAAAAACCGGCCTGACCGCCAGGGAAACGGCCTGCCGCGCCTATGATACGGCCAGACGTTTTGTTGCAGATTTTGACTCTTCATTTTCCAATCTGTTTTTATACGGAGATACCGGCGTGGGAAAAACATTTCTTTCTCACTGCATTGCCCATGAACTTTTGAAATCTGCGCATTGTGTTTTATATTTTTCTGCTTTTGATCTTTTTGATATGCTGGCAGGAAATACCTTTTCCGCCAAAAAAGATCCGGCAGATGAGGATTTAATCTACGACTGCGACTTACTTATTATTGATGATCTTGGAACCGAACTTACCAACAGCTTTGTTTCTTCCCAGCTGTTTTTATGTATTAACGAACGGATCATGCGCCGTAAGGCCACGATCATATCCACAAATCTTAAATTAGAAAACTTCTCGGACACATATTCCGAGCGTACCTTTTCCCGAATCGCCAGCAATTACCAGCTGGTAAAACTGATCGGGAAAGACATTCGTATCCAGAAACTGTTTTTAGGAGGAAAATAACTCATGCCACAGATTAATACGAAAGAATTAACTACCATCCCTTATGGAAGACTTGGATTAATTTCTCTGGAAAGCTGCACCGACTTAGGCAACAAGGTCAATGACTGGCTGGTTCAATGGCGACACGAAAGAAACCATCCAGAAATGGATTCCTTTGCATTTGAGGGCTACAAACGGGATTCCTATCAGATTACTGTTCAAAATCCACGTTTCGGTTCCGGTGAGGCAAAATGTACCATATCCGAATCTGTCCGTGGTGATGATATCTATATTATGGTGGATGTCTGCAATCACAATCTCACTTACCGCATGGGACCATATGAAAATCTTATGTCCCCGGATGATCATTTTCAGGATCTGAAACGTGTTATTGCAGCCATCGGCGGAAAAGCCCGCCGTGTAAATGTAATCATGCCTTATCTTTATGAAAGCCGTCAGAGCAAACGAATCGGCCGCGAATCCCTGGATTGTGCCACCGCGCTGCAGGAGCTGATCAGTATGGGTGTAGAAAATATCATCACCTTCGATGCCCATGATGCCCGCATTCAGAATGCAACTCCGCTCCACGGCTTTGAGACTGTACAGCCCACCTATCAGTTCATCAAGGCCCTTCTCAACCACGAAGAAGGACTCCATATTGACAGCAGCCACTTCCTGATCATCAGCCCCGATGAGGGAAGTATGGGACGTGCCATTCATCTGGCAAACATCCTGGGCGTAGATATGGGTATGTACTATAAACGTCTGGATTATTCCAAAACAGTCAACGGACGTCATCCGCTGGCCGCCTATGAATTCCTTGGTCCTAACCTGAAAGGCAAGGATATGATTCTGGTGGATGATATGATTTCATCCGGGGATACCATTCTCCAGACTGCCGCCCTTCTGAAAGAACGCGGCGCAGGACGTATTTACATCTGTGCAACCTTTGGCATTTTCACCAATGGTCTTAATAAATTTGATCAGGCTCACAAAGACGGAATTTTTGACAAAGTGCTGACTACCAATATGGTGTATCAGTCCCCGGAGCTTCTGGCAAAACCATACTATATCTCCTGCGATATGAGCAAATATATTGCGCTGATCATTGATACTCTGAATCATGATTTATCCGTCAGCCACCTTCTGAATCCGGTTGACCGAATCAAACGCTGTGTAAACAATTATATGGCGCAGTATGAGAAATAAATAGAACTGTGCACCTCATGCGCACAATGTTAAAAATCGGAGCAGATTCCTCAGTTTCTGAAGGATCTGCTCCGATTCTGTCAGCATAAGCACAGCTTATGTATCTTCGTGAACATTAATCGCATTTGGATAAATACGGTGCATCCGCTTATCGTCGAACCGCTCATCCATCATCTTCTGCCAGGCGCTTTCTGCCGGAATTCCATCTGCACGCTGACTGCTTCTTATCAGAGCCATACAGGAGACCACAATATTACAGGACATAAATACCACCAGTATCCACGTAATTACCTTTCCGATCTTTTTCGGTACCTTTTCTATACATGCCGAAACTTTCGGATAAAACAGCTTCATCCACACAACTGCTGCGATTCCCCAGAAAAAGCAGTACAGAAGGTTGATTCTTCCTCCCAGGTTAAAAGGGATCTTACTGTAATCCCAGAATACAGTGCCAAAAACAATTTCCGTAAACACACTGCAGAAATACTCATAAGCACCACCCAGAAAGGTTCCGACCACAAACAGAAATGCTTCTGATTTATCTTTATATTTGTATAGCAGCAGCGTCGCCGCGGCAATGGCAATTCCCCAGACAAGGCTGAAAGGCCCCCATACCACGCTGCTTCGGCTCATCCAGATTCCCATTTTGAGACGGCAGAAAACCGTCTCCACTATATCTCCCAGGAAAGCACCTATCACCAGAAGGCATACAATTTTATGAAATCCGCATCCATATGCAAATACCGCCGGCGTTTCTGTCTTTTCCCTTTGAAAGACTCTCTGAGGATAAGCTTTTCGGATTCGCTTATCCACCTGTGAATAAATCTTTCTTCCCAGTCTGGAGCTGATTCCGGAAAGCCATTCATCCACTGCCTCCCACTGCTGCATCCGTTTACTTCGTCCGTTCATGATGATCAGAGTAGCAGCCATATCCACTGCAAGCAGGACAACGAATACTGACACAATGAGAATCCCTGCCATATCCGGTATATTCCGGAAGATATACAGAAACAGCGGATTTCCCCACCTACGCATGATAACCGCAAGAATCCCCCACAATAGTGATACCTGCAGACAAATGTAGCCATCAAAATTCCAGCGCTTTTCCGAATAATCCCACCATCTCTCATGGAACAGCCGTTCAATCAGATGTCCGGCCACCCATTCAAACAATGTTGCCAGAATAATTGCATCCGCAAAGAACCAGATGCCATGGAGTTCTCCTGCAAATACTGTGATAATCACTGCCGTAAATCCATATAGCACACAAAAGGGTGCATTGATCAGACCACGGTTTACAAATGTTTTCTGCTTCACTGCCGCAGTCACCGTTTCTATTACCCAGCCAAGGAATGAATAGATCAGAAACAGCCACAGCAATTCATAGCCTGTGTACATCATTTCTCTTCCTCTTTTCTCTTTCGGAACGCATTACACTGTTTTACCTCAGGATCAGTCTTTCAAAAGGAATTCCTTCTCTTTCCAGCAGCTCCATCTCCCGTTTATGACATGTGCTGATTATAATCTGCTTGTGTTCTTTGTGAAGCCATCTCAGAACAGCTGCCAGCCGTTCTTCATCGTACATTCCAAACACATCATCAAGAATTACAGGAAAACTCTCCTGTCCGCACAGAAGCTCTCCTGCTGCCATACGCAGAGAAAAATAAATCTGCTCCAGAGTCCCTCTGCTGAGTCTGGCAAGGGGGATGGCCCGCTCTCTGGTATTCACCATCATATTAAGATTTCCGTCCATTAAAACTTCCTGATATTTTCCCTCTGTGATCTGACTTAATATCTGTCCTGTCCGTTTTCTCAGACGATCCCCCACCTGATGGTTCATATTTCCAGAAAGCTCCTCAATAACCTTCATGGCCAGATTTAAAGCTTCTACCTCCTGCTCTTCAGCAAGGGGGGTGTAACGCTTTTCTTCCAGCTCTTCATATTCTTCTTTCAGATTCAGATAATCCGTATTTTTTTCCGAATAAGTTTCACTGAGACTTTCCCAGCGCCATTTCAGCTTCTCCTGTCGTGTCAGCCATTTTGCCTTCAGCTTTTTACGTTTCTGAAGCTCTTTACCAGCCCGAAGCTGCAAAACCCGGCAGATTCCACACAAAACAGCTGCCGCCACCAGCGCACAGGCTCCAAAGGGAAGAAATCCAAAACCAATGGTAAGACCTGCCGTTCCACCGATGCCCACTACAGCAAATAATACAGTCAATATCATCAAAAGGCTGCATTTTTTGTACTGATTCCGGATTTTCGCTTCAAGAATGCCTTCTCCATTCTCCCCTTCATCCATATGCAGCGCTTTTTTCTTCTCTGTAATCTGTTCCCGGGAAGCATTCAGTTCATCCAGCTCCCGCTGAAGATAATCTATTTTCGCTGACAGGCTTCCCTGTGCCTGTTCAAGTTCCCTGCGCCTGCGCTCCGCCTGAGTCTGATACCCTTTGCGGGACATTTTCAGCATCTGGGATGCTCTCCCCATATCAATAGAACTGTCGCCTGTTCCCTGGTAACTGGCCATATAATTCTGAAGCTCTCTGACCAGATCCTGCCCCGTAACACTTTTCAGCTGTCCCACAGAAACTGTATTATCATAGACAACCTCACTTACATTCGAGAGAAGCTCATCAAGAGCTCCCTGCTCCACATCCAGTATTTTTCCTGTATCCTCGTTGAGAAGCTCACAGAAAGGACTGCTTTTATAAAAATTTCTGGACAGGCGGAAATTCTGTCCCTGACTTTCAAACCAGAGACTTCCGCCATATACTGCCGGATTATCCCACGGCTCATAAGTACTGTAGGTATCATTCTGAGCTGCTTTTCCTCTCTGTCTTCGAATACCGTAAAACATACTTTTTATGAAAGTATGAATGGTCGTCTTTCCGCTTTCATTTTCTCCGTAGAGCACATTGATGCCCGGGGACAGGGTAAAGGTCTGATCATGGATTTTTCCAAAATTTTGTATTATAAAACGCTTAATAATCATTTTTCAGAATTCCTTTCCCCTACGTGGACTGTCTGCTTGTTTCCAGAAGTGCCTGAAGGCCATAATACAGCGCCTTTTTTTCCACCGGGCTCAAATTTTCCCTCTGAAAATACCGGATGTAATCTCCTATCAGCGTTCCGCTGTATCGTTTCTGAAGCTCTTCCAGATCATAGGCCGGATAGGATCCATCTGTCACCTCAAGCACATTGCCAAATGTTTTCAGCTTTTCCGGAATCAACAGCAGCTCCGGAGCCCGCATACCGGCTATGGAAACCTGATATATGTTCTGGTTTCCACATCTGGAAATTGCTTTTTTTACAGCCTCCTCCATTGAAAGCTGTGTAGATGTCTCCTGAAGAACAACCTTGATTTCTTCATAGGAACGGCTGGCAAAGGGTACAAATTCCGTATGGATCCTTCCGTTTTCCAGTTGTCCAAGAATATATCCGTGTGCCCCCGTATCATTTTTGTCAATGGGCTCCAGTGCGCCCGCATAAGCGGCACAGTTTTTTACAAGCTCCTGCGGTTTATGAATGTGCCCCAATGCCACATAATCAAACCCTGCCGAAAGAATATGACGCACATTCAGAGGAATATGCTTCTCATCACCGCCATGGGCAAGAAGAATATGAAGCCCCTCTCCCTCTCTTGGCCGTGCAAAATCATAATATGACTGACGTATCTCCTGGTGATGATAACTCAGTCCATAAACATAAACATCCAGCCGTGAGTCTTTTACACATACCAGCTCTTCCTCACGAAAGAAAACTACGTTGGGCTCCCACTGAAAGGTTTTGTAAAATGAATTCTGTTTAATATAGTCATGATTTCCAGCCATCAGATATACCCTTGTATCAGGAATGGTGGAAAACAGATAATTTACTTCTTTTAATTCGCGTAAAAGCGGCTGCCGATGGAACAAATCTCCTGCTATAAATAACAAATCCACCGGATTCTCACGGATACCCGCAATCACCCGGCGGAACGTTTCCCAGATTTCTTCCTCCCGCTTATGACTCCAGGGGTACCCTTTATCAGGCACAGCCCCCAGATGCACATCCGCAAGATGAATAAATTTCATGCTCTTGTTCTCACTTTACGGTTTATAAATCACAGTTTTTAACAGTTCTCGGGAAAGGAATCACGTCACGGATATTTCCCATACCTGTCAGGTACATTACGCAACGTTCAAATCCAAGGCCAAATCCGGAATGGCGGGTGGAACCATATTTACGAAGATCCAGATAGAACTGATAATCCTCCTTTCTCAGCCCCAGCTCATCCATACGTTTTTCCAGCTTCCGGAAATCATCCTCTCTCTGGCTTCCGCCGATGATCTCACCAATTCCCGGAACAAGGCAGTCCATCGCCGCAACTGTTTTTCCATCCTCATTCTGTTTCATATAGAATGCCTTGATTTCCTTAGGATAATCTGTTACAAATACCGGTTTTTTGAACACTTCCTCAGTCAGGTAACGCTCATGTTCTGTCTGAAGGTCGCAGCCCCAGTAAACCTTAAAATCAAATTTATCATTATTTTTAGAGAGAATCTCAATTGCTTCCGTATACGTCACATGACCAAACTCAGAATCAACCACATGGTTCAGCCTGTCCAGCAGCCCTTTATCAATGAAAGAATTAAAGAAATTCATTTCCTCAGGTGCATTTTCCAAAACATAACGAATCACAAATTTCAGCATCTCTTCTGCCAGATCCATGTTATCGTTCAGATCCGCAAATGCACATTCGGGCTCGATCATCCAGAATTCTGCAGCATGACGGGTGGTATTGGAATTTTCAGCACGGAAAGTCGGTCCGAATGTATACACATTTCTGAATGCCTGTGCATATGTCTCACAGTTAAGCTGTCCGCTTACTGTCAGATTTGTTTCCTTTCCAAAGAAATCCTTACTGTAATCCGGTGCTCCCTGGTCGTCTGTTGGTACATTCTTCATGTCCAGCGTTGTCACCTGGAACATTTCTCCGGCACCCTCACAGTCAGATCCTGTGATAATCGGAGTGTGTACATATACAAATCCTTTTTCCTGGAAAAATTTATGAATGGCATAAGCACAAAGAGAGCGCACACGAAATACAGCCTGGAAGGTATTTGTTCTCGGACGCAGATGTGTCATGGTTCTTAAATATTCCAGCGTATGGCGTTTTTTCTGAAGGGGATAATCAGGTGCGGAAGCTCCCTCAATGCTGATCTCTGAAGCCTGAATCTCAAAGGGCTGCTTTGCCTGCGGTGTTGCCACCAGTGTACCCTTAACAATAATTGCCGCTCCCACATTTAATTTGGAAATCTCTGCAAAATTTTCCATTGTATCATGATAAACAATCTGAAGGGTTTCAAAAAAAGTACCATCGTGAAGCACGATAAATCCAAATGCTTTGGAACCGCGTACACTTCGCACCCATCCGCCAAGGGTCACTTCTTTATCAAAAAATTTCTCACGTTCTTTATAAATTTCTTTGATCGTTGTCAATTTCATATCAATTCCTCTTTCTCCTGTCATTCATCCATACATAAAGCGGAACGATCTCACACCTTCGTTCCGCTTTATAGTATAGACTATTCCCAGCCTTCGCGCAAGAAGGAATTACCATCTGAGTGTATCCGTCTGCACAAAGTCCTGTGCCATATCATACGCATTGATTCCGTTATTCCCGGTCAGATAAAACATATTCCCGATATATACTCCCCTGACAGCTTCCGCATCCTCATACTCATCTGCAAAATCTCCCGTGAGACAAATGGCCTTTTCCAGCCGGAATCCGTTTTCATCATAGCTGTAAACTCCGTAAAAGTATTCTGAGTTCTCGTAGTTTCCCTGTTCTCCGCCATTCCGGTATACAAATCCGAAAATATTCTTCTGTGCATCCACAAGAAAAGCCTTGTAATTATACAATCCATAACATTCCAATACATTTTCCAGAATCATTCTGTCACACTCTTTAACACTGGAAATATCCGATGTATCAAACATGGAGCATTTTAAACCTTCCTCCCATCCAGTCTCCGGGTCTGTCTCCCATCCGATACCAAGCAGTCTGTCTTCTCCGTAAATATGAAGATACTGCGAAAATCCGGTGATTTTCAGTTTTCCTTTCACCTCCGGTTTTTCAGGATCGGAAAGATCAACAGAAAACAATGGATCTGTTTCCCTGTAAGTCACAAAATATCCTGTATCCCCCATGAATCTGGCAGATTTTATGGTTTCTTCTTCCGCAAGTCCTTCTATCTTACCGATTATGGCCATATCTTTGTCAAGAATATACAGACCATTCGTGCATTTAAAGCCGTCCGCATAATCTGTCACAGTTGTAACCACTCTCAGATTATCCTTATATTCATTCATCGAAAAATTGTCATTAAGGCTGCCCGGTACTCTTCCAATGGCACACTCTCCAAAACTGCCGTCCGCATAAGCCAGACGGAACAATTCTGTATAATCCTCTTCGCCCTGTTCATCCTGATACCCATACCGCATGACAGCGTATATATTTTTCTCACTTACATAAAACAGATTTCCGCTGCCAAGAACAGCTGCCCTGTCTTCTGCTTCAGAAGGATTATCATTGGCAACAGAAGCCATGATTTTGTATCTGTATCCTGCCGCTCCTTCTGTTTTCTCCGGAATGAAAATATCCGTGCACTCCAGAAAATCTTCTCCGGCTTTCGGAATATATGTGTCCCAGACATCTTCCCCATATTGAATATCGGGCTGAAAATCTGTAAACAGATAAAGATACTCTCCCTGTTTCCGCGATGTCTGATAAAATCCTTCCTGCTGAAAATAACCAGCCTGTTCCGGATTGCTCCGGTCTGAAATATCAAAAGTAGTCACTGCTGTGGAATACATTTCTTTTGCGTAATGAAGCCTGGTCTCATTGCCTTCTGACTCAATGGTATCCTCCATCATTTTATACTCAAAGTGTCCCCATACAATCTGAAGAATATCCCCATCCAGATACATTTCATAAGGAGTATCATCCTCTTCTCCCGGAAAAGAGATTACAGATGCCACTTCCATTTTTTCTG
Organism: Blautia sp.; assembly: GCA_034118545.1. Classification (GTDB taxonomy): domain Bacteria; phylum Bacillota; class Clostridia; order Lachnospirales; family Lachnospiraceae; genus Blautia_A. The sequence goes on from JAXFBD010000117.1 coordinate 14,443, forward strand.
CATCCACAATGCGGATATCTCCCCGGGAATCCATAGCATACAGGTACTTTCCGTCTGTTTTTACAATATCTGCTTCATCCACATTTTCTTCCTGTGCATTGGTAAGGGAATAGTCTCCTGTTGCTGCAATATCTTCTCCGGAACTCTCATCCGCTTCTTCCGATATCATAACTGCATCCTCCTGAGCCAGACCTTTGTAAAATACGCCTGTATCTTCAAATGAACTCTTGTTTTTTTCCAGAAGATCATAAAGCTGCTCATAGCTATCCGGCATCCGGATACGACCTGTGTACTCCTGTTCTGCCTCTGTCCGGTTCTTTTCTGACGGCTGTTTCACTGCCATTGGAATCTTCCAGACCGCAGCCGCTGCCACCAGTACCACAACTGCTGCCGCCGCTGTACCGACTTTTCGAACGGAAATCCTTTTCCTGAAGGGAACGATCACTTCACCATCCCTCTTATCCTCGTCCTCTCCGTTCCATTCTCCTTCGCTTTTCTGTTTCGTTTTTCCATTTTCTTCTTTCAGACGCTTCAAAACCATGTCCGGCTTCAGGCTGTCAGGCACCTGTATATCCTTTGCCGAGTCTTTTAATAATTCTTCAATTTTTTTCTTATTCATAAAGCCGTCTCCTCTCTACTTCAGCCACTGACGCATAGAGCGCAGGCTTCTGCTGATTCTGGAACGTACTGTGTTCTCGTTCATTTCCATCATTTTTCCTATTTCCCGGCTGTTATATCCGCCGAAAACCTTCAGAGAAACAAGAAACTGTTCTTTCTCTCCAAGTTTTTCAAATGCCTCTCTTACCTGAATACATTCCTCCACGTTATCATGTGAGGGAATTTCTTCCGGAAGCTCTTCTGTTTTCTGCGCGTATTCTTTCATCTGTCGTTTGCACTTATTTGCCACAATTGCAAACATCCAGCTTCGAAAAGCCTTCTGATCCCGAAGCTTCGAAAAAGACGCATACGCATCTGTGATTGCTTCACCTACCACATCCTCCGCATCATGGGGATTCTTCAGTATGTAAAGGGCAAAGCAATACAGATCCCTGTAAATCTCCTGATAATACTGAGTGAAAAGTTCTGCTTTGTTTAAATTGTCCATAGCCTCACCTCTGTTTCTCGCCCCTGGCTATTCTTCTTTTGGGTATCTACTTATTAGTGTCATTTTTTATATAAAGTGTTGCATATAAAATAATTTTTTTAACAGAAAACTGCTGCAAACTCAAATACGAAAATGAATTTTGCAGCAGCTCTGTCTTTAGTAATTTGCAGTTTCAATATAACTGATAAAAATATTTCCGGCTTTCCCAAACAGCTCGGTACTGTCATTCATGCCATACGGCTTTGTTTCTCCTGTATCCGGATAATACAGGTATGTATTGTATTCATCGTATCCCACAATCACAACACTGGAATCCGCACCTGTCTTTGCAATTACCGGACGCTGTGCACTTACTTCATAAAGAACACTGTCCAGTGTACAGCCTGACAGATCAATAATCGTTCCTTCTTCTCCCATGGCGCTCTGCAGCTCATCCTTATCCCAGGAACCATTTCTCATAGCTTCCGGAACATCCTCAATATTCAGGAGCATTTTTGTCTTTTTGTTTCCCCGCTCCCATACATATTGCTGCGCACGATTCAATACAACACCCATCTGTTCATCAGCAGTAAGTATAGCTTTCGCCGGACTGGTCTGTGTATCCACCAGACCTCCGAAGGCATAAATATAATATATTTCATCCTGAGGCACCTTCGTATCCAGAGTAATCTCCTGATCCTCTGTCACCCTCATCTTTGCAGATATAATCAGCGGTTTATCCGTATCCGGCGCTTCCTCAAACGAAAGGCGAACCATGGTTCCTGTACGTGAAGCCGTTGTAAGCACCACAGAAACCCTGTTTTCCAGTGCCTTTTTATTATTCATGATATTATCTTTTTTCTGAACATTATATCCATTATCAGATTTTGATGCCAGAGAAAATTCCATCAGCGTTTCCCCTATGGTCAATTCTGTAATATACAGACCCTCCTGGCTGTATTCCTTTTTTACTTCACCTTCAAAGCTTTCAATACGCAGTGCATAAATACCCTCCGTTACATGACTGTTTTCATCAGTAAGAATGTCCTCTGTCTTTAAAAGGCCATACACAAGATCCTCGTTCATAAAACCCAGAACACGAAGCTGTTGTCCCGAAGACGGCTGCAAAAGCCTGGTCTCCAAAGTATCAAAGTCGATTTCCCTTATCATACCGGCATCATCCCCTTCGCTTATCAGCCAGGCTGCATGCGCATTCGTGTCCGATACGGCAAAATTCTCACTGTTGATGTTTTCATCCAGCACTGTATAATCTCCGCCGTCGATATCCACCTGATACAGTTTTTCCGCAAAAAGCAGAAACAGCTGATTATCACTGCTCACATAGGACAAAGTACCCAGATCTTCCCTGAGAAACTCATAAGATTCCGTACATGGAATAAAAACTTTTTCCTCCACGACATTCTGATCATTACTGTAATGATATACACATACGCCACAGTATCCTTCATGATTACCGCGGTTCATATATCCGTACAGAACAAAATCCACGTCCCCGTTATCTGCCACGCGAATGATCTTTATATCATGCAGCAGCCGGGAATCACGAAAATCACTTCCCTCACTTCTTCGAAAGCTGAAAATCTTAACGATTTTACCATTTTCCGGAGAATAGGACCATAAATCTCCCTGCTGGACAAAAGCAACCACTGCCGCATCCGTATTCGTCATGTAAGACACATCTTTATTACGGATTCCCAGCAGCAAACCTTCATCGGAAATTACCGGAAGAGAGGGGTCAAATACCTGCTGTGCAGAACGTTTGAAATCCAGAAGCATTATTCTGGTTTCCGAATATCTCATTCTGTAGAACTCTTCCACATCATAAACTTCCACATCACCCACATCATTTCTTGCAGATATCTGATATTCCAGCGAAATACTGGCCGTGGTTTCATTAATTTCCTTAATAACAGGAATTCCCCGTTTACAGATCTGAGGCTTCATGCTTCCCCAGCTTACTTCTGCTAATGTGGATTTAATGCTGATATTGACATAGTTTGTAGCAGCACCGGTATCCTCCGGTTCCAGATAACTTGCCAGATCATCGGCAGTAACCTTGTCCATACATTTTTCATAGAAACTTTTTACAAACTGTACATACTGCTCTGTATTAAGCTGGGATCTGGAAACCACTCTTGTGTAATAATAAACCTCTCCCGCTTCTGTATCCAGCGTAATCTGCATGGAATACTCCTGATTCATTCTCAGATCACTGTTCACCGTAATATCAGCCAACAGATAACCATCTGATTTCCGGAGATTTTTTATTTTTTTATTTTCGATAACCTTACTGCCGTCAGAAGTACGTATTTCATAAGACAGACTTCTGACTTCTGTGTCATATGGATTGATTACAAACGTCAGTGCTTTGGAGGTATCCAGCGGTGTCAGACTGTCTCTTGTAAAATCCGTCTGCATATGCTGTCTGTATCCATACATCCGGTTTGCCAGCACATCTCCCATCTGGACCATTACTTCCGGCAGAACAGGGTCATTCATATCTGAACGGTCATCTGTAGTTTCACTGTTGAGCATCAGTGCCGTTCCCGCAACTCCCAGCACAAACACAACAAAAAGAATAAGAAGTCTGCGCAAAAATTTCAGCATATCATTCTCCCTTCTTTCCGTTTATCTCTTTCTGCGGATACAGCAGCCTTTCCAGAGTGGGATGTATGTGAAGCTTTTCCATCATCCCGTTAAGCTCTTCTATGTTCCTGCTTTTTCCGGTCTTAACTGCCCGTATCAGAAGATTTTTAGGTGTATGCTCCATGTCAATAAATTCCAGAATCTGCGTTTCATACCCTGCACTCTCCAGCAGGCCGGCACGAACGCCATCTGTAATCAATGCAGACATCCGTTCCTTCAGAATGCCATACTGTAAAACCGGCTCCAGAACATCATTTTTTATCTGACGGTTAATTTCATGCTGACAGCAGGGCACGGACAGGATGACCTGTGCTCCCCATTCCACAGCCTTTGCCAGTGCATAATCCGTTGCCGTATCACATGCATGAAGCGTAACAACCATATCCACGGAGGTCACCCCTTCATAATCCGCAATATTGCCCTGATAAAATTTCAGTTTTTCATAGCCGTATTTTACGGCCAGCTGACTGCATTTTTCGATTACATCCGCTTTCAGATTCAGCCCGATGATAGAAACATCGTACCCCTTCAGTTCACGCAGATAATAGTACATGGCAAATGTGAGATATGATTTGCCGCATCCGAAATCCAGTATGGTAACCTCCCTCTCTCTTGAAAGTCTGGGAAGGATATCTTCAATAAATTCCAAAAAACGGTTTATCTGCCTGAATTTATCATACTTTGCAGAAATAACCTTACCTTTGGCATTCATAACACCCAAATCTATCAGAAAAGGTACCGGAACCCCTTCCTTTAAAATGTATCGTTTCACCCGATTATGAGCCTGAATCTGTACAGGTTCCGTTGCCGTATGTCTTTTGGGAAGTACGGTTACCTTTCCCTTTTTGCTTACCAGAACGGTTCCGTCAAGCTCACGCCCGACAGCCTGAAGCTGTCCGAATTCCCGCTGCAATACTGCTTCAAGATAATCAACAGCCTCTTCCCTTCTGTAATTTTTATGAAAAACCTTTGTCCCTTCCGTAGAAGAGGCCTGGTACAATATATCTCCCTTCAGCTCCACCGGGCGGATCCTGACCTTTGACGGACCCTCACCCGCCCTGCGGTTACTGAGCACAGCCTGTTTCAACCCCTCATTTATCTGTTCTTCCAAATATTGTCTCAATGTCATAATATCTTTTCCTGCTCTGTTTGTTTTTTTCTCTGCACCGATGCCGCCTGCATCTTCTTCTGGATATTTCCTGATATACAAGCACCTGGATGAGATCATCCAGCCATTTGTCAGATATATTCTGTGCACTCATGTCATCTCTGATTTCTTCTCTGATCTCCTCCCCTATTTTTCTGCAAAGCTGACGCAGCATAAAACGGTCCGGATATTCATCGTAAAGCCGGCTTCCTTCATAATCCAGGTACTGGCATTCCTTCTCCACCTTTTCCTGAATTTTCCTCGCCATCTTCGGATAATAAGATTTCATAAGAGAAAACTCAGCCTCCTGCAGTCTTTCTCCATCCAGAAATGCGGGACTGGCAAAAGATGCATAAAACGGAAAAAATTCATCATAATACATTTATTATCAAAATCCCTTCGCCATCATCTATTTCAATATATGCAGCAAGGGCATTTTTGTCACTTTTGTTATAAGTTTAACTCTTTCACCATAGCCATTGTCAGTTTTACACTGCGTCTGATGGCTGCTGTCTCAAATGTGGGATAATCCACATGAGCACTTCCGTCTGCCTTATCGGAAATCGCACGAATCACCAGAAACGGAATTCCATTCAAATATGCTGTCTGACCAATAGCCGCTCCCTCCATTTCTGTAGCATAACCGTGAAACTCTGACACGATTCTGTCTTTCACAGCCTGATCTGAAACAAACTGATCTCCCGATACAATTCTTCCACAGAAAACATGAATATCCGGATTAACTTCAGGACATAATCTTTTTGCCAGATTTCTCAGCCTTTCATCTGCCTGGAAAGAGAATTCTTTCATTTGAGGAATCTGCCCCTTAGGATATCCAAAACCGACCGCATCCATATCGTGATGCAGAACATCTGTAGAAAGCACAATATCTCCAATATTAATATCGTTATTTAAACTTCCGGCAATTCCTGTATTAATAATTGCACCAACTCCAAAATGATCCACCAGAATCTGTGCGCAGATTGCCGCATTCACCTTACCCACGCCAGAGCGAACAACAACCACTTTTTTTCCGCCAAGTGTCCCTTCATAAAATTCCATTGATGCTTTACACAGTACACGAACTTCTCTCATACTTTCCTTTAACTGAGAAACCTCCTGCTCCATCGCACCGATTATTCCAATATATTTCATAAGTATAACCTCTCTTTCACATGCTTTGTCTCACATTATATCAAATCTTCAATTACTATGGAAACTTTTTTTCGTCTCTGCTATAATAAAAAAACAGACGCAAGGATATAAAGCAGATTCATCTGCAAAATAATATGATACGGAGGAAAAAATAATGGTATACAAGACACGCGGTGTATGCGCTCAGTTAATTGAATTTGAATTAGACGATGATAAGAAAGTCCATAATATAAAATTTACAGGAGGCTGCTCCGGTAATACCCAGGGCATCGCCAAACTTGCAGAAGGCCAGGATGCCAGAGAAGTAATCAGTCGGCTGGAAGGAATTAAATGCGGGTTTAAACCCACTTCCTGTCCTGATCAGCTGGCAACCGCTTTAAAATCAGCCCTGACAGAACAATAATTTTATATAAAAGCCTCCGGCTGGCGAATACCGGAGGCTTTTTATATTCCTCAAAACATTTCTTCAGATATCATTCCTGTCCCATTTATCACAAAGAGACTGAATTTCTCTTGCAAAACGATCCAGTTCTTTATTGGGACAGCCTTCATTTTTACGGATAACACTCATCAGACGGTGACCCATCGCAAGAAGCTTGTCAAAGGCTTTTGCTGCTCTGGATGCCTTAGGTGAAGAATCTGTTTTCTCGATTCTGATTCCTTTTGCCTCATGCAGGCAGACATTCTGTTCCAGATCATAAACAGTTCCGCTAAAAGGTGCCATAACGTCATACCCCAGTTCATCCCGAAGCCTCTGAGCAAAAATTTCCGTAACACTGTCTTCTCCATGAGTGACAAATACCTTTTTCGGTTTATTTTTAAAGGCCTTTGCCCATGTTATCAGTCCATTTACATCTGCATGGCCGCTGATACCGGGCATCTGACAGATTTCCGCCGCCACATGCACACTTTCACCGAAAAGCTTCACATCAGCTGCGCCTTCCAGAAGGGCACGCCCAAGAGTACCTACGGCCTGATAACCCACAAACAAAATGGTACATTTCTCATTCCACAGATTATGCTTCAGATGATGTTTAATTCGTCCTGCATCGCACATACCGCTGGCAGAAATAATCACTTTACAGTCACTGTCAAAATTAATTGCCCTGGAATCATCACTGGTAACAGAGGTTTTTAACCCCTGAAACATAAGTGGATTAATACCGCTGTATATAAGCCCCATTGCCTCTTCATCAAAGCAGTCATACTTATGTTCTCCGAAAATACTGGTTGCTTCATTTGCCATCGGGCTGTCTACATAGACTTTAAACCCATCGTGTCCTGTCACAAGATGCTCTGTTTTTATCTGTCGGATAAAATAAAGCATCTCCTGAGTTCGGCCTACTGCAAATGAAGGGATGACTACATTTCCGCCTCTGTCAAAAGTTCTCTGTATCACATCAGCGAGCATATGGACATAATCCGGACGTTCCCCATGGCTGCGATCTCCATAGGTGGATTCCATGACCACATAATCTGCTTCTGAAATATACTGCGGATCCCGAATCAAAGGCTGATCCAGATTGCCGATATCTCCGGAAAAAACTATTTTTTCTTCTTTTCCATCTTCTTCAATCCAGATTTCAATACTGGAAGAACCAAGCAAATGCCCCGCATCCACAAAGCGTACCTTTATTCCCGGCATCAGTTCATACTGCCTGTCATATTCACATTTAACCAGGTTTTTTATAACTCCCATGGCATCTTCCATGGTGTATGCCGGTACAAACTCCGGTTTTCCCTGACGACGCCCTTTACGATTTCTCCATTCTGCCTCAAACATCTGAATATGGGCACTGTCACGGAGCATTATATCACACAGATGACATGTTGCATCCGTTGCATAAACAGGTCCCCGAAATCCTTTTGCAAACAGAGCCGGCAGATTCCCGGAATGATCCATATGAGCATGGGTTAAAAGAACAAAATCCAGATCCCCCGGCGGTACAGGAATCTCCTCATTCTCATAATAATTCGGCCCCTGTTCCATTCCGCAGTCAACCAGAAATTTCTTTCCTGCTGCCTCCAGGTAATAACAGCTTCCCGTCACTTCATGAGTTGCTCCCAAAAAGGTTATCTTCATGCGCAATCCCCCTTTGTCCTGATAATGTGTTGCTCGTCAGTGTTCATTAAAACTATTATACACGACAATTTGAGACTTTAACAGTTTTTTTCAGAATTTTATATGATATCCTCTCTATTATTTGCTTTAATCCAATAACGTAGATTGTTAATCAAAAAGGCTTTTTCGAACGGGCTGTCCTGAAAGAGCGTAATGTCCGTTTACATATTTTTTTGATTCTCTCTCTTTCACTGACAGATCCGTCCGTATGTTTAAGTCTTCAGCTAAATATTTCTGCATTTCAGATCACAGGAATTCTGTTAATAACTGTGCACACGATAAGATCTTGTTATTACACTAAAATTCCCTGTGTTAATGTTGTGGTAGATTCCCTGATACTACCTTCCTTAGCCGCATGATACCCGCGTATACGGTAATAATAACCGCCTGGTACAATCACATTCATGCTTCTCACAAGCTGTGTGTTATTGTCTTTTGAAAAATCCCAGCTTTTATATGTAGAATAAGTACCGTTTACCTTTCTTTCAAGAAAAACAGACAAATACACTGTATCGCAGGTTGTATGACACTGTGTCAGCCCATACAGGTTAATCTCATTGCCGGACAGCCTTGAAATCTTTACTGTTCCATAATTAAGACAGTTTCCTTTTGTACAGCTGCAGCTGGTATCCTCAGCAAAATCTGCATCCGTTTCTGTTTCCGTCCGGGCTTCCTCTGCCGCCCAGACAACAGATGTAAACACTGTAGTCACCATTATCGCAAGAGCAAGGATACATGATATCCATGCTTTTCTGCGCTTCATTTTTTCACCTTCTTTCTGATTCTGTAAACTTCCATTACATATCTAATACGAATTTTACATTTCAAAATCATACTCAAAAGGCAAGATTTTCAACCATTTTTACAAAAATGTCCCTGTCTGTCTTTCCGCTGATATAATAAAGCACATCCCCGCTCTCCCAATTGGCAACGTAGTTGGGCTGTCTGTCTCCTGCTGCCTCAACTTCAAAAACACTGATTTCCATATCCCCGTATTTAACCGGAACATCAGCAATTTTTACTCCATGAAAATCCGAACTGCTGCTTTGACTTTTAGAATCATTTCTGCTCACAAACACAAACAGAATAATATCTTTATACTGATACTGCATATCAGCCGTTTCGGAGTACGTGTCCACATTGTATCCATAAAAGATAAAATCATCCGGCCTGTACATGAATTTTGGCACCTTCAGGTGTAATTTGCCCTCTATGTCTGCAATGGCATCGTACTCGTCCTCTCCGGACATCTCATTTGTCTCATCATTTCCCACTATCAGTCTTGTATCATCTCCCGCAAAGTAACGCATTGTATTAATAAAATATTTTCTGCTTGCCTGGCTGGTCATACTTGCGAGGCAAACTCCCAGAATGCATACGATCAAAAAGCCTGCAGCCCGAACCATTTTGTAATATCTCGGATGCCTTCCGGCTTTTACAGACTTCTGTTTCCAACGTATATATTCCGTGTTTTCGATATCTTTCCGAATATCTGCCGCGGACATCCGATCCCGTTCTTCCCGATATACTCCGTCTGCCTTCAGCCGTTTTACCAGTTCCTCGTAAGAAGACCGCACCTTCTCTTCTGACATAGTGTTTTCAGGCTTACGTCCGGAAAAAAGCGCCTCTTCCATGATGTCAGCCTCTTTTATATATTCTTCTTCCAGAAATTTTTTCAGTTTATCATCTTTAGATTGTTTGTCCATTTTTTTCACTCACAATTCTATCTTTCCTTGACAATTCCGCCAATGGGGTTCATATTTATGATAATAAAATGATAATTCAGGAGGATACCCCTATGAAACATATTATTCTTACCGGCGGCGGCACCGCCGGTCATGTTACCCCTAATATTGCATTGATTCCCCAGCTTCGCAAAATGGGTTATGAAATTTCCTACATTGGTTCATATGAAGGAATTGAAAAAAAACTCATCGAAGAAATGGGTATACCATATTACGGAATCGCTTCCGGTAAATTAAGACGCTATTTTGATCCCAAAAACTTTTCAGATCCCTTCCGGGTAGTCAAGGGATTTTTTCAGGCAAAAAAATTATTAAAAAAATTAAAGCCTGATGTTGTATTCTCAAAAGGAGGATTCGTCACAGTTCCTGTTGTCATTGCCGCTGGTCAGTGCAAAATTCCTGCGATCATCCATGAATCAGACATGACTCCCGGACTTGCAAATAAGCTCTGCATTCCGTCAGCAGTAAAAATATGCTGCAATTTTCCGGAAACCGTAAAAAGCCTTCCAAAAGATAAGGCAGTTCTCACAGGAACTCCTATCCGTCAGGAATTAATGAACGGTGATAAGGAAAAAGCCCGGGCATTCTGTGGTTTTCATTCACAAAAGCCTGTCTTAATGGTGGTCGGCGGCAGCCTTGGTGCAGCATCCGTAAATGAAAACATCCGCAAAATCCTTCCTCAGTTGCTGGAAGAATTCCAGGTCATTCACCTTTGCGGGAAAGACAAAACAGATGCCAGCTTAAACGGCACAGAAGGTTATGTACAGTATGAATACATCAAAGAAGAACTTCCTGATCTGTTTGCACTGGCTGACGTTGTCATTTCCCGTGCCGGAGCAAATGCTATCTGCGAAATAAGAGAACTGCATAAACCTAATCTGCTTATTCCTCTTTCTGCCAAAGCCAGCCGGGGTGACCAGATATTAAATGCCCGTTCCTTTGAACGTCAGGGCTACAGCATGGTATTGGAAGAAGAGGAAATTACAGAAGAAACCCTGCTGAAGGCAATTCGCACACTTTATTCCAACCGCCAGAGCTACATCGATGCAATGTGCGGCAGCGGACACACAGATTCCATTCAGCAGATTACCGAAATCATCGATAACTGTGCCAAAACAAAATAATCTGCACATTCAGTATAATCTGGACATTTCCGTTTCAAGCCAGATCCGGGCCCTGAATATTCTATTATTCAAATTATTTCTCGTAATACCATATTCTTTGGCTACAAGATCCGGCGGAATGTCCAGATATTTTACTTTTATCAATATCTCATAGCTGATTCTGTTTTTACTGCGGAGCTTCTGCAAAACAAGCTTTCTGTATTCATTTTCCTCCATTTGCAGCACAGCCGATTCCACAACATTTCCCATATCGAATGCATGGTGGGGAAGCTGTTCCAATACTGCAGTTTCATTTTTCACACAAGCCTTTTTATAATAATCCAGCGCTTTGTTTACAGATGCCTTTGTTACAAAAGCCCGCAATTTCTTTTCACTGCTGAAATCCAATTCCAAATCCGATTCATAAAAATGGTAGAAAAGCTCCTGACTGATTTCTTCCGCCAGAGAGCGGTCTTTTACCACCTGATAGATTACCTCATTTGAGAATCCAAAATATTTTTCATAAAATATCTGAAAATCCTCATTTTTCATCATTGGTATATAGCCTGCAAATTCCCTTTATTTTTTTAATTTTGCAAGAATTTCCTCTTTCATTTCATCTGTCAGTGTTCCCGGCGTCCATGTAATACCTGCATTGTCATTTTTATAGCGCGGAATCAGATGCATATGGAAATGAAATACCGTCTGTCCTGCAGCCTCTCCGTTATTCTGGACTACATTAAAACCATCGCATTTCAAAGCTTCCGTCATACGGGTAACCATTTCTTTTGCAAGAATCATTGCCTTCCCAACCAATTCATCAGGCATCTCATAAATGTTTGCAAAATGAGATTTTGGAAGAATCAGGGCATGCCCCTTTGTTGCCGGCCCCAAATCAAGAATCACACGAAAATTCTCATCCTCGAATAATGTTGCGGATGGAATTTCTCCATTAGCAATTTTACAAAAAATACAATCTGACATATATTTCTCCTCCTTTTTTTGTATAAACATAATTTTGTCGCATTTTCTCGATTTTTTCAATACGATATTTGTTGCAGCCGTTCATACCGGATGATACACTTCCCATGAGGTGATATCATTGAAGAACAATGCTACAATCGAACAGCTGAAAAAAGAATATCAGTTAACTCTTTCCAAATTTTCTCATGAAATCCGCAATCCCATTGCATTAATCAGCAGCGAACTGCAGATTATCGCCTCTTCCCATCCGGAAGTGACCAGTTATCCCTGCTGGGAAGATATGATTGACCATGTTGACTATGTGAAAGAGCTTCTAAATGAGTTTTCAAGCTATAATAATGCCGATCAGATATCTCCACAGTCATTATGCCTGGCTGATTATCTGGAATCTATCCTGAATATTATCAGGCCTACGCTTGATTACCTGGGTATTCAGCTAAAAACAGAAATTGCACCTGATCTTCCGGAGCTGCCCATTGATTCCATAAAGATGCGCCAGGCATTACTGAATCTGCTTCGAAACGCGCAGGAATCCATCAATCATCCCAACGGAATAATTCATGTAAAAGCATTTTCCCGCAACGGAAAAATCTGTATATGCATCAAAGACAATGGCTGCGGCATCTCCCCGGAACAGGCCCAGACAATTTTTGAGCCTTTTGTGACCTTTAAGCCTGCCGGAACAGGGCTGGGTCTGTCTGTTACCCGCCAGATCATTGAAAGTCACGGTGGTAAAATTGAGTTCTCCTCAATTCCGGATCAGGGTTCTGAATTCAGAATCATTCTGGGATGATAAACAACTGCCGTCACCAGAAAACCACAGATAAGTCCTCCAATATGTGCCGCATTATCCACACCACTGCTGGTAAATCCAAAGTACAATGAGAAAAAAACCATAATCATAATCTTTCTGGCTGTCAGATCTTTTACTCTTCCTTTATGCCGTATAAGCACATAGATCATACCTCCCATCAGAGCAAAAACAGCCCCGGAGGCGCCTGCTGACACAGTAAGATCCCGTCTTTTTATTTCCAGGTAAAGAGAAATAATATTTCCTCCGATCCCGCCCAGAAAATAGACAAGAAGAAAACGAATCTTACCCAAAACAGGCTCCAGTCTCTGTCCCAGAACAAACAGAACAACCATGTTATTTGCAAGATGTGTCATTCCAAAATGAAGAAACATACAGGTAAAAATCCTGTATATTTGACCTTCCTCTACAATATATGGAGCAAAAGATGCCCCGCATTTAACCATATGCGCTGTATCAAGAGAGCTGCCTGTGATTTCCGTGATCATAAAAACCAGAAGGTTGAAAAAGATAAGCAGTGCCGTTATCGGTTCTTTTTTGATTTCTTCCACTTACATCCTCTTTTCTGTATAATATATAGCACAGCCTCAAATCAGATACCGAAGCTATAGTATTTATTTTAACACAACACTTATCTGGAAACTACCTTTTTATTTCTTCAATTTCAAAATTTAACAAATACATATCTTGCCTGTGCAAAATCCACTTCATCCTGATCTTTTAGCAGATAATCCTCCCCATCCTCCAGCATACGGCCGTTTACACTGGTTCCGTTTCTTGAATTCAGATCCATCAGATAATATTCATTTTCCCGCTTTCTTATCTTTGCATGAACTCTGCTTACTGTGGGCAGATTAATCACAGCATCAGCTGCTGTTTCCAGCTTTCCGATCACAGTAATCTCCCCCTGCAGATATATAGTTGCCAGTTCTCCCGGTTCTCTGCTCACCAGAGAAGCCGGTCCTTTTACAGGATTTACCGACAAAATCACGGTTTCTCCATATTCCTCCGCATTCCGCATTTTTTCCGCAGAATTCCTTTTCATAAGAGTCGACTCCTCCTCTTTCCGGCTGTTTTCTGTATAAATATCCCTGCTGACAGAATCTGCTTCCCATATAATTTCCGGGCGCTCCTCCTTTTTCTGAGGTGCTTTATCTTTATTTATCTTCTTCTGACATATATATCCCAACATAGCGGCTGCCGCTCCAAAAACTGACGTTCCCAGCATAACTTCCATTTCCAGCCATGGCAGATATCCCAGGATTTTCAGTACAGATATAAACAGAATTACCCCGGCTCCCACACTGCATCCCAGGATTTTTTTCCAAAGAACAGTTTTACTTTTCCGTGTATCCAGACTGTCCTGCCGTTCTGAAAATTCTTCCTCTATTTCTCTTTTTATTATATCTTTATCCGGTGTCTCCATTCTGTCCTGTTCCTGATTCTGTCCATCACTGCCCATCAATATATTATATTCATCCGAAAAACAAGCCTTATTTTCTGCTGATACTTCCTTTCTTCCCTGACTCTGAAACAGCTCTTCCTTTATATGTTCCAAATGAAAATAATCTTCCAGAGCCCTCCGATAAACACCATAGCCTAAAATCACAGCAGGCTCATCATCATGGGCAATCTTAGGTAAAATATACTCTGTCAGAGCCTGAAACTGTTCTTTTATATCCTTTTGATATCCCGGCAAATAACAAAACAGAATCTCTCTTTTTTCCACATTCAGATACATAAATTCCGGCTGTATGATCAGATTTCCGGAATTCAAAAGATACTCGGACATTTCCTCCGCCACCTGTATAAAATTTCCGAAGATCATCTGAAGATCTTCAATTCCCATTTTTTTCTTTTCAAAAAAAGAGGACATTTGCTGTCGTGATGTAATGTCATAATAAATCATATAAACACCATCTATTACCTGAACACGGCATTGCAGCAGCGATGAGATGCCGTTTCCCACCATCATCCGTACCTGATAAGAGTCCGTATCCATTTCTCCTGCAGCCGGAAGAATCAGGTAATTATGATTCATATCCCGTTTAAATTCTGCTTTCATTTTAATCTCCTATTTCATTCAGAACCTCTGCAGCTGCCTTCGCCTTACGTACCCATTTCGCCGGACACAAAATCTGGGATTCTCCTGCAGTCCTCATATGCCACTTCATGCCGGCAAATCCGAAAAATGTATCCAGATCATAGGTAACCCTTATTTTTTTGCCGACACTTGTCTGAACCGTTATATTCTCAGCGCAAAAAAAGCCTGTATTCACAAGGGCCTCCCCTTTCCTCTGTGCCGTTTCATACATTACGCTTTCATCAGCATCTCTTAGCATAGTCCCTGAAACAGAAGCTTCATAAGCCGCAGCTGTCAGCCATGCCCTGTTGTGAATATAAAAATTCAGATAAAGAGTTCCCATTAGTACAAGCAGAATCACAGGCATCACACATGCAGCCTCTACTGTAAAACTGCCTTTTTTTATAGTATCTTCCATAACAGTACGCCTCCCGCATAACCTGCCAGCAAAAATGGAACAAACGGAATCTCTGATTTTCTTCCTCTATGGAAAACAGTCAGGAGAACAGCTGACCACACCCCGCTTCCTAAAAGTGCTGACAATACAGAAATCAAAAGTTCCATTCCGCCTATCCACATACCCAGGGCCAGAATAATCAGTCCGTCACCCATTCCCAGCGATCCTCTCGTCGCCACGCTCAAAAAACAGAAAAAAATGCCTGTAAATACGGCTGCCATCATACTCCACACAGATTCCTGTCTCCATACAGAAAAGATAATACCCGATAAAATAGCTCCTGCTGTAGGAATCAATAATATTCTGCGTTTCTTTATATCTGTCCACGCATTCCATCCAAGAAATGCCAAAATACAAATTTCCTTCATTTCCACTTCCTTCATCCACATCGGCTGCAGGCATGATACTTCTCCAGCGCTACAGATTCTTTTATCATTTTTACTGTCCTCTTTAGTCCACTGCAGCCTTCCTGATTATGATAACGGTTACCTTTCTTAGTCAAATATACACTGACAGCGGGCCTTTGATTCCTGCTGCATATCTCACATGCCGTATATTTTTCTCCATAATCATTTACCGCTGACAAAACGGCACTTCCCGCCATCTGAATCAAAGACATATTCAGATAACTGCACCCCAGATTTCTGTGAAAAGCATTTCCGTTTTCCGTGACATAAACCATACGTTCATCAGGAACAGAGGATCGCATCTCTCTTTCTTCCACTCCTGTCCAGGCATGTACTTTTACAGAATTATGTATCCATATTTTCGGTAAAGGAACAATTCCGCTTACCGGCTGATAGAAATACACATCCGGAAGAACGATCTCTTCAGATCCGCCACCGTCTGATCTGTAAGCATACATTCCTGCTTTTTTTGCATTTTCACATAATTCTGTCAAATGCTCTGTCTGAATTTTATACAGATCCATCAGCGAAATCATAGCCACCATCGCAAGAAAAAAAATCGGAAGAATAAATGCTGTTTCCACAGCAAGACTGGCTCTTTGTATTTTTTCTCTCAGGGTACAAAGAGACGCTTTCCCGAAAAAATTTTTTCTGCTCATCGGGGAAAGCAGAAAAACCTGTTCCACAGGAGAGCGTTCCCTGTAATTATTTTTATATATCCATTTTTCCAAACCAGTTGTTATTTTCACACCTCCCCTTCTGCATATTTTCTGTTTCATAATCCTGTCACCCTTATTCTTTCGAAAAAGCATCTCTTCACACCCTTTTATAACAATTTTATCAATTATATGTACTGATATTGCCGTACAGTCGTAAATGTCTTTCTTTTATTCGCTTTTACATCCACTGACACTTCCAATGCCACAATACAATGATCCAGACAAAATTCCTCCCTCCCTGCTGCTGTGCGGATTTCCAGTTCAATTATATCCATTCCTCTTTGTATCTTTCTGGTCTTATTCATTGAAAGCATCATAATCTGTAAATAATCTTCATAGTTTAATCCATCGCTGTACTGCCTTCTCATGGAATCAAGGCCTTCCTGCAATTTTGCCAGATTTCCCAGCGAAATCTGCCAGTCACTGCCACTCTTTATCAGAGGTACTTTTCCTCCATCAAACAGCTGACGTACATCCAATATACTTTCTGCAAACGACCAGCACAAAAGAAGTGCCCCCTCGATCACCGGGGCCGCCGGAGGAACAAGAAAACCGGAGGAAATAGCAAGTGCAAGTGCCTGAATCTGTGATCTTTTCACGCTGTCTGCCGCAAGAGAAGAAAAATTTATTCCTTCTCTTATCAGCAGCAGTTTTTTCGCCACTGCTGTCAGATTTTCTCTGTCATTGTTTTTTCCATTCAGAACATATTCTGCCTGGTATCTCAGGTCTCCCCCGGATGGATTTAAATAATTGCCCAGCTTTTTCATTAAATACTGCTGATAAATAATCTGTGAGGTATAGGACGAGTCTGTATCTGTTATATCCATAGCCATACCCTGCTCTTTTTCTCTGCCGGATAATAATTCAGATATTTCTGTCCGGTTTTCCGAGCAGCCTCTGCCTGTTGGCAGAACCAGCTCCAGAATTCCCATTTTACGAATTCTTTTTATTGCAGGAATGGGATTTTCAACATTAGCTACCTGATATCCATCTCCAAAATCCGATGCCCCTCCCCCTTCCTCAGGCTGATTATTTTCCTGCTGTCTCAAAAGCTCCTCACTTTCCCGAACTGCGTCATCCATTTCTGTATCATAATTCTCCAATGAATGGTTATTTTCCACATTATTTCCAATAGCTTCTGCATTTCCGGTCCTCTCCTCTCTGTCTTTCATTCTCTGAACAAGAAGCTGCACCCCCTGACTTCCAAGAGTTTCCTTCATGCTGTTTACCACCTGCTGATAAAACACTTCCCCGTCATTATCTGTCACAAGCCTGTAAGCCAGAAATCCCCCCTGCTCAATGGACAGCTTCTGACTGTTCTGCTTCAGAACAGGTTTCATATAAGATTCAAAAATATCATAAACCGAAGCCATATCCAGCATCTCACTGCCGCAGGAACCATCCAGCAGCAACAGATCATAATCTTTTAAAATTGTTTTATCATACTGACCAAACAGGGAATATAATCCTATATCCATTCCATTCAGTATCTGTGTCCGTGCTGCTGCCATTCTTACAGATTCCAGGCTGGTACATACAAGTGTAAGCATCAGGCATAAAATCATCGCCAGAAATACGGTAATACTTCCTCTTTTTATCATGGGGTGCCCTCCTTTCCTTTGATAATACTTTTTAAATACTGTTGCTTTGTTTTGTGATCTTTGACAGAAGACTGTTGACCAGCGACGTAAGCTGATCCTTAAAGATAATAACAAGACCGATCAGAACCACCAGAATAAGAATAATTTCCACAGTTCCTACGGCATCCTCCTCTGCTGCAAATCTTTTTATCAGTTTCCAGAATCTATCCATTGTCTCACCCCCTCCCGTCAGCTTCCATAAAAGGACAGTAAAGCAGGAATCATAACGATTGCCATTACAACCAGCAGCATCATTACCATAGGCAAAAGGAGCTTTGTTGCCGCTGCCTCTCCCATTACTCTTGCTTTCCTTTTTCTTTCATCCCAGGCCTCCATCGACTCTTTTTCCAGAAGATCAGCCAGACAGCAGCTTCCTTTCTGAAGATTCTGTATCAACAGTGTGGAAAACGTTTTATATTTTACCTGATCACATCTCTCGCCAAATCTGCGATAAGCTTCATATTCCGATATGCCGCTCTCCATTTCATTACATGCCACAGCGATTTCCTCATAAGCAGCCTTCTTCTTTTGATTATTTTTTTTCTGGTAATCCAGTGCCATCTTCTGAAAAGCCTTTCTTGATGTCATTCCGGCCTGTATGAGCAGCGTAAATTTCATGATCAGTCCCGGATAATCCAGCAAAAGCTGTTCCCGACGTTTCAGAAACCTTTGCTGTTCTTCTCTTGCCTGCAGAATCATTATGGCAAAAGCCGTTACCATACAAAGAGCTGCCAGCAATTGTCCTGATGTATCTTTTGGCCTTTCCCAGAGCAGTTCTTTTCCCTCCCACGTTTCCGGCAGATAATAATAATCCGGATCATTTCTGTCCTGATTGTACTGTACAACAGCGTTTAAAATCGCCTGTCTCTCGCTTTCTTCTCTCTCCGACGCTTCCTTCTGTATGTTCTGCTTCTCTTCTTCCTCAGTTTCTTTCCCGGGCACCTGTACAGATAAAGCTTTTTTCTTACCACCTTCCACAGAAACTACAAAATTCTCTTCGCGCATCCCTTCTGTGGTCTTTTCCATCCGGTAATCTTTATCACAATTTTCTCTTCCGCCCTTTGTTACTGTTATGAAAACGCCTAACAGATTTCCAGCAAAAATAATAAGTAAAAACAGTTTTTTTCCTTTATTATTTACAGCCTGGTTCTGAGGCACCCATCCGGTTTTCCATCCGGCTGCTACTGACAGTCCTATAACAAAAACAGCAATATGTACCCACATACGTTTAAACCTCAATATCTACGATCTTCATTCCAAGCCAGTACGCTATACCGTAAATTCCCAGACAGACAGACATAACTGCCACACCCAGAATATTTCCGTATAACATGTCCAGAAATCCCGGAGAAGTAAGCTTCAGATAGAAAATAATTCCCACCGGCATCAGACTCATTACCATCTGTTCAGATTTTTTTGCTGCCAGAGTCGCCTCAATCTCTTTTTTGACATCAATTTTATCTCCAAGCATTCTGGCCACCTGCTGGATTACTCTGTTCATATCACCACCGGTTCTTTTTGCTGTAAAAAATACAGATGCAAAATTCTCAATATCTTCCACCCCGCTTCTATTTCCCAGATCCATAAACAGTTCTTCCACCGGCACACTAAGTTTTATCTGGTTTTCCATATAACGAAATTCCTCCAGAATATCATTTCCCGGTACATACAAACGGCTTAGATCATGTACACAGGCAGATATGGCGTTTTCCACAGAATACCCTGCCTGAACAGCCACACTCAAAGAAGTAAGCGCATCCCGAAACTGATAATTTAATCGTTTTTTTCTCTCTCGTATACACTGTCTGTTTTTCCATTTGAAATAGAAAGCACAGCCAAAAAGCAATGCAGGCAATGCCCACAGACTCTCATAAAACAGATAATCAAACACAAGACAGGTTACTGTACACTGTATCAGCAGCTTTAAAATTTCCTTCCAGGTGAATATGTAACATTCATAATCTCTTTTTCCACTTTCATTCTCTCTTTTCCTCTTCATATTTTCACTCCCGCCCTAATCAGCTTGTCACGATTTAACAATTCTTCTTTTTTTATCAGACCTTTTCCTTCCTGCCACTGATACAGCGGCCTGGTTTCTATTTCTCCGCCGCTATAACCACAAACTTCTGTTATTTCCAGTACCTTTCGTGTTTTATCACGCATTCTGCCCAGATGGATCAAAATATCCACTCCTGAAGCAATCTGCCTTCGAATAGCCTCCAGCGGCAGATCACATCCCATAAGCGTCATAGTTTCAAGACGTGACAGCATATCACGGCTGCTGTTGGCATGAGCTGTTCCAAGACTGCCCTCGTGACCGGTATTCATAGCCTGCAGCATATCCAGTGCTTCTGCTCCCCGCACCTCTCCAATTACAATTCTGTCCGGACGCATCCGAAGAGCTGATCTGATCAGGTCCCTGATCGATACGGCAGCTCTTCCATCTGTATTTGACATTTTCGCTTCCAGCCGCACAAGATTCTCAATTCCGCAGATTTTCAGCTCCGCATTATCTTCTATGGTAATCAGTCTCTCATCTTTAGGAATATACTCTGACAATGCCCCAAGAAATGTGGTCTTCCCGCTTCCTGTCCCGCCTCCGATCACGATGGAATATCTTGCCTTTACCAGGGCTTTCAGAAAATCCGCGCATTCTGCCGGCAGACTTTTAAGCGCGATCAGCCGGTCCATAGTGATCGGTTGGTCCGGAAATCTGCGTATAGTCAGTATAGGACCGTTTAAAGCCACAGGATAGACTACCGCATTGACCCTTGCACCGTTTTCAAGGCGGGCATCCACGATAGGCACAGATTCATTGACAACACGGTTGCATTTCCCCACTATCTGCTGGATCACATCTTCCAGCTTTTCTGCTGAAGTAAAGGTTTTATTCCACCTGGATATTTTCCCTGCTCTTTCCACAAAAATACAGTCCGGCCCGTTGACCATAATTTCTGTTACTGAATCATCATCGATCAGTTCCTGAAGAACATCCAGTTTCCTGACAGAATAAAACAATTCCTGCCGAAACTGCACCTTTTCCTGTAAAGATGCACCGCTTTCTTTCATTCCACGGAGTATCAGATCATCAATTGTATCCAGAATCTCTTCATCTGTTAATTCTCTGGCAAGATCCAGCCTTTCCATTAGCTGTTCCCGGAGCTGCATAAATAACTCTCTGCTCATTCTCTTTCCTTTCTCAGAATTTCCCTCACATAATCTCCCAGCTCACTCCATGGAAGCTGCTCCACATATGTCTCTGCCAAAGCAGCTTCCATATGGAATGGCGGCTTTACCTTCGTTATTTTTCCCAATATCCGGGAAAGATCCCATATACGAAGTAAATTTTCAAACTGTGCAATTTTACAGGCGGAAACAGTATCCGAAAGTACCGGCATGTAAATTCGCTGACATTTTTCCAGAAGCGAAAACAATTCTGCCGTACCGGCTCCAATATCAAGAATCACCGTCTCATAACTGCTGTGCATTATAATTTCCTGAAGGAGATTTTCCCAATCTTCCCATGGGATACTGCGGATATCCGACGGTGTCCGGACCGGAGGAATAAAGTCCAGATTATTTACCGTCTGAATCATACCATTCATTTTATGTATCAGGTTCTGATTACCCTGACGAACAAAATACATAAGATCACTGAGATCATGACCAAAGCTTCTGCCCATCAGTTCTTCAA
Organism: Blautia sp.; assembly: GCA_034118545.1. Taxonomy (GTDB): domain Bacteria; phylum Bacillota; class Clostridia; order Lachnospirales; family Lachnospiraceae; genus Blautia_A. Next base: position 36,261 of record JAXFBD010000117.1, read on the forward strand.
ATCCTGAATACTCCTCAAAATTCAAATATAATACCGCCCGTCCCTTTGCCAGTATCTGCCCCAGCGTCAGGGCAAAAGAAGTTTTCAGACACCGTCCCAATGGCGAATAAACCCCCAGCAGCTCTGTTGTCTTTTTTACCGGAAACTGCACTGGCACAGTATTCTTTTCTTCTCCGTAACAGGCCATTACCTCCCTTATCACTTCGGAAGAAGACTGATATTTATACACACTTGGATACTGGTCCAGTGCCGGAGAATGAACCCCTTCGGAAAGTATAACAATTTTACCGATATTCAGAGTCTTTACTTCCTCGCACATAGCTTTTCCAGATATCAACAGCAACTCAATGTGTGTTTTCTCTCCAAAGGAACACAGGGCATCCACCGTGGTAAACGCCCGGATTTCAAAAGGTATATTCTTTTTTCTTGTCAGATACTCCATAAAATTACAGGCATAATCCACTTCAAGATCACATACTGCAAAAATGTTCTTTCTCAATACACACCTCCTGCAAAAAGTACAATACTCAAAAATACAGGTACCGTAAAATGAAAATTCTCCGGAGCACTGACTCCGTTTTGACAATAGGGTTTTTTTACCCCTGTCTGCATGAATTCCCGGATGTAGCAGAACAGGTAGTAAAATCTGGCGAAGACATCTCCGGTGGAAAGCAGGATAGCAAAAGAGAAGACTGCTCCCAGGAAGAAAGACACAATCATACATTTTCCAACATCTTTTATTCCCAGCAGCGTTCCCAAAACACAGAAAAGTTTTATATCACCTGCTCCCAGCATGTGAAAGGAGAAAAAACATCCCAAAAGCATAAGTGGAAAAATACCGCCGGCTGCTCCCAGAAGAAATCCCCGCCAATCACAGTCCATGCACCTGACGATCACACCCAACCCCAATGAAAACAGCAGCCATCCATTATCTACCCGGGCATTATTCAGATCCATCACCATGGCAACACCAGCCACCACAACCGAAAAACATACGTAAAACAACTATTTCACCTCGCTTTATCTGTATGCTTCAACACGATACCCTGATACAGCAACAGCTGTATTGCCTCTTCTGTATTTTTGTTTCAGTTTGAAAAAAAATGGAAATAACTGTCAGAACTGACAGTTCAGATACCAGATTTCCTCTGGTGAGTTTTATTATAGATTCTTTGACTTCATTTGTCCAGAAAATTCGTTCGACATATTATGACATAATATTCATCAGTAAACTGTGAAACCTAAATCTTTCGTTATTTCTTCTTGACCTGGTTTCTTTCCGGTGTTAACATTTGGGTAATGTTTTTCAGGGAGGATTTTCTATGGCACATTTGCTTTGCATCGGCGACAGTATAACTGACTGTGACCGTCATTTTTCTCATTCCGCTCTCGGCAGGGGATATGTATCAATGATAGCTGATAAATACAGCCCCCAGTGGCAGATAACAAACCGGGGAGTGGACGGGTTTACAGTAGCGAGGCTTCTGCAAAATGTACAGGAATATATCTCTCTTTGTCCCGATGTTATCTCCATCCTGATCGGGATCAATGACATAGCTCTGATGATGAATACCAACCGTACTTCTGATCAGCAGCAGCAAATGATGGAACATTTTTTTGAAAATTACCGACAGCTTGTGGAAAAGCTTTCCTCCACAAAAAGGAAAGTAATCCTGATGGAACCTTTTCTTTTCCCCTGGCCTGCACAATTTCGCCGCTGGCTTCCTCTGCTTCACATAATGTCTCAGGGAATCCGTCAGATAGCGGACAGCCATCATTTTCCTTTTGTGCCGCTTCAGGATCCTTTGAATACAGAGGCCGGTCTGTATGGATACGACATGATTACCACTGATGGTGTTCACCTGACCCGACAGGGCCATGAGGTAATTGCCAACGCACTTTTTCCTTTTCTTTAAAAAATATTATCTTCACTTAGGAGTAAATCACATGAATACAACGATTAAACAGATTGAAGATATGTCTCTGAACGCCTGGCCTTCACATAAAATGGAGCTGTACGACGGATGGATTCTTCGTTTTTCATATTTTTATACACACCGGACAAACAGCGTAGAACAATTCGGAACTTCTACACTTCCCTGGCGGGAAAAGATTCCTTACTGTGAAAATGTTTATCAGCGACTGGGAACACCAGCAATTTTTAAAATCAGTCCTCTTGTGTCTCCTGATTTTGATTACGTACTGGAAAACCGTGGATACACCATTGAACATACCACTAATGTTATGACGCTGGATCTGGAAAAAGCTGCTCTGGAATATCCGTTTCCTTCCGTTAGTTTTACCAATTCCATCCCTTCTGTCTGGATTGAAAGCCTTTTCGACTTAAAAGGAACCGTCAATGCCATTCACCGCGCGGTAGTTCCTTCCATGTACCGGGCAATCCTGAAAGAAACCATATGTGCCTCCATTGTACAAAACGGTGTTATTGTAGCTACCGGCCTGGGAATACTGGATCGTGATTATATCGGTATCTATGCAATTCATGTCCGTGAGGATTTTCGCGGTAAAGGCTATGCCCGTCAGATCTGTACCGGACTTTTATGCAAAGGAATGGAAAAGGGTGCACAAAAAGCTTACCTGCAGGTGGTGGAAAATAATCTGCCCGCTCAGAAGCTTTATGAATCTCTGGGATTTCAGTATTTTTATACATATTGGTTCCGTGTTCTGTCACAGAATCCAGAGCTTGAAAACAATTAAGGAGCTGTCATTGACAGCTCCTTTTTCTTGGGGAATCGTTTTCAATATTCAGTTGTAAATTATTTATTTTATAATTATTATACAGCCGTTTTCTTATATACCGGTGCAACTGCCCCTGATACCATTGCTGTAACAGGGCTGAAATATAATGCACAGGTAAGTACGCAATAAATCGGAATCATAATCACAAACTGTATCAGCCTTCCCGGCATGATAGCATAAAAATTATATCCCAGCATAAGTACAAGGCCTGCCGTTGTAAACACCAGAGAACTGAGAACAGCGGTAATCACAATAGAAATGCAGATAACAGCTGTTTTGCCTTTTCTGGTACGCTCTGCCATAAAAGACCTTGCCAGTCCCGGCAAAACGCCCCAAAGGACTGCTGCAACTGTGATAAACGGATTCACTGCATATCCTTTGATGAAACAGCCGATAATGTCAGCTGTAAATCCGCATACACCACCTGCCACAGGTCCCAGCCATAAGCCTGCCAGAATCGTTGCAACACTTCCGACTGAAATACGGTAAGCACCAAGTTCAATTACGAAAACACGTGTCAGAACAAGATGCATAGCTACAAGGAGAGCCATAAATACCAACGTTTTTACATTCCATGTCTGGCTGTTTTTGCTTTTTTGCATAATAAAAACACCTCCATAATGTTAAACCAATAGAGTAGTTACCATAAATAATAATCCCTCCACATTATGAGATGTCCTCATATGTAGCAACGGGTGCGGAAAATATATCGTAAGCAGCTTTCCGTCTGCTTTTCGTTTCACGGCGACTCCCCAGCCAATGAACACTTGACGCATAAATTCCTACTTCGCTATTATTTATTTAAATCGATTATAACACAATTTATGGAAATTTCAACATATTTTTGGTATAATGTGGACACTGATACATAAATTCCATGTTACCGCCGTAAAAACCGCCAGTAACATCCCATTATCGGAGGATATATAAAGAAATGAAAAAACTTTCTGTTGTCTGCATTTGTCTGGGAATCGGCCTTATTTTCCAGGGCTGCAGCCTTGGAGATCTGCTGGATCGTTATATACTTAAAAAGGAGACGGTCTCCGAAAGTACCGCTTTGCCCAAAGAAAGGGTATATATGGATGAACTCAAAGGAACACTGCAGGATTTCAACGGAACTTCCCTTACCGTTTCATCCGGAGAAAACAACTATGTATTCGATGTTTCCCAGGCCACTTTAGAGTGTCAGGAAGGTATGATCACTGGTGATGAGATCAGTGTGATTTACGAAGGCCAGCTTTCCGACACGGACACAAGCATGGTAAAGGCTCTTAAAGTTGTAGACGAATTTCATAAAAAGAACACACTGGAAGATCAGGTGGTTCATGGGCAGATTCAGAATCTTACCCCCAACACTATCACCCTGATCTCTGATGACAAGCATACCGCTACATACCCTATCACAGGAACCCAGCAATATTATCAGGCCGGAGTCAAAGCCGGGAATTCAGTGTATCTTCATTTTAAGGGAAAATATCCTCAGTCCGAAGATTCCGCCACCTTAAACGCCAGTCATCTTAAAGTACTAAGTATCTCCGATACAGAACCTTTTTCCGCACCCCAGCCAACGCCTACACCCCAGCCATCTCCAGATGGTCAGGAACCTGCAGATGCCGTAAAACAGTTCCGCGCTGTTGTCCAGAATTTATCTTTACATATACTTCATGTGATGCCGGAAGGTGCAGACACAGCACTGGATCTGGATATTTCCGCCATTCCCTGCTATTTTTCAGGAGGAACAGCACCTGGGTCTTATATTACTGTTTACTACACCGGAGAACTGCAGCCCAATACTCTGGAAGGTGTGACACTTCTCTCTGTAATCGGAGATAACCCGGATGGAATCCGTGAAAGCCACCTCACTTATTCCGTATCCGGCACGATCATCGGCTCCACAGCCAACACTATCACCATCCAGACACCGGACGGCGCATCGATAACCTGTACTACAGACACTGCTGCAAACTCTTCCACCGGAGGGCTGCTTACCGGAAGCAGCGTACGGATTATTTTCAATCCTTCTGCCTCCCGCACCTCTAACATCTACACAAGCCTAAAAATAGAGGACGCCTGACACGGCGTCCCCTTTTATTTGCATAATTAATTCTATTCTAATTCTTCATCCACGTATTTTTGAATATTGGATGCGTTCACATATTTCTTCATATGTTCCCCATCTGTGATGACCAGAGTCGGTGCCTGCATGATTCC
>JAXFBD010000118.1:0-12757 GCA_034118545.1 Blautia sp.
TAGAGGAAAATATGCCAGAACAAATTGTTAACAAACGCAAAACTTTTGCCATTATTTCACATCCGGATGCCGGTAAAACTACATTAACCGAGAAGTTTCTGCTGTATGGCGGAGCCATTAATCTTGCCGGAAGTGTAAAAGGAAAGGCTACGGCCCGCCATGCAGTGTCTGACTGGATGGAGATCGAAAAAGAGAGAGGTATTTCCGTAACGTCATCTGTTCTGCAGTTCCATTATGACGGATACTGTATAAACATTCTGGATACGCCGGGACATCAGGATTTCTCGGAAGATACCTATCGAACTCTGATGGCCGCTGACTCTGCGGTAATGGTCATTGACGGATCAAAAGGCGTGGAGGCGCAGACAAGAAAGCTGTTCAAGGTATGTGTAATGCGCCATATCCCCATTTTTACATTTATCAATAAAATGGACAGGGATGCCAATGATACCTTTGACCTTCTTGATGAAATAGAAAAGGAACTTGGAATTGCCACATGTCCCATCAACTGGCCCATTGGGTCCGGTAAGAAGTTCCGCGGTGTTTATGATCGGAATACCCGTAAGATCATGACTTTCTCTGATACCCAGAAGGGTACAAAGGAAGGTATTATTGAAGAAATAGATATAAACGATCCCCATGCAGATGAAGTGATGGATCCGGAGCAGAAAGAGCTTTTGGAGGAGGAAATAGAGCTTCTTGACGGGGCAAGTGCAGATTTTGATCAGGAGCTGGTAAGCAAAGGAGAACTGACACCGGTGTTTTTTGGTTCTGCGCTGACCAATTTCGGCGTGGAAACATTCCTGAAGCATTTTCTTGCCATGACAACATCTCCTCTTCCAAGAATGTCAGATGCCGGTCCTGTGGATCCCATGGAAGACAGTTTTTCTGCTTTTGTATTTAAGATCCAGGCAAATATGAACAAAGCTCACAGAGACAGAATTGCATTTATGCGAATCTGTTCCGGCAAATTTGATGCATCCAGTGAAGTATATCATGTACAGGGAGACAAAAAGATGCGTTTACTCCAGCCCCAGCAGATGATGGCAGAATCACGTCATGTGGTGGATGAGGCATATGCCGGAGATATTATCGGTGTCTTTGATCCGGGCTTATTCTCCATTGGAGATACCATCTGTGCACCCGGAAAGAAATTTGCTTTTGAAGGGATTCCCACTTTTGCACCGGAACATTTTGCAAGAGTACGCCAGCTGGATACCATGAAGAGAAAGCAGTTTGTCAAGGGAATCAATCAGATTGCCCAGGAGGGTGCTATTCAGATTTTTCAGGAATTTAACACCGGAATGGAAGAGATTATTGTGGGTGTGGTAGGTGTACTTCAGTTTGATGTTCTGAAATATCGGCTGGAAAATGAATATAATGTGGATATCCGTCTGGAAAATCTTCCCTACGAGCATATCCGCTGGATCGCCAACAAGGATGAGGTGGATGTGTCCAAAATCAGCGGCACTTCTGATATGAAGAAGGTAACAGATCTGAAAGGAAATCCCCTTCTTCTGTTCGTAAATCCCTGGAGTGTGGGCATGACTATGGACAGGAACCCCAATCTAATCTTAACAGAATTCAGTAAATAACCCTTTTAATTTTCAGGGGCATTTGGTATAATATCCAATAAGAAAAAGACCGTGCCGGAGGCGGTACGGCAGAATAATATTACGGCCTGCAGGGAGGTTTTAGAATGGCAGAAAAAAGGATTACCTATAAGATACAGGATTTAGGCGGCGTTGGCGAGGTTCATATTGCAGATGATGTAGTTGCGATCGTAGCCGGGCTGGCTGCTACCGAGGTAGAGGGTGTTGCTTCTATGGCAGGAAATATTACAAACGAACTTGTAAGTAAGCTTGGAAGAAAAAACCTGTCAAAGGGAGTTAAGGTAACCGTTCTGGAGAATGTAGTTACCGTTGATTTAAGCCTGAATATTGAATACGGAAAAAATATCCTGGAGACCAGCAAAGCTGTTCAGGAAAGAGTAAAATCCGCAATCGAAAATATGACAGGCCTTGAGGTGGCAGATGTGAATATACACATTGCCAGCGTAGATATGGAGAACGAAAAAGGAAAGTAATTCTTTCCTTTTTTCTATATAGGAGGAAACTATGCGCAGAAGAGAACAGAGGGAGCACATTTTCAAACTGCTTTTTATGACAGAATTTAATTCGCCGGAAGAAATGCCGGAACAGCTTTCCCTTTATTTTGACGGTCTGGAAGAATTAAAAGAACAGGAACAGGAATATATGCTTGCAAAATACCGCAGCGTCCGGGAGCATCTTGACGAAATCGACGATATTCTCAATGAAACAAGCAAAGGATGGAAAACAAAGCGCATGAGCAGAGTGGATCTGAATGCACTGCGCCTGGCAGTATATGAACTGAAATATGATGAGGAAGTACCTGTGGGAGTGGCCATCAATGAGGCAGTGGAGCTGGCAAAGCGCTTTGGCGGGGAGACATCGGGATCTTTTGTAAACGGAATTCTGGGTAAGATCGCCAGAGAAGCGGAGACAGCAGAGAAATGAAAAAAGCGTATTCTGTGGGACAGGTAAACCGCTATATCAAAAATATGTTTGCACAGGATTTTTTTCTGCAGAAGATATACGTAAAAGGAGAAGTGTCCAACTGTAAATACCATACAAGCGGTCATATCTACTTCTCCCTTAAGGATGAAACCGGAACTTTAAATTGTATTATGTTCGCCGGAAGCAGACGTGGACTTGCATTTCGGATGAAGGACGGAGACAGGGTTATTGCAGGTGGTTCTGTTGAGGTGTATGAGCGGGACGGCAAATATCAGTTTTATGCCAGAGAAATCACTCTGGAGGGCGCCGGTGCGCTGTATGAGCGTTTTCTTGCGCTGAAACAGGAACTGGAAGAGATGGGTATGTTTGCCCAGGAATATAAGCAGCCGATTCCAAGATTTATCAGACGCCTGGGAGTGGTAACGGCTCCTACGGGAGCGGCCATTCAGGATATCCGCAATATTGCAGGGAGAAGAAACCCGTATCTGCAGATTATTCTGTATCCCGCTCTGGTTCAGGGAGAGGGCGCGCCACAGAGTATTGTGCAGGGAATCCATATGCTGGATGAAGCTGGTGTGGATGTGATCATTGTAGGCCGCGGCGGCGGTTCCATTGAGGATTTATGGGCTTTTAACGAAGAAATCGTTGCAAGGGCGATTTTTGAATGCCGTACGCCGGTTATTTCGGCAGTAGGTCATGAGACTGATTTTACCATAGCTGATTTTGTGGCAGATCTGCGGGCACCAACGCCGTCTGCTGCGGCAGAGCTGGCAGTGGATGATTACAGAGCTGTTATTGAAACGCTGGCATCCGGCAGTGAGAGGCTGCAGCGTGCCATGTGGGGAAAGCTGGATCTGTCCCGGGAGGTTCTTAGACAGTTTGAAATTAAACTGCAGTATCTGAGCCCGGAAAGCCAGCTGCGGGAAAAGCGCAATTATCTGATCCAGGTGGAAGATCTGTTTTATCAACAGTTTAAGCAGAAGCTCCAGGAAGAGCGTCACAGACTGAAAATTTATCTGGAACGTTTTGAAGGCCTTTCTCCATTGCGAAAACTGAATCAGGGTTATGCCTATATTTCAGATGGCAATGGAAAGAATATAAGCAGTGTTTCGCAGGTCAGACCGGGAGATTCCATAGAGATTGCGGTGACAGACGGAATGATCACGGCCGAGGTAACAGGCGGACGGAAGGAGAGATGGAAACATGACTGATGAATTACAGCGGGAGGAAATACCGGAGAAAACCATCGAGGATGCGTTTAAAGAGTTGGATTTGCTGGCACAGAAGCTTGAGGACAGAGAAACCTCTCTGGAGGAATCATTTTTGTTATATAAAAAAGGAATGGAGCTTCTGAAATATTGTAATAATAAGCTTGACACTGTTGAGAAAAAGATGCAGTTGCTGAATGAGGATGGTAGTTTAAGTGAATTTTAAAGAAGAAATCAGGAACAGAACAGAAATTGCGGAATCGCTGATCAGAAAATATCTGCCGAAGGAGGAAGGCTTTGCCAGAACTATGGCAGAGGCTGTAAATTACAGTATGCTGGCGGGGGGAAAACGTCTCCGCCCCATTTTGATGCTGGAAACCTTTCGCCTTTTCGGGGGAACGGAGAAGACCATTGAGCCATTTATGGCAGCCATGGAAATGATACATACCCATTCCCTGATTCATGATGACCTGCCGGCCATTGACAATGATGATTACCGGAGAGGACGTCTTACAACCCATAAGGTATATGGAGAGGCTATGGGGGTATTGAGCGGTGACGCTCTTTTGAATTACGCCTATGAAGTCATGCTTGGGGCCTTTGAACTGACGGAAGATCCGGCTCCGGTTATCAGAGCCTGCCGTATTATGGCAGGAAAAACCGGTATTTACGGAATGCTGGGCGGACAGAGTGTGGATGTGGAAAACGACGGTCGGCCGCTGAATAAAGAATTGCTGGATTATATATATGAAAACAAAACCTCTGCGCTTATTGAAGCTGCCATGATGTGCGGAGCGGTTCTGGCAGGGGCTTCAGATGAAGAAATCTGTAAAATGGAGCAGGCGGCAAAAAATATAGGTATGGCATTCCAGATACAGGATGACATTCTGGATGTGACAAGCACTGCGGAGGAATTGGGAAAACCCGTCCACAGTGATGAAAAAAATCATAAAGTAACTTATGTTACTCTCATGGGACTGGAAAATGCTGCAAAACAGGTGTCAGATCTGTCAGAAGAGGCAATATCCATTCTTGAGAGTGTGGAAAAGAAAAATGAATTCCTTTGTCTGCTGGTACGTCAGCTGGTCAGCCGGAGGAAATAGAGGAAGGATACAAATGATTCTGGAAAAGATTAATAAGCCAAATGATATTCATAAGATTGCCCTGGAAGATTTTCCGAAGCTGGCAGAGGAAATCCGTGAATTTTTAATCGAATCCGTGAGCCGCACAGGCGGCCATCTGGCATCTAATCTTGGTGTGGTGGAGTTGACACTGGCACTTCACAATGTACTGAATTTTCCGGAGGATAAACTGATTTGGGATGTGGGCCATCAGGCCTATACACATAAAATACTCACCGGCCGTCGGGAACAGTTCGGGCAGCTTCGGCAGGAAGGCGGATTAAGCGGCTTTCCCAAGAGAAAGGAAAGTGACTGTGATGCATTTGATGCAGGGCATAGCTCCAATTCCATCTCAGCCGGTCTGGGATATGTCCGGGCAAGAGACCTTCTGGGACAGAAGCACCACGTGGTTTCTGTGATCGGAGACGGTGCCCTGACCGGAGGTATGGCATATGAAGCTTTGAATAATGCGGCAGAGCTTGAGACGAATTTCATTATTATCATAAATGATAATAATATGTCTATTTCAAAAAATGTTGGCGGAATGTCAACTTATCTGAGTGCTCTGCGTACCGCGGAGGCTTATACAGGCTTTAAGCTGGGAGTGACTAAATCTCTGAAAAAGATCCCCAGAGTGGGGACTGCTGTGGTAGATACTGTGCGCAGGACAAAAAGCAGCATAAAACAGCTGATTATCCCCGGAATGCTTTTTGAAGATATGGGTCTTACTTATCTGGGACCGGTGGACGGTCACAATATGCGTCAGATGATGAAGCTTTTTAATGAAGCAAAACGGGTGGAAGGCCCGGTGGTAGTGCATGTTCTGACACAAAAGGGCCGGGGCTATGAACCCGCCAGCAGCCATCCGGACCGTTTTCACGGAACGGGGCCGTTTTGCATTGAAACAGGCAAAGCCCTGGCTTTTTCATCTGCTGTATCGTATACAGATGTATTTTCACAGACAATGGTAAAGCTTGGAAAAAAACATCCAAGGCTTGCCGCTATTACGGCTGCCATGCCGGAAGGAACCGGTCTGAAAAGCTTTGCAGCGGAATTTCCGGAACGTTTTTTTGATGTGGGAATTGCAGAGGAGCATGCAGTCAGCTTTGCAGCAGGTCTGTCACTGGGAGGGATGCTGCCTGTCGTGGCAGTATATTCTTCTTTTCTTCAACGTGCAGTGGACCAGATCATTCATGATGTCTGTATGCAGAATCTTCATGTGATCTTTGCCATTGACCGTGCAGGTCTGGTGGGGGCAGACGGGGAGACCCATAATGGCTGTTTTGATTATTCTTATCTTTCCATGATACCAAACATAACGGTTATGGCACCAAAGAACGGCTGGGAGCTGGAAAAAATGATGGAATTCGCAGTTTCCTGGCAGGGCCCCTGTGCAATACGCTATCCAAAGGGGACTGCATATCAGGGTCTGGCAGAGTATCAGACACCGGTGGAGCACGGGAAAAGTGAAGTGATATATGAAGGGCAGGAGATTGCTGTTCTGGCAGCGGGAAGTATGACGGCTGTCTGTGAGAAGGTGTGTGAAAACCTGAAAAGGCGGGGAATGAATCCCACATTTGTGAATGTGCGGTTTATAAAACCTCTCGACACAAAGCTTCTGGACAGGCTTGCAAAAAATCACAGCCTTTTTGTGACTGTGGAGGAGAACATGAAAAGCGGCGGCTACGGGGAGCATATTTCAGCGTATATGGAGGCATGTCACCCGGGAACGAGAGTGCTGCCCATAGCTATCTGGGATCGTTTTGTGGAACAGGGAGAAACTGCAAAACAGAGAATCCATATCGGTCTTTCACCGGAGGCGATCTGCCAGGCAATAGAAGAAACAAGGACTGGGACATTATGAAGAAAAGATTGGATATTATGCTGGTGGAACGGGCGCTTGCACCGTCCAGGGAAAAGGCAAAAGCATATATAATGGCCGGCGATGTGTATGTGGACGGACAGAAAGAGGATAAGGCCGGATCCATGTTTGCAGAAACGGTTAATATTGAGGTTCGGGGAAATACGCTTCCTTATGTGAGCCGAGGCGGATTGAAGCTGGAAAAGGCAATGCAGGGATTTGAGCTGTCACTGGAAAATAAGGTCTGTATGGATGTGGGGGCATCTACCGGCGGTTTTACAGACTGTATGCTGCAAAACGGAGCAGTAAAAGTGTATTCCATAGATGTGGGATATGGTCAGCTTGACTGGAAGCTTCGTAATGACCCCAGGGTAGTCTGTATGGAAAAAACAAACATCCGGTATGTGCTTCCGGAAAATATTCAGGAGCCAGCAGATTTTGCATCCATTGATGTTTCCTTTATCTCTCTGACAAAAGTGCTTCTTCCTGTGAGAGGCCTTCTGACAGACAGCGGAGAAATCGTATGTCTGATCAAGCCGCAGTTTGAGGCGGGAAGAGAAAAGGTGGGTAAGAAGGGCGTTGTCCGTGATCCTGCAGTTCATCGTGAAGTGATCGAAAAGGTGAGAGATTATGCCGTCAGCATTGCACTGCAGCCCTGCCATCTGTCTTTTTCACCTATTAAAGGACCGGAGGGAAATATTGAATATCTTCTTCATCTGAAGAAACGTCCTGAAGGATCGGTATTGACAGATTCTGTTGGAGATATGGTGGCGCAGGTGGTAAAAGAAGCGCACGGAGAGCTTGATTAAACTATGAAGATGAATAATTTTTATATTATTACAAACAGTGAAAAGGACAGAGATCTGCTCATGACAGATAAGATCGTCAGTTATCTGAAAAAACACGGGATGAACTGTCAGGTACAGCATGCACTGCAGAAGCAGGACGGTCCTTTTCATTATACAAATCCGGATCTGATTCCGCCTGAGGCACAGTGTATTATCGTCCTCGGAGGCGATGGGACATTGCTTCAGGCAGCAAGAGATGTGGTACATACCAATCTTCCTCTGCTTGGAATCAATCTGGGAAATCTTGGATTTCTGGCTGAAGTGGATAAGCAGTCGGTATATCCTGCCCTGGACCGTCTGATGCAGGGTGATTACGAACTGGAAAAGCGGATGATGCTTACAGGTACTGTATACCGGAAAGATGAGATCATAGGCAGCGATATTGCCCTGAATGATATAGTGATTGCCAGAGAGGGTCCGTTGAGAGTGGTGCGGTTTAAGAATTACGTAAATAATGTATATTTAAATTCCTATAATGCAGACGGAATTATTATTTCCACACCCACCGGATCCACCGGCTACAGCCTTTCAGTGGGAGGTCCGCTGGTATCTCCCAGCGCGTCTATGATGATCATGTCGCCGATTGCCCCTCACACACTGAATGCCAGAAGTATTGTTTTTCCGGCTGAAGATGTGATTACGGTGGAACTTGGAGAGGGACGTCACAGAGACTGTGAAAAAGGTCTGGCTTCTTTTGACGGAGATACGGTGATACCTATTGTCACAGGGGATCGTATTGTGATAAAAAAAGCTTCTGTCAGTGCAAAAATCCTGAAGCTGAATCAGCTCAGCTTTGTGGAGGTTCTGCGCCAGAAGATGCGAAACAGCTAGGAGGTTGGGACGTGAAAGTTGCAAGACACGAGAAGATTAAAGAACTGATACAGAAATATGATATTGATACACAGGAGGAACTGGCTGCCAGATTAAATGAGGCAGGCTTTAAGGTAACCCAGGCTACAGTGTCCCGGGATATCCGAGCGCTGAAAATGATGAAGGTAGCCGGAGCAAACGGAAAATCACGCTATGCCATATTGCAGGATGGTGCGGGAATGCTGGGAGACAAATACACCAGAGTTCTTCAGGATGCTCTGATTTCTCTTGATGTAGGGCAGAATCTGGTGGTTATCCATACAGTGCCCGGAATGGCAATGGGTGTTGCTGCGGCATTGGATGATCTGAAATGGCCGGAGATTCTGGGATGTATTGCCGGAGACGATACCATCATGTGTGCAGCAAGGGATTCTGTTCAGGCAGAGACCGTGGCAGACAAACTTCGCAGTATACTGATCCGGAAATAGGAGGATTTATGTTAGTTCATCTACACGTAAAAAACCTTGCACTGATAGAAGAAGCGGAAATGGATTTTGGTCCGGGACTGAATATTCTCACCGGTGAGACAGGAGCAGGAAAATCGATTCTGCTGGGGTCAATGCAGTTGATCCTTGGCGGAAAGCCGTCAAAAAATCTGATTCGTGATAATGCTTCTTTTGCACTTGTGGAACTTCTGTTTGAGATTGAAAATAAAAAGGCGGAAGAATCTCTGGGAGCTCTGGGGATTTTTCCGGAAGACGGACAGATCCTTTTATCGAGGAAAATTACAGATGGAAGAAGCGTAAGCAAAATCAACGGAGAGACAAGTACCGTAACGCAGCTGAAAGCAGTGGCTTCCTGTCTTCTTGATATTCACGGGCAGCATGAGCATCAGTCTCTGCTCTATCCTGACAGGCAGCTGGAGATCCTGGATGCTTACGGAAAAGAAAAAATCAGTCCGGCTCTGGAAAAAGTACAGGCTGCTTACCATGCATATCAGAAATGCAAAAGTGATCTGAAAGCTATGGATATGGATGAGGAGAAGCGTAATCGGGAGATGGCTTTTCTGGAGTATGAAATCGGAGAAATTGAAAAAGCCGGTCTGGTTCCCGGTGAAGATGAGGAACTGGAAAAAACCTTCCGTAAACTGAGCAATGCCCGCAGTATTGTGGATACGCTTACCCAGATTCATGGATTTACCGGCTATGGGCAGATGGGAGCAGGAGAGATGGTGGGAAATGCGGTCCGGGAGATTTTCCGGGTGACTGCTTTTGATGAGGATCTTTTGCCCCTGGAACAGACCATCGGAGAAATAGACGGTCTGCTGAATGATTTTAACAGAGAGCTTTCATCTTATCTGGATAACCTTACTTTTGACGAAGAAATTTTTTATGAAACAGAGCAGAGATTAAATCTGATCAATGGACTGAAGGCAAAATACGGGCAGCAGATTGAACAGATACTTTCCTATCAGCAGCAGCAAAGGAAAAAACTGGAAAAACTGAAAAAATATGATGAAAATCTCCGTACTCTCCAAAAAGAGCTGAAAACAGCAGAAAAAAATCTGGAAGCAGAATCGGATACATTGTCTCATATCCGGAAAGAATATAGCAGACAGCTGGAACAGGAGATTATAAACGGCCTGAAGGATCTGAACTTTCTGGATGTGTCTTTCGGAATTTCTTTTCGTCGGAGAAAGGGATTTACAGCAAAAGGGTTTGATGAAATTGAATACGAAATTTCCACAAATCCGGGAGAAAGCAGAAAGCCTCTGGGAAAAATCGTTTCCGGAGGAGAGCTTTCACGAATCATGCTGGCAATTAAGGCTATACTGGCAGACAGGGATCAGATAGAGACTCTTATCTTTGATGAAATTGACACGGGAATCAGCGGACGGACGGCGCAGAAGGTCTCCGAAAAAATGGCTGTGATCGGAAATGCCAGGCAGGTTCTCTGTATTACCCATCTTCCGCAGATAGCTGCCATGGCAGATACACATTTTGAAATCGAAAAGAACATTGATGGAAAAGAAACGACTACGCAGATTCATCTTCTGGAAGGTGAGGATTCCATCCGGGAGCTTGCAAGGCTTCTTGGCGGTGCACAGATTACCCCGGCTGTTCTGGAAAATGCCAGGGAGATGAAACAATTGGCACAGGTACATAAAACTTCAAGACTGAAATAATATATTTGCCGCATACTAAGAGAGGATTATCCTGATGGATAGCCTCTCTTTTTCAAATGGATTACTTGTCTTTTTTGGTTGATAAATATGTGGCGAAGGATGTGATGAGATGGACAGGAAGAAACGTTACCGACAGCTTGTTCTGTGCGGCCTGATACTGGATCTGGCACTGATGGGCTGGCTGTCCTGGCGTTGGTTGGACAGGAAAGTGCCGGATCAGATTTATGTGGATAAAGATACATCCCGGGAGGTGACAGGTCTGCTGGATTTTCCGGGGCTGGAATTTGACAGTACGATTCCCGCATCCGGAAAAGGAACCTATCGGCTTTCCTGCAGCCTGTTCGGGACAATACCATTTAAGGAAATAAAAGTATGTCCCACAAAAAGGCAGACACTGCGGGTAAGTGGGAGTACCGTTGGAATTTATATGGAGACAAAAGGAGTTCTGGTAATTGACACGGGGGAAATTTTATCGGAATCGGGTTTTACGTCAGAACCGGCAAAAAACATTGTACAGCCCGGAGATTACATCGTTTCCCTCAATGACAGGCAGATTTCGGGCAAGCAGGAATTAATTGACAGTCTGGAAAAGGCTGATGGAAATAAGGTATGTCTGGAAGTGTGGAGGGACGAAGAGCTGATTCCCGTTTCGGTTACGCCGGTAAAAGATCAGCAGGGTAAATACAGGCTTGGAATATGGGTGCGTGATGATACTCAGGGGATCGGCACATTAACTTATGTGAAAGAGGATGGAAGCTTTGGGGCGCTGGGACACGGAATAAGTGATACAGATACAGGGAATCTGATGAGCATTCAGGATGGCCGTCTGTACAAAGCACAGATTCTGGGAGTAAAAAAAGGGAGCAAAGGAAATCCCGGGGAGCTGACAGGACTGATCCGGTATGATGCCTCCAATATTATAGGCAGTATTGAGCAGAATACAGAAGAGGGCATTTACGGAACATTGAATGATGGAACAGAAACCAGTCTTTTTCTGGAGGAGTATCCCATTGGATATAAGCAGGAGGTGGAAATCGGGCCGGCAGAAATTCTGGTGACAGTGGAAAATCAGGTGTCGAAATTTGATGCACAGATTACAAAAATTGACATGAATCATAAAGACAATAATAAAAGTTTTGTTATTCAGGTCACAGATGAGCAGCTTATTGAGAAAACAGGCGGGATTGTGCAGGGAATGTCGGGGAGTCCCATTATTCAGAATGGGAAACTGATAGGTGCCGTTACCCACGTATTTGTACAGGACTCCACTTCAGGCTATGGCATTTTTATAGAAAATATGCTGGAGAAAAGTGCCGGCATAAACTGCTGAAATAAAAAAACATAATCCGCCAAAAGCTGAAGAATACAGGGAAAAAAAGGAATCTGATGTCAAAAAAGAGCGTACGAAAGTGGGACCCAGTCGCCACTTTCGGCTTGATTTTGCCAACGTCGTTCCTCTATAATACTTTTGACATGAAGGAGAAACAAGGACATCAACGAGGAAGTAAGGAGGAGGCGGGCCTCATGGAAAAATTAAATGTGGCAATTGCAGACGATAATGAGAAAATGGTGGAAATACTTGGTCGTATGATCGAAGAAGATAAAGACCTTGAACTGGTCGGAAAAGCACACAATGGAGAAGAAATCTGTAATATTATCAGGCAGAAGGAGCCTGATGTGGTGGTTCTTGACATAATTATGCCAAAGGTTGACGGACTGTCAGTTATGGAACGTTGTTCTCACAGTGAAGATCTGAAAAAAATTCCTTCATTTATCGTAGTATATGCAGTGGGACAGGAACGGATCACAGAGGACGCCTTTAATCTTGGTGCAGATTATTATATGCTGAAGCCCTTTGACAATCAGATGCTCCTGAACCGGATCAAACATACAAGACGTTTCGGTGAGAAGCGGGTCAGGGAGATCAGCAGGCAGATGGCAGGGGAGGACGGCGGGATTTTTCCGCGGAACAGCCTGGAAACAGATGTGACGAATATCATTCATGAGATAGGTGTACCGGCACATATAAAAGGATATCAATATCTCCGGGATGCCATCATCCTGTCGGTTAACGATATGGAAATGCTGAATTCCATTACGAAAATCCTTTATCCGACCATTGCCAAAAAGCATCAGACAACACCCAGCAGAGTTGAACGTGCTATCCGGCATGCCATAGAAGTGGCC
>JAXFBD010000119.1:0-2426 GCA_034118545.1 Blautia sp.
CGGGCATCAGGCACTTTCCTTTGGAACAGGTTGTCTGAAGGAACAGGCACCGGCGGATCTTGTCATCTGGGATCTTCATCAGCCGGATACCTTCCCGTTTTATAATCCGATTTCAAGTATTCTGTACAGCAGCAACAGCCAGAATGTAAAATATACCATGGCAGGCGGCGAATTCCTGAAGTATGACGGAAAGCTGATAATGGATGTGGAAGCCCTTCTGGCAGAAACGACTCGTCTGCAGAAAGCACTTCTTGAAAGAGGAAAGGGAAAGGCACAGGTTGCGTATTAAACTATTTAACATAAAATTTCTAGGAGGTAATGAGTATGTCTTGTATTCCAACACCACACAACAATGCAAAAAAAGGAGATATAGCCAAAAAGGTCTTAATGCCGGGAGACCCGCTGCGTGCAAAATTTATCGCAGAAACATATCTGGAAAACCCTGTATGCTTTAATACGGTTCGTAACGTACTTGGCTATACCGGTACCTATAAGGGCAGGGAAGTGTCTGTTATGGCCAGCGGAATGGGAATGCCATCCATCGGAATTTACAGCTATGAGCTTTACAATTTCTATGATGTGGATCAGATCATTCGCATTGGTTCCGCAGGTGCCCTTCAGGATGATGTAAATGTGATGGATGTTATTATTGCCATGGGTGCAAGCACCGATTCCAATTATGGAAGCCAGTACTGTCTGCCGGGAAGCTTTGCTCCTCTTGCAAGCTATGAGCTTGTAGCAAGAGCAGTTGAGGTGGCAAAAGAGCAGGGAACACCGGTCAGAGTGGGAAACGTGGTTTCTTCCGACGTATTCTACAACGACAATCCGGCAGTATCCGATGCATGGAAAAAAATGGGCGTTCTCTGTGCGGAAATGGAATGTGCCGGCCTGTATATGAATGCGGCAAGAGCCGGAAAACAGGCACTGGGAATCCTGACCATTTCCGATCATATTTACAGAGAAGAGGCGATTTCTGCTGAGGCACGTCAGACATCCTTTAATAAGATGATGGAGATTGCGTTGGGAATCTAAGGTATTGTTCCAAAAAAGAACAGTGTTTCAAAAAAAGGGCAGTAGTTGCATGAATCTATGCAAACGCTGTCCCTTTTTTGCGTTGAAAAACCCCGGGAATTATTGTATATTATTAAGCAGATTCATTATGAAATACAAATTAGTATCGGTGAGGAGAATTTGAATGACTATAGAAGAGATACTGGAAGGGGTTAAGGCAGGAAGAGTTTCTATTGACAGTGCAAAGGATCTGATCAAATCTGCCGGATATGAAGAGATGGGGTGTGCAAAGCTGGACAGCAGCCGAAAAGAGCGTACAGGTTTTGCGGAAGTGATTTACTGCAGCGGAAAGGCAGATGAGCATCTGCTGCGCATTTTTGGACGCCTTTACAAGGATGAAGGAGAGGTTTTTGGAACTCGTGCATCTCAGGAACAGTATGAACTGATCCGGGAGCATTTTCCACAGGTTCAGTATGATCCCATTTCACGGATCATAAAAATTGAAAAAAAAGAGAAAAAGAGAATTGGAAAGATCGCGGTCTGTACAGCGGGTACAGCAGATATTCCCGTAGCGGAGGAAGCAGCCCAGACGGCAGAATATTTTGGCTCCAACGTGGAGCGGATTTTTGATGTGGGTGTCAGCGGAATGCACAGGCTTTTTTCCAGGCTGGATGTAATCCAGAGTGCCAACTGTGTTGTTGCGGTGGCAGGAATGGAAGGTGCACTGGCCAGTGTGATGGGTGGGCTTGTGAGCAGACCGGTGATCGCTGTTCCCACTTCCGTGGGATACGGTGCGAATTTCCAGGGATTGTCTGCACTGCTGACAATGATCAATTCCTGTGCAAACGGGATTGCGGTTGTAAATATTGATAACGGATATGGAGCAGGGTATCTGGCAACACAGATCAACAGACTGGCGCAGGGAGAATAAATATCAGAAAAGGATTAAATAAAATGGGAAAAACACTATATTTGGAATGCTATTCAGGAATCAGCGGAGATATGACGGCAGCGGCACTTCTGGATCTGGGAGCAGACAGGGCGGTATTGGATAAGGCACTGAAAAGCCTGAGGGTGTCGGGATTTTCCATTAAAATCAGTCACGTAAATAAGTCAGGAATCAAAGCATGCGATTTTGATGTGGTACTGGATAAGGCTCATGAGAATCATGATCATGATATGGAATATCTCCATGGAGAGGAACACCACCACGGTCATGCTCACATCCGTAAAGAGGAATACCATCATGTCCATGAGCATCGCGGCCTGAAAGAAATATATCAGATTATTGCAGAAGCGGATATGACAGAGCGTGCAAAGCAGCTTGCCCGGAAGATTTTTGATATTCTGGCCCAGGCAGAGGCTCAGGCTCATGGTGTGCCCATGGAAGAGGTACATTTTCACGAAGTGGGAGC
>JAXFBD010000120.1:0-2021 GCA_034118545.1 Blautia sp.
TACACGAAAATCTGTATATCATAAAGGAGGTAGCAGGATGAAAAGAAAAAAAGTGACAGCGGTTTTGACAGCGGCTGTGATGGGAATAACTGCAGGCTGTACCGGTGTCTGGGCAGCAGATTCTTATCAGGAAACAGAAAAAACTGTATTGGCGGAAGGGATTAAAGACTTTGCAGCAGTATATGGAAAAAGTCTTGACATGCAGATGGATGCGCTGAAGGGTTCAGATGGCGTATTTTCTTTGGAACTTACGGATGCCGGACGTGTCATGATAGGAAGCCTTGCCCAAATGGACGTATCATGGATGAAAAATGCGGATATAAAAGTAAAAGTAACCATGGACGAAGGTGCAATGGCTGAATTGCTGGATGTGTATTTAAATGATCAGAAAATCTGTTCTGTTGAATATTACATGGATGTAGAAACATCTGACCTTTATATGAAAATCCCGGAAATCTCTGATTCTTATATTAAAATGAACATTGAGGAAGCGGCGGAGATGGCAGAGGAAGCAGCCGAGGAGGCAGCAGAATATTCCGAGGATGATTACAGCAGTTCCTATAGTACGGGCGGTCTTGAGCAGGTGGAAAATATGGTGAAATCCATGAATATGGTTCTGAACATGGAGAGATATCTTCCGGATGCAAAGGCTTTGGAAGAACTTCTGACCACATACACCTCTATTCTTGTGGACAATGCCAAAGAAGGAGTTACAGGAACAGAAACTGTTACGGCAGGCGATATTTCACAGGAATGCACAGTTTATGAGGGAATTCTTTCCGAGAAGGAAATGCTTCAGGTGATGCAGGATGCTCTTGCTGAAGCACGTGATGATGTGAATATTAAGGATATACTCCTGAAATGGGGTGAAACCGAGGAAGATCCGGAAGAATTTTATGCGGCGTATCAGGGAGCAGTGGATGCCATTCTTTCCAGTGTGGAAGCCCAGACAGAAGTAAATGATGATGACAGCTATTTCTTCTCAAAGCTGTGGGTAGATGAGAATGGAAAAGTTGTAGGACGTCAGCTGGGACTTCATCATGAAGAAGATACGGATGATCCGTTACTTACTTACCAGATGCCAAAAGACGGAGAGAATTTTGCAATGAAACTGGAAGTTTCTTCCGGCGGCAGTGAGTTTTCCCTTACCGGAAACGGTGAGATTAAGGATGAGATGTTAAGCGGAGAGTATGTTGCATCCGTTGATGGGGCAGAAGGAATTAAGATACAGGTTAACGATTATGATATCAAATCCATGAGCGAAGGCGAATGGAATGCATCTTATGTTTTATCCGTTCTTCCGGGTATGGCTGGAGAAAGCTATGATTTACTTAGCGGATATGCTGTTACAGCAGATCTCAAATCCGAAGGCACTTCCGGAGATATTTCCTTAAATCTTTTGAGCCAGGGAGCATCTCTTGGAGAACTGCGTCTGACTGCAGATGTAGGTGAAGGTGTGAAAATTCCTGATTTTGATACGCTGGAAAATACCTGCAATATGCTGGATGAGCAGGAGGCAGCAGAATATACATCCACAATTACACTGGATGCAATTATGGAGAATCTGTCCGCAGCAGGAATGCCGGAAGAAATGTTAAGTATGCTGACCGGAAGTATGACAGGAACAGATGTCTCCGGGCAGACAGAAGCAGAGACCGCAGACGGGAGCCAGTAAGCATGGAGCAGACACATAAAAGAAGACCACGATACTCGGGTACACATCCGAGAAATTTCAGAGAGAAATATAAAGAGCATCAGCCGGAAAAATATGCGGAAACGATTGAAAAAGTAATTCGAAAAGGAAGTACTCCGGCAGGAATGCATATCTCTATCATGGTGAAAGAGATACTTGATTTTCTGGATATTCAGCCAGGGCAGCAGGGACTGGATGCCACTTTGGGATACGGCGGACATACAAAGGCAATGCTGGAAAAACTGGATGGAAAAGGTCATATTTATGCGTTGGATGTGGATCCGATCGAGTCGGCAAAGACAAAGCAGCGTCTGGAAAAGGCCGGATT
>JAXFBD010000121.1:0-18096 GCA_034118545.1 Blautia sp.
AATAAAGAATACCATACAGGCATATCTGCTTAAGAATCAATATGGAGAATATGAGATTCCCGTGACGGCACAGCGCCCTGTCCTTCTTATGGGAGCACCGGGAATCGGAAAGACACAGATTATGGAGCAGATTGCCCGGGAATGCCGCATAGGACTGGTATCCTATACGATCACCCATCATACCCGGCAGAGTGCCATCGGGCTTCCTTTCATTTCCAAAAAAGAATACGCAGGGCAGAACCGCCCGGTAACAGAATACACCATGAGTGAGATCATTGCCTCTGTTTATAATGAAATGGAAAAAACAGGACTTAAGGAAGGAATTCTTTTTATTGATGAGATTAACTGCGTATCAGAGACGCTTGCTCCGGCCATGCTGCAGTTTCTTCAGTGCAAAACCTTCGGAAGCCATGAGGTGCCCAGAGGCTGGCTGATCGTTGCAGCGGGAAATCCGCCGGAATATAACAAATCAGTACGGGAATTTGATGTTGTGACAATGGACCGTGTCAAAAAAATCGATGTGGAACCGGATTTTGAGGCATGGAAAGAGTATGCCTATACAGCAGGAGTTCATGCGGCAGTTATTTCTTATCTGAATACACGTCCCAGGAATTTTTACAGAATGGAAAGTACAGTGGATGGAAAATGCTTTGCCACGCCCAGAGGCTGGGAGGATCTGTCCAGGCTGTTAAAGGTATATGAAAAGCTTAAGAAACCGGTGGATCGTGATGTTGTGGTCCAGTATATCCAGCATCCTCAGATTGCCAGAGATTTTGCAAATTATCTGGAACTGTTCTATAAATACCGCACAGATTATCAGATCGATCGGGTCCTTTCAGGACACATTGATGAAGTTCTGGTCAAAAAGGCTGCTCATGCATCCTTTGATGAACGTCTGGGAGTGACGGGAATCTTGCTTTCCAGGCTCAATACGGCCTTTAGAGAACTGTATTTTATGGAACAGGAACTGCAGGATATCTATGAAATACTTCTGGAGGTGAGAGAGGCGTTGTCCGGAGGCTTTGGGATTCATCCCCTTTTGTATCTTCAGGATGCACTGAACCGGTATACGGTAGATTATATGCAGAAGAGAAAAGCAGGGCTGCTTACCCGGGAGCAGGATTATACCTGCAGAGGTGTACGTGATACGCTGGAAAAATATCTTCAGCAAATGAAAAAAACAGGTATTCAGGATGCCCAAATGGCATTTGCCTGTCTGAAACAGTGCTTCGGGCTGAAAAAACAGACTTACGACACAGGATTTGATACAGCGGCTGCCATGCTGGAGTATGCCTTTGATTTTATGGAGGCTGCTTTTGCAGACGGGCAGGAACTGGTTGTCTTTATTACGGAGCTTAACTCCAGTATTTATGCAATGGCATTTTTACAGCAGTATGAATGTGAACGCTATTACCGTTATAACCGGGAACTTCTTTTCAGAGAGAATACAGGCAGGATTTTAAAAAGAATTCAGGAACTGGGATGACAGGGTTTGCATTAAGTGTATAATTCCGATATAATGAGAGAAACAAAAGCAGAAAGGAGAACCGGATGAGACATAAAAGGTTTCTTCGGTATACAGGGACAGTTCTGGTGGCTGCACTGATTCTGGAAGCGGGACTTTCCTGGAGTGATCCAAAGGAAGTGAAGCTGCTTCGTCAGCAGGAGGTTGCCGCCACAGATGAAGGGCATCAGGAATACTATTTCCAGCTTCTGGATGAAGAACAGAAGCGCTGTTACCGGGAGATGCTGGAGGGAATCCGAAACCGCCAGGAGGAGTTTTATCTTACTCTGGCAGATGACAGCAGAGTGGACTTAACCTACCATGCACTTTTGAAGGATCACCCGGAGCTTTTCTGGGTGCACAACCGGGAAAAGGTTTATAAGACCACCTACCGGGGTGAAGATTACTGTCTGTTTTCCCCGGGATATACTTATACTGATGAGGAAGTGGAGCAGATCCGGCAGTCCATGGAAACTGCTTTTGAAGAAGTACAGGCACAGCTTGGCGCGGATGCTTCTGATTATGAGAAGGCAAAAACTGTATATACATATATTATTGACAGTGCAGAATATAAAGCATCGGAGCATGACCAGAACATAGCAGGCGTTTTCTGGAAAAAAGAGGCAGTCTGTGCCGGCTATGCAGGTGCGGTTCAGTATCTGCTGGAGCGTCTTGATGTTCCGTGTATTTATGTGGAAGGAAGCGCCCAGGGAAGTGATGACGGACATGCGTGGAATATCTGCCTGCTTGACGGACAGTATTATTACGTGGATGCCACAAACGGAGACCAGCCGGAATTCCTGGAGGGAGATGCCGTGCAGCTGGCTGAACACAAAACCACCATATATGATTACCTTTGTCCCTTCCCCTGGGAGTATGAGATCACATACACACCATCTGATGAGTTTCCGGTTCCGGAATGTACCTCGGTGGACATGAATTTCTATGTGCTTAATCAGGGATGCTTTGATTACTACGACTGGCAGACCATTTATGACTACTGTGTCATGCGTCTGAACAACGGGGCAGCGGTCGTACGCTTCAAATTCAGTGATCAGGATGCCTTTGATCAGGCAAGGAGCCAGTGGATCGACGGAGATGCTGTTCAGGATGTGGCACGTTATTATATGCAGATGTACGGGCTGAATCAGGTGGAATATCATTACGGTGTTCTGGAGAACCTGAAGACCATTTATTATATGTTTTGACGTTTAAGGAGGCAGTATGACAGATATTTTATGGCGATTGACAAATATAATCCAGAGGGTACAGTATATGGATCCGCAGAGTCTGGGAGCCATGGCAGGTTATGGTATCCTGCTTGTTTTCGGTATTCTGAACTGTATTTTGGGTTACCGTCTGCTCCGGTTCTGGATGATGCTCTTTGGATTCATTCTGGGCGGCGTGGCAGGCTTTGCAGCAGCTTATACCACCGGAGTTACAGAGCAGTTTATGTATATAGCGGCAGTTCTGGCAGGAGGCATTCTTCTGGCACTTCTTGCTTTTTTGATATATAAAGTCGGCATTTTTGTGATCGGAGCCGGAATAGGGATGGCACTGGGAATTTATATTCTCCATCCCACAACATCCTTTATATTTTTTCTCTGTATCCTTATTGGAGTGGGACTTGGCGTACTGGCCATGCGTTATGTAAAAGGTGTGCTGATCGTGGGTACCAGTCTTCTGGGAGGCGTTTTATCCGGATATTCTCTGGCACAGCTGGGCAATCTTCCCCAGCTTCCCATCGGGGTGGCCATGATCGTGGCTTTTGCAATTCTGGGAATGCTCATTCAGTTTACCATCAACAGACAGAGTGAGGATGATGAGGACGAGGAGGATTATGAGGAATCCGTGAAGGAAAAGGATGATCTTCCGGAAATACAGGATGTGGATGAATATCTGGAAGAAATGATGGAACGGGACCGTGAATGGGAAGAACAGCGCAGGCTTCGCAGACAGCGCCGCCGCGCACAGGCAGATGAGGAAGATGAAGAATAATCATATCTCTGTAAAAAAATCAAAAAAAGAAGGAATGACTCTGGTGGAGCTGGTCGTGGTGCTGGCTGTCATATCTGTGATGGCAGCCGCGGCAGCCCCGTCTTTTTTCGGTTATCTGGAAAAATCAAAGGACAGAGAATGTGATATGAACCGTAAGAATGTGCTTTTGTCCTTTGAAAGCGCCAGGATCATGGATCCCCGAATGGAGATGGGGGAGTTTCTGCTGAAAAATCCGGCCTGCTGTCCTCAGGGAGAATTATATAAAGTGATCATTCAGGAAGGGCAGGAATACCTTTTATGTGAAAGCCACGGAAAGGACAGGGTAAAGACGGGAGATAAAAATGTACAGACATGGGACGAAAAAGAATAAAAAGGGCGGTTTTACTCTGGTGGAGCTGGTGACCGTTATGGCGCTTTTGTCCATTCTTCTGTCTCTCGGGGCGGGAATGGTGGAACGATACGGTCATAAAGCCAGGTTTCAGAAAAACTGTGAATACGCAGGAACACTCTACCTTGCATCTCAGGCGGCTCTGACACACAGGAAGGCCGGAGGAACACTGACGGATTTTGCCCACAGGGTACGTCAATGTGGTGTGCCGGTGGGAGAGGCCGCGTCTGATGCAGGAAGTGAGCTTTATGCTCTTGAATTTACAGGTGAGGATTATCAGGCGCTGATGAGCGGTAAGCCTGATGGCGACGGCGGTCTTCTATATGACTTTCTCTCTGATTATGTGTATGATGACAGTATATGGAATGCGGCTGTCCGGGTGGAACTGGATCCGGAGCAGGCTCTCGTATATGCCGTTTTTTATGCAGACGGAGATGCTTATTTTGTGGAGGAGGAAAATCCGCCCGGGGGAGCGTTTTCCGTTGCAGCAAAAAACAGGAATTACGAAAGATGTTATGAACTGGGGCTTGGATATCGTTTCAGAGATGAGAAGAAAAGTGCAGGTGGAATCATATGAAAAATAGTAACGGACGGAGCGCTTCCCAGGGATATGCCATGATCGTGGTAATCTGTGTGATGTCCATTCTCATTGCCTTAAGTCTTTCCCTCCTTCTTGCAGCTTCCGGAGCACTGGGCAATTCAGGCAGACAGCTGACGGCTTCCAGGTGCCGGGTGATGGCAGAATCTTTCCAACAGCTGTTATCGGAACAGATACAGGATTCTATGGCGGCACAGCAGGCTGCCGGTATGCAAGCAGGAGATACTTCGGGCTCCATTCAGTATTATCTGCGTAAGGAGATAACCGGACAGAGCGCAGCTTACTGGGAAGGGGCGGATCTGTCGCAGGAGGAAATACCAGACAGAATAATCAGGCGGTACGAAATTACTTCCGGGGGAGAATCCGTTGAAGAATTGCTTCAGAGTGACGGATACCAGATGGAGGCGGCTTTTTACTGGCAGGCGGATATGGAACTGCTCAGGCAGATGCTGTCGGAAAATCCGGAGCAGGAGGGTCTGTCCGGAGGAAAAGCTTATGAGCAAGCCGGTACGAGGCTTGTGGTTTCCGTCTCCTGTTCAAAGGGCAGAGAAACTCAGACGGTGACGGCCTGCCACAGGCTGTCAGTGGTTTCCGACGGCGCAGGAGGCTGGATCTGGCAGTGGTCCAAAGGAGAGATTATATGAATAACAGAAAAAGAGGAAGCTCCATTGTTTCTGTGATTACTGCTTTTGCTGTCCTGATGCTTGGGATCCAGCTGTTTGCTGCGGCACTTCTGGCAGCCAGTAAATCAGTGGGCAAAACGATTTCTCTGAATCATGCGTTATCAGAAGCGATGGAGGAGTACTATACTTCAGAAGAATATCCGGGAGAAAATATGTTTCCATCCCGGGAGAACGAAACTCTGACCTTTACGCTTACAGATAAAGAAAGCGGGGACAGCTTTTCTGTAAAGGGAAATGTTTACGAATATAAAGCAGAAAGCGGCTATACCATTTTTACCTTTGGAGAGTAGAAAGGAGCAGGAATGAAAGGTTTCAAAATCAGAAAAACACCCGATGGCAGGAAGGGATATACCCTGGTGGAGCTGATCGTGGTTTTTGCGCTGATCGGGCTGATCATGGTTCTTGCGACTACGCTGCTGACTTTGTCCATCAGGATCTCTTCAAAAACAAAGGCACTGTCTCAGGGACAGGTAGTGGCAGAGATGTTCCTGGACGAGGTTCAGGACAAAATTTCAAAGGATAGTGATGCCCGGTTCACAGCGGAGAGTTTTCCGGTCTGTGAGGGGTTTCGGGTGGATGATATCACATTTTCCAGGCTGGAAAACAAAAATGGCCTGAATATTGTTAAGGTGGAACTGAAACTGAAAAACGGCAGCGGTACGTCGCTTTCGGCTTCCCGCTGTATCCGTTCTTATAATGATAATATAAAGGACTGAGTTTAATGAAGCTGATTCTTTTATGGATATGCTTTTTTGCCGTACTTGCATGGGCGGCTGTGCATGACTGGAAAACCATGGAGATCCCGGACAGGTGTCATCTGTTGATTATCGTATTGGCTTTTGTCCGTCTGGGAGTCCTGGGATATTCCGGATATCCGGTGAGCTGGATAAGTCATCTGACAGGAGTGGTATGTGTAAGCCTTCCCATGCTGATCATCACATGGATGATCACCGGAGCCTTCGGGCTGGGGGATGTGAAGCTGATGGCAGCCGGAGGCTTTTTTATGGGTGCAGAAAGGATTGTGGTGTCCTTTTTTATTGCAGTACTTCTGGGTGGAATTTATGGGATATATTTATTAGCGGTAAAAGGTGTAAATAAAAAAACGCAGTTTCCTTTCGGACCGTTTTTATGTATGGGAATGACCATAGGAGGGCTGTACGGGGAAGAGATTCTGCGATGGTATCTGAAGCTTTTGGGCCTGTCAGCATAAAACAGTTCAGGGAAAATACAGGAGGTGCTTTTTTTGGCAGCTTATCGATATAAAGCAAAAACAGAGGATGGAAAAAATGTAACGGGAACCATGGAGGCAGCCGACGAGGCAGCGCTGCACCGGCGTCTGAAAGAAGAGAATCTGTATCTTGTTTCCTGCCATCCCGCAGAAAAAAAAGGCAGGACAAGAAGAATGAAGGCAAAGGATCTGGCGGATTTTTCAAGGCAGCTTGGAATGCTTCTGAAAGCAGGAGTTCCGCTGGTTCGGGCTATGGGAATCGTTCTGGAAGAGGAATCACTGAAACCGGCTTACAGAGCTGTTTTTCAGGATGTGCTGACACAGATCAGGCAGGGAAATTCCCTGTCTGAAGCGATGAAGCTTCAGGGAGATGTTTTTCCGCCGCTTATGATCGAAATGTTCCGTTCTTCGGAAGCCAGCGGGGAACTGGCAAAAACAGCCCTGCGGATGGGAGAGCATTATGAAAAAGAGCATAAGCTTAATACAAAGGTATCTAATGCCATGGTTTATCCGGCTATTCTTTGTGTGCTGCTGGTGACGGTTGTCACATTTTTGCTGACCTTTGTCCTTCCCCGTTTTGAAGAGCTTTTTGCACAGATGGAAGTCTTGCCTCTTCCTACCAGAATTTTATATGCCATTGTGGATTTCGTGACGGGGGACTGGCCTGTTCTGCTGGTGGTATTGATTGTACTGATATTTGCGGGAATATTTATTATGAACATTCCTGCTATGAAGGTGGGAATGGATTATATCAAAATACATCTGCCTGTGGTGGGAAGGCTTATGAAGGTTATTTATACCGCAAGATTTGCAAGAAGCTTAAGTTCATTATACGCTTCAGGGCTTCCCATTGTACAGGCTCTGCAGATCTCAAGAAAGATTGTGGGAAATCATTATATAGACAGCCAGTTTGATCAGGTGATTTCCGGTGTCCGTGCCGGAGAGACACTGGCGGAATCCCTTCGTAAGGTGGACGGATTTGTGAAAAAGCTGTCTTCCTCTGTTATGATCGGAGAGCAGACAGGAAGTCTGGGTGATATGCTGGAGGCTTCTGCAGATACACTGGATTATGAAGCAGAAATGGCAGTGGCAAGGCTGACAACATTTCTTGAACCTGTATTGATTGTGGTGATGGCTGTGATCGTGGGATTTATAATGCTGGCAGTTATCATGCCGATTTACGGCTCTTATAATGCCATAGAAACATTGTCGTCCTACTGATACAGTGAAAGGAGAAATATGAGCACATCAGTTTTTTTATCCAATGATTATATTCGTGTGGTGGCGGGTAAAACCACCGGAAAAAGCATTCGTGTTCAGAGGGCCGGACGTTATGAGCTCCCTGCAGAATGTCTGATTAACGGTGTGATCACAAATGAGAACGACCTAAAGGAGCGTCTGAAGGAAATCTGGCAAAAGGAAAGCTTTCCTGTCAAAGATGTTGCCCTTGTTGTGGCATCCACACGTTTTTCCATGAAAAGTATAAAGGCGCCGGTTATGAGCAGACAGAAGCTTCGCAGGTATGTTGTCAATGAATTTTCTGCACCGGAGAGCGGGGAACCGATGGTATATGACTGTCAGATCATGGAAAGAGATTCCTCCAGAGGAATGGTACGTCTTCTTGCGTCTATGGCGGAGAGGGACATGGTGGAATCCTTTATCAGGCTGTTTCGGGAGTGCGGCATTACCGTGTCATCTGTTTGCCCAAGCCGATGTTCTGTAATTTCCATGCTGGAGAATGCCGGTGCGGTCAGGGGCAAAACCTGTATCATACAGCTGGTGGAGGGAGCAGATCTGCGAAGTATTCTCTGTGTGGAAGGTACATATACCTATTCCAGCAGAACAAGGCTTTTTTGCAGCAGAGATACAGATGAGCTGGGGGCAGAACTGGCAAAGAGTGTCAGCGGGATTCTCCAGTTTGCCATGAGTCAGAAGATTTCTCAAAAGATCACAGACGTGTATCTGGCGGGACTGACACAAAAGGAGCAGGAGTACTGTAAAGACAGTATCAGTCATCTTGAAATGAATCTGCAGGTATCTCAGCTGGAGGGAGGCTTTGTGTCCATGCCGGAAGGCAGCAGCTTCAGTGATTATGTTTCCCCCATATCCGGTCTGATGGCCGCAAAAGAGACCATGAATCTGGCTGATGGATTTCCTTCTCTGAAAAAAGGCGGAAAAGAAAAGGGGGAGCTGTGGAAATACCTTCTTCCTCCCGCTGCCGCTTTTCTGGTTATGGGGGGGATTCTGGCGGCATTTCTCATACGGAATTCTTTTTATGAAACAAAGCTGACAGGCCTTTTGGACCTTCAGAACAGTCAGGCGGCAGTGATGGGGATGGAAGAATCCAGGAATCTGTCTTCCAGAGTAAATACACTGTCTGCACTTTTGGCTCAGATCAGTGACCTGAATGATGCAAGAAAATCTTATCCGAAAGCGGATACCTCTGTACTGGAAGCTGTGGAGGATGCGGCAGAAGGTCTGGTATCTGTGCAGATAAAGGGATATCAGGCTGATACGGGAAGCCTTTCCATCGTTGCGTACGCAGCCCGGGTAGATGACATCAGCCCCTATATTGATGCTCTGGAAGAAACCGGAATGTTCCGGGAGCTTTCCTATTCCGGGTATCAGCTTCAGAATATGGGAGATCAGTCAGCTTATAAGATACAATTAACAGGATATTTGGCCCAGACGGCAGGAAAGTAGGTGGCAGGATTGGAATTGACAATTACACAAAGAGATAAAAAGCTGCTTGTTTTTCTTGCTGTTTTTCTGATCGTTACCGGTTTTCTCAGATTCGGGATCATTCCTGCATGGGAAAAAGGAACCCGGCTTCAGGAACAGATCTCACAGGCAGATGCTTCCAGTGCCAGTGTGGAATCGGCTATTTCTTTATACTCTTCTTTGCAGGGGCAGTATGAGACTTTGAGCGGGAACTGGGAAGAGGTCTCGGAAGATTTTTATCACATTATGAGCAGCCAGGAGATTGACAGAATGCTCAATGGCATTTTGCAGGAAAAACAGGCTGAGGCGGTGAGCCTTAATATAGAAATGGAAAATGAAAAAGCGCTTTTGCTGAAATCCTATCTTAACGAAGAGCAGGAAAACGGCAAAACAGGAGTTTCTCAGCCTGCTTCGGGCACAGAAAGCCAGGAGGATTCTGTATCAGAAAAAATGGTCTGCGGGGCAAAAATCAATTTCTGTATTCAGGGAACCATGGAGCAGCTGCGTGACGTTTTGGACTCCATTTATCAGGATTGTCCGGGAATTCATGTAAACAGCTATGCCTTTTCTTCCACTTCGCAGGAAGGAATACGGCAGCTTGATCTGGATATGTATTTATACATGTGCGATAAAGAAAGTGTGGGAGGAGCCAAATGAAGAATATCCGAATAGGTGAAGTGCTGGTGGAAAGCGGTATTATTACTGCGGCACAGCTTACCCAGGCTTTGGAATATCAGAAAGAAAATAAAGGAAAACGTCTGGGGGACGTGATGATCGATATGGGATTTATTACGGAAAGCCAGATGCTGGAAGCCCTTGCACTGCGGCTGGGACTGGAGCATGTGTCTCTTTCTTCCATACATGTGGATATGGCGGCTGTGGAGAAAATCCCCAGAAATCTTTCCGAGCATTACAAAATTATGGCTGTGGGAGAAAGTGATGATCACACCGTACTGAAAGTGGTTACCAATGATCCTCTGAATTTCTATGGACTGGAGGATGTGCGCCAGACAACAGGCATGGAACTGCAGATTTTTCTTGCGGAAAAAGAGCTGCTTAATAATGCCATTGAGTATTATTATTCAGAAGTTGCAGCAAAAAAAGCAGCAAGAGCGGCCAATAAAACAACAACACCTGCGATAGAGGAGATGGAAGTGGAAGGTGACGGTGACGCACCTGTTATTAACCTTCTGAACAGCCTGATCCAGCGGGCGTATAATACAAATGCCAGTGATATTCACATTGAGCCTTATGAAAAGAATACTCTGGTGAGGATGCGCATTGACGGTG
This sequence comes from Blautia sp., assembly GCA_034118545.1. Lineage (GTDB taxonomy): Bacteria > Bacillota > Clostridia > Lachnospirales > Lachnospiraceae > Blautia_A. The sequence goes on from JAXFBD010000121.1 coordinate 10,411, forward strand.
TGATCCAGGATTACGTTACTCTGCAGAAGGCGGTTCATGCATCTCTCATTGCCCGGATCAAAATCATTTCCGAGCTGGACATTGCTGAGAGACGGCTTCCTCAGGATGGCCATTGCAGGCTGCGTGTGGGGGATACCCTTGTAAATATCCGTGTATCTCTGGTTCCCACCGTGTTTGGAGAAAAAGCGGTGCTTCGTATTTTGTCTAATACGGCAGCCATTGATTACTGTAATACTTATGGAATGAATCAGGAGATTTACCGGCAGTTTTCCAGGATTTTAAGTGCGCCTTACGGAATTATTTATCTTACAGGTCCTACCGGTTCGGGAAAAACAACTACTTTGTATATGGTTCTTGAGGAAATGGCAAAGCGTCAGCTTAACATTTCCACCATCGAGGATCCGGTGGAAAAAAATATAGGCCGGGTGAATCAGATGCAGGTGAATCAGCAGGCGGGACTGACCTTTGACCTGGGACTACGTGCCCTGCTGAGACAGGATCCGGATGTGATCATGGTGGGGGAAACCAGGGATCCGGAAACTGCCCGCACTTCCATCAGGGCGGCGATTACCGGGCATCTGGTCTTATCCACCCTTCATACCAATAATGCGGCATCAGCCGTTGTTCGTCTTGTGGATATGGGCATGGAGCCTTATCTTATTTCCAGTTCTCTCTCCGGAGTGGTGGCTCAGCGTCTTGTAAGAAAGGTATGTCCCCACTGTGGTGTATGGGAGGAGCCTGCAGACGACGAAAAAGCTCTTTTAAAGAAAGAAATAAAGAAAGTACGTCATGCAAAGGGATGCAGGCTGTGTTCACATACCGGGTATTCAGGGCGAATCGCGGTCCATGAAGTTCTTGCAATGGATAATGAAATCAGAAAAATGATTTCTGCAAAAGCTTCCACAGAGGATATTATGGAATATGCCCGGGAGCATCAGGGAATGCGAAGCCTTTTTGAAAGTGCGCAGGACCTTGTCGAGAAAGGGATCACAACCTGCGAAGAACTGAAAAAAATCGCATATTACTCCTGACAGGAAAAAAAGCACGTGTTACAAAATAACAGTCTGTATATGATAGAATAAGAAAAGCAGAAAGAAACCTCTTGTAAAGCGTGCAAAAAAGACGTAAAATAGACAGACAGAAAGAAGGAATAAAAATGGCAAAGGAAGCAAAGACCAATGCTATGCGCATGCTGGACAGAAAGAAAGTCAGATACGAAACACTCAGCTATGAGTGTGATGAGTTTATTGACGGAATCCACAGCGCAGATATTACAGGCGCTCCCTATGAACAGTCCTTTAAAACGCTTGTAATGGAAGGCAAAAGCGGCGCTTTTTATGTATTTGTGGTTCCCATCGAAAAAGAGGTTAACCGGAAGGAAGCGGCGAAGGCAGTAGGAGAGAAGACGGTAGATATGATCCATGTCAAAGACATTACCAGAGTCACAGGGTATGTGCGCGGCGGCTGCAGTCCCCTTGGCATGAAGAAACAGTATCCCACTGTTTTTGATTCTTCTGCGGCAGAGTTCAGTGAGATCTATATAAGCGGCGGCCGGATCGGCCTTACACTTAAGGTTCCCCTGAATGCACTGCTGGAAGCGACCGGAGGAAAACTCGCTGATATCACTATGTAAAGGAAGGTTAGAATGACAATGAAAAAAGGACATCAGATGAAAAAGTGGATACTTGGCCTGATTACCGGAGTGATGCTTATGATGCTTGCTGTTCCGGTTTCGGCTGCAACAAAGGGGCAGTTCAAGGTAATGTCTGCCGGAGAATGCTATCATGTGATGAATAAAAACATCAGTGCCAATAAGATTACAAAGTACAAATTCACTGTTACGAAGCTGACATCAGATGCACGGTATGATATGGTTCTTGCAAGCTACAATTCCACCACCAAAAAGAGCAGCGCTCTTGCAGTGAAGAATTGTACCATTTCTGCCAGCAGAACTAATAATGCGGCATCTTATATCAAAAGTACAGCCGGTGCAAATAACGGAATGATCGCCTGTGTTCGTGTTCTTAAGGGGCAGGTTAAGGTTCAGATCGATTACGTTACCGAATCTGCCGGAAGCAAGCTTCTCACCTTCGGAAAAATGTCCACCAAGCATGCAACTTTTAAAGGTGTAACGGTTGCGGCCGGAAAGACCATCAGCTTCCGAAGAACAGCCGGAAACGTGGATATGCCCATTGTTCTTGCCGCAAAGAGAGGCTCAGAAGCAAAGAGATATGTTTCCGGTGCCAAGACCTGTGACTGGTTTGGATTTGGTTCCACTCAGTACAGATACAGAGCATATACCAACGGAAAACGTATCATTAATCAGAAACGGAATTACGATACCAAATACAGCACTACAGGATATGTGATGACAAGCTGGACCAAGGCTATAAACACCAACTGCAAGTTTAAAGTCACATCCGGAACCATTACATTCTTCTATCCATCAGATTACTTTAAAATCGTAGTATCCAAATAAGATATCAGGCGCTTTTGCCTGACATTTAAATGACAATTAAAAAATGGGCTGTTACATAATTTCGTGCAGAACTATGCTGCGTGAATTATGTGACAGCCCTTCTTTATCTTTTAGTTATCGTTTGCGTCTGCTTCGTTGACCTGATATACGTGACGTTTCTTAGCCATTTCATCGCTGGCCAGATAATCGTCGTAGGTAGTGATCTTATCAATGAGAGTTCCGTTTGGAAGGATTTCCATAATACGGTTTGCAGTAGTCTGAACAAACTGATGGTCGTGAGAGGTAAAAAGAATTACTCCGGGGAACTTGATCAGCCCATTGTTCAGTGCGGTGATGGATTCCATATCCAGATGGTTGGTAGGCTCATCCAGTATAAGGATATTGGCGCCGGAAATCATCATCTTGGATAACATGCAGCGGACTTTTTCACCTCCGGAAAGGACACGGACGCGTTTTACACCGTCTTCTCCCGGGAAAAGCATTCTGCCAAGGAAGCCTCTTACATAAGTGGCATCCTTTATCTCGGAATACTGTGTCAGCCAGTCGGTAATAGTCAGGTCATTATCGAATTCATGAGAATTATCCTTTGGAAAATATGCCTGAGAGGTTGTAACGCCCCATTTATATTTTCCTTCATCCGGTTCCATTTCTCCCATGAGGATTTTGAAAAAGGTGGTGATAGCCAGCTCGTTGGAGCCTACAAATGCAACTTTATCGTTGTGTCCCAGGGTGAAGGAAATATTGTCAAGAACCTTTACGCCGTCAATGGTTTTGGAAAGATTTTCCACCATAAGGACTTCGTTTCCGATTTCACGGTTGGGACGGAAATCGATATATGGATATTTACGGCTGGATGGACGCATTTCATCCAGCTGAATTTTTTCCAGGGCACGCTTACGGGAAGTAGCCTGTTTGGATTTGGAAGCATTGGCACTGAAGCGGGAAATAAATTCCTGCAGCTCCTTGATTTTTTCTTCCTTTTTCTTGTTGGCTTCTTTCATCTGTTTGATCAGAAGCTGGCTGGATTCATACCAGAAATCATAGTTACCGGCATAAAGCTGAATTTTGCCATAATCAATGTCAGCAGTGTGAGTGCAGACTTTATTTAAGAAGTAACGGTCATGAGATACAACGATAACCGTGTTGTTAAAGTTGATCAGGAATTCCTCCAGCCATTCAATGGCAGGCAGATCCAGATGGTTGGTAGGTTCGTCCAGAAGCAGGATGTCAGGATTGCCGAACAGTGCCTGTGCAAGAAGGACTTTCACCTTGAGGCTTCCGTTAAGCTCGGACATCTGTGTGTAATGAAGCTCTGTATCAACACCCAGACCGTTTAATAATGTTGCGGCATCGGATTCTGCCTCCCAGCCGTTCATTTCTGCGAATTCACCTTCCAGCTCACTGGCGCGGATACCGTCTTCATCTGTGAAGTCCTCTTTTGCATAGATGGCATCTTTTTCCTTCATTATTTCATAAAGGCGGGCATTTCCCATAATAACCGTATCCAGAACAGGATATGCATCGTATTTAAAGTGATCCTGCTGGAGGAAGGAAAGGCGCTGCCCCGGTGTGATCACCACGTTACCTTTGGTGGAATCAAGCTGACCGGACAGGATTTTAAGAAAAGTGGATTTTCCGGCACCGTTGGCACCGATCAGGCCGTAACAGTTACCTTCGGTAAATTTAATGTTTACATCTTCAAAGAGCGCTTTTTTTCCAACGCGCAAAGTAATGTTGTTTGCTGCAATCATAGAATACCTCGTCCTTTTTATTATATATTTCATGTTAACTTAGTATATCAACTTCCTTAGTATAGCTGATTTTTATTCTATCGTAAACTGGTAATTTACAAAAAAATCTAAAATTGTTATAATTGTAAGTATTATTCACAGCAACGTGATCGTGATGATGCATTATAATAGGAAGAAAGAGGAGAAGAGGCATGAACAGCCGGAATATATATCTGATCGGTTTTATGGGAGCCGGTAAAAGTACAGTGGCAGAGTATCTCTGCAGGAATTATCAAATGAATCAGGTGGAGATGGATGAACAGATTCAGCAGGAGCAGGGTATGACCATTTCCCGGATTTTTGAAGAGAAGGGAGAAGAGTATTTCAGAAAGCTGGAAACAGATCTTCTGAAGCGCCTGTCTCTTCAGAGCAGTACTGTGGTTTCCTGCGGAGGCGGGACTGCAATGAGGGAATGCAATGTGGAAATTATGAAAAAAAACGGAAGGATCGTATGGCTTTGTGCCGAGCCGGAAACAGTATACGAAAGAGTGAAGGATTGCCATAACAGACCCCTTTTGGAGGGCAATATGAATGTGGAATACATTCGCACACTTCTGGAAAAAAGAACTCCCAAATATAAGGCAGCTGCCGACTTCTGTGTGGCAACAGATAAGAAGAGTACACGCCGGATATGCGAGGAGATCATGGAGAAAATGAAAGAGGCATAATATGGCCCCCAAAAATCGCAAAAAATCCCATTTTGTTTTGAAAAAAATACGTAAACAAATTGGACAACATAATATATATATGCTATAATTCTAATTGGAATTTTAGACACACACAATATGTAGTCTAGAAATATTTTTCATCACACCTTTAAGGAGGAATTTAAACTATGGCAAGAAAGATGAAAACCATGGATGGTAATCATGCAGCCGCTCATGCATCTTACGCTTACTCTGATGTAGCTGCAATTTACCCGATCACCCCTTCATCTGTTATGGCTGAAGCTACTGATGAGTGGGCAACCCAGGGAAGAAAGAACATCTTCGGACAGGAAGTTCAGGTTACTGAAATGCAGTCCGAGGCTGGTGCTGCAGGTGCAGTACACGGATCTCTGGCAGCTGGTGCTTTAACCACCACATATACCGCTTCTCAGGGTCTGTTACTGATGATCCCGAATCTTTACAAAATTGCCGGTGAGCAGTTACCGGGCGTTATTAACGTATCCGCCCGTGCACTTGCATCACATGCACTTTCCATTTTCGGTGACCACTCTGACGTTATGGCATGTCGTCAGACTGGCTGTGCAATGCTCTGTGAGTCTTCCGTACAGGAAGTTATGGACTTAACACCTGTTGCACATCTTGCAGCAATCAAAGGTAAAGTTCCGTTCATCAACTTCTTCGATGGTTTCCGTACTTCTCACGAAATTCAGAAAATTGAAACATGGGATTATGAAGATCTGAAAGATATGGCAGATATGGATGCAATTGCTGAGTTCCGTAATCATGCACTGAACCCGAATCATCCATGCCAGAGAGGTTCTGCTCAGAACCCGGATATCTTCTTCCAGGCAAGAGAAGCATGTAACCCATACTACGATGCTCTTCCGGCAGTAGTACAGGAATACATGGATAAAGTAAACGCTAAAATCGGAACAAATTACAAACTGTTCAACTACTATGGTGCAGAAGATGCTGAGCATGTAATCGTAGCTATGGGCTCTGTTAACGATACAATCGAAGAGACCATCGATTACTTAACAGCAGCAGGCAAAAAAGTTGGTGTTGTTAAAGTTCGCCTTTACAGACCATTCTCTGCAGAAGCACTTATTTCCGCAATTCCGGAAACAGTTAAACAGATCACTGTTCTTGACAGAACAAAAGAGCCTGGTGCATTCGGCGAGCCACTGTACCTTGACGTTGTTGCAGCACTCAAAGGCAGCAAATTTGATGGCGTTAAGATCTTCACAGGCCGTTACGGATTAGGTTCCAAAGATACAACACCTGCTCAGATCGTTGCTGTATACGAGAATGAAACAAAACAGAAATTCACACTTGGTATCGTGGATGATGTTACAAATCTTTCCCTTGAAACAGGCGCTCCGCTTGTTACAACTCCGGAAGGAACCACCAACTGTAAATTCTGGGGTCTTGGCGCAGACGGTACTGTAGGTGCAAACAAGAACTCCATCAAGATCATTGGTGACAACACAGACATGTACGCTCAGGCTTACTTTGATTATGACTCCAAGAAGTCCGGCGGTGTTACAATGTCTCACTTACGTTTCGGTAAGAAACCGATCAAATCTACATACCTGATCCACAAAGCAGACTTCGTAGCATGCCACAATCCATCCTACGTTCGTAAATACAATATGGTTCAGGAGCTGGTAGACGGCGGTACATTCCTTCTGAACTGCCCATGGGATATGGCAGGTCTGGAAGAGCATCTTCCGGGACAGGTTAAAGCATTCATCGCTAACCACAACATTAAATTCTACACAATCGACGGTGTTAAGATCGGTATTGAGACCGGCATGGGACCAACACGTATCAACACAATTCTTCAGTCCGCATTCTTCAAACTTACAGGAATCATTCCGGAAGAGCAGGCTATCGACCTGATGAAAGCTGCTGCAAAGGCAACTTACGGACGTAAAGGTGATGATGTTGTTCAGAAGAACTGGGCAGCTATCGATGCCGGTGCAAAACAGGTTGTTGAGATCCAGGTTCCGGAAAGCTGGAAAGATGCTGCAGATGAAGGCCTTACAATGGGTCATGCAGATGAAGGACGTGACGATGTTGTTGCATTCGTAAACAACATTCAGGCAAAAGTTAATGCTCAGGAAGGTAACACCCTGCCTGTATCCGCATTCAAGGATTACGTAGATGGTACTACACCATCCGGTGCTGCTGCATACGAAAAACGTGGTATCGCTGTAAACGTTCCTGTATGGAATCCGGACAACTGTATCCAGTGTAACAGATGTGCATATGTCTGCCCGCACGCTGTAATCCGTCCGATCGCTATGACAGAAGAAGAAGTTGCAAATGCTCCGGAAGGACTTAAGACTCTTCCTCTGACAGGTATGAAAGAATACACATTCACAATGGCTGTATCTGCACTTGACTGTACAGGATGCGGCTCCTGTGCTAATGTCTGCCCAGGAAAGAAAGGTGCAAAAGCCCTTGCTATGGAAAACCTGGAAGCAAACGCAGATATGCAGAAATACTTTGATTACGCAGTAAAACTTCCGGTTAAGGAAGACGTTATCGAGAAATTCAAAGAGACAACTGTTAAGGGAAGCCAGTTCAAACAGCCTCTGCTTGAGTTCTCCGGAGCTTGTGCAGGTTGTGGTGAAACACCATACGCAAAACTGGTTACTCAGTTATTCGGTGACAGAATGTATCTTGCAAATGCAACAGGATGCTCCTCTATCTGGGGTAACTCTTCACCGTCCACACCATACAC
>JAXFBD010000122.1:0-2849 GCA_034118545.1 Blautia sp.
GATTGCATCAATATCATCAAATGTCTGCAGCCAGTTCTCAACTAAGGACTGTGCTTCCTCTCTGCTCCAGTTTGCTGTCTGGTCAGCCAGAACTTCGATATCCGGGTTTTCTGCCAGAACGTTCTCATTTCCTTCAAGACGGTCAATCTGTGCGGACTGGCCGATCGGTCCTTCAAGGATACAGATCTTGCCGGAACCGCCGATTGCATCGATGGCACTCTGCATTTCCAGCTCACCTGCCAGTACATCGTCCGGACCTGAATAATAGTAATCCTCGTCTGTATTAATAGTCATATTTACAGCAACAAGGGGAATACCTGCTTCTTTTGCCATATCCAGTGCAGGAACAATAGCGTCAGAGTCAACTGCTGCAACAAGCAGACAATCAACGCCCTGGCCGATCAGGTTTTCAACCTGTGTAATCTGGTTTGCAGGATCGTTTTCTGCATCAAGGCTAACCAGATCTAATCCCAGCTCTTCACATTTCTGCTCAACGCCCTGATTCATCAGAGTGATGAATTCGGAGCTGTAATAATAGGTATAACCAACGGTTTTCTTTTCTTCAGCGTGTACAGCCGCAGGTGCCGCTATTGTTGTTACAGCCATAGCAGAAGCCATTAAGAGTGTGATCATTCTTTTTTTCATTGTAAAAATCCTCCTTTTATACATTTGCTGTTTTTGTGTTTGTTACTATTTGTTTCTGCGGGTATCAATTAATATCGCCCCTAATATAATTAATCCCCTAACAACCTGCTGATAATAAGATGTTACATTCAAAAGATCCAGACCAGTGTTAACCATGCCCAGAAGCAGTGCGCCCAGAAGTGTTCCCCATAATTTACCGGTTCCTCCTGAAAGGCTTGTTCCGCCGATTACAGTAGCTGCAATGGCATTCAGCTCATAGCCGTCACCTGCCGTTGCAAGACCTGCAGATACACGGGCTGTCAGTACTACCGCAGCAACGCCACAGCACATTCCACTGAACATATACACCAGAAGAAGAATCTTTTTAACATTAATACCGGATACCATAGCTGCCTGCGGGTTGCCGCCTACAGCATAGATATAACGGCCAAGTTTGAACTTTGACAGCATCACCGAAAATACGATGAATACAACCAAAAGAACGATTGTTGGAATAGGAAGACCAAGGATGCTTCCTTTACCGATTACCAGAAATTCTGCCGGCAGCTTGGAAATAGGCTTTCCATCACAATATATGTATGTGAGGCCACGTCCTACCGTCAGCATAGACAGGGTTACAACGAATGCCGGAGCTCCCCAGTATGCAACAAAATAACCATTGATCAGCCCCATGATACATCCCACTGCCACAGCAATAAGTGCGATCACAAATATGGGAAGTGATGTATTATTCAGCATACCTGCCGTAAGAATACCTGCAAAAGCTACAATGGAACCAACGGAAAGGTCAATACCGCCTGTCAGACAGACAAGAGACATTCCGATTGCAAGAATACCGTTAATAGAAACCTGTCTTAAGATATTCAAAATATTTGTGGTCTTTAAAAAGTTCGGAGATGCAATGCTAAGTACAACTCCCAGACCAAGAATGATCAGTACCAGCGTCAAACTGTTGAGTACTTCTTTGATTGATTTTCTATTTTCCATGTCGTCCTCCTAACTCAATTCGGCCGCTGCGTATTCCAGAATTTTTTCCTGAGAAGCTTCTGCCGCGGAGATTTCACCGCTTATTCTTCCGCCGCTCATGATGATAATTCTGTCGCACATTCCGAGAATTTCCGGCATCTCTGAAGAAATAAAAATGATTGCTTTTCCTTCTTCCGCCAGCTTTGCAATCAGCTTGTAAATTTCTGTTTTTGCACCTACGTCAATACCTCTTGTAGGCTCATCAAACACAATTACATCCGGATTCTGCATCAGCCATTTCGCCAGAACGATTTTCTGCTGGTTACCACCGCTTAAGTTGCCTGCCTTCTGCTCCAGAGAGGGTGTTTTAATATTCAGGATGTCCTTATATTTCACACTGTCTGCGCGGGCCTGTCTGTGGTTGATACAGCCAAAACTATTAGAAAGCTGGTCCAGCGAAGCAAGAATAATATTGTCTCCCACGTCCATTCCGAGAACCAGTCCGTTTCCTTTTCGGTCTTCTGTCACATATCCCATACCTGCCCGTTTCATTATTTTAGGGCTCTGCTTTGGAATCACTTTTCCATTTACTGTAATAGTACCGCCGGTAAGCCTGGTTACGCCAAAGATAGCATTCATAACCTCCGTACGTCCTGCTCCCATCAGACCTGCAAATCCCAGAATCTCCCCTCTTCTGGCTTCAAAGGATATATTTTCAAATACACCCTCCTGCTGCAGATTTTCCACTTTCAGTATTGTCTCTCCGGGAACATTCTTTTTCACAGGATAAATTTCTGTCAGATCACGATCTACCATCAGCTTGATCAGCTTTGGTTCATCCACTTCAGACACCGGATAATCTCCCACATGGAGCCCGTCACGGAATACAGTAATCACATCGCCGATCTCAAAAAGCTCAGACATTTTATGGCTGATATATACGATACATCTTCCTTCCGACTTCAGCTTTCTGATAATGCCAAAGAGATTTTCCACTTCACTTTCTGTAATAGAAGAAGTAGGCTCATCCATAATGATAATATCCGAGTCATAGGACAGAGCTTTGGCAATCTCTACCATCTGCATCTGAGATGTGGAAAGTGCCTTCATTTTGGTGGAAGGCGAAACATTACGCATACCCACTTCATTCAGTAACTCCACTGAAAGACTGTTCATCTTAGCAAAATCAACAATTCCTGCCCCTTTTTTCGGTTCCTTACCGAGAAAAATATTTTCTG
>JAXFBD010000123.1:0-34625 GCA_034118545.1 Blautia sp.
AACGCCTAAAGCCGATACTTCCAGACGGCCAGAGGAACCATGCAAGCGAAACGCAGTCCCCAATGATCTGGACGATCAGGGAGGCGATGGCGCTGCCCTGTACCCCCATGGACAACCTGCCAACAAAAAGAAAGTCCAGTACGGCATTCAAAACGCAGCTAAGAATACTGACCAGCATACAGATCTGCGGTTTTCCGTCCACACGGAGAAACATTCCCAGTATCGTACCAACCACCATCAGCGGATAGGTGAACAGCATAATACGGTAATACTGCGTGAAGAAACCGGACAGTTCTCCATCCGCTCTCAACACCTTCAGGATTGGGGAAAACAACAGAAACGCTGCGATGGATGTGAGTATGCAGATCACCCCGGCGGTCACCAGCGTCTGTGAAAACACCTCAGAAGCCTTGTGTTTCTCCTCTGCTCCCAAAAGTCTCCCGCATATGACTGTTCCGCCGACACCGACGCACAGACCCACACCCAGGTAAAAGTACAGAATCGGCAACCCAAGGTTAATCGCTGCCAGTGCATTTTCACCCACATAGTTACCGGTGAAATAGCCATCGGTGATTGTAATCGCCGTTTGCAAAAGCATTGCTATGATGCTTGGAATGGAAAACTGAAGAATAGTTTTAAGTTTGTTTTCCTTGATTTCTCTTATATCCATAATTACATCTCTCCTTTACTGGATTCCATTATAGAGATGTATTCCAATTTTTTCTTCTGAATTCGTGCTATTGGGAAGCAAAGAGGAATGTTCCAAGATGCCTGAATCAAAGCAGAGAGAACCAACATTTTAAGCCAAAAGCAGCCGAGGACACGCCGCGTTAATGTCTTCCATCTGCTCATAGGAGCCCTTGCAAGTGGAACAAGCCACGGTGATCTCCGGCAGCGTCCGGAATCGAACGTGTTCGGTGTCTATGTAGCAGCCCTTGACATCCTTTTGGACTTCCACATCTACCTCTGCCTCCCGGTACTCCTTATCGTGGAATACGGCACAGCAATAGCGGTAGCCGGATTCCGGATTGATCCAGACAGGCTTCATTTTCAGCATGGGATTTCCTCCAGATCTGTCGGTTTTTGAGCTCAGCATGATTGTAGTGCCTGCCACAATGGTAGAGTCAAGGGATATTTCCCCTTAGACGAAGATTTTTCTCATAGGTGTGAATCACGTGTACTTCTGGGTGTACTCCCTGTCCCAAAACTCGGGGCACTTCTGATAGCCCTCCTCCGGGCGGATGGAGGCTGAAAAACCTATGAATGTCATAGCAGGCTTGTGTTCATATGTAACTTTCATTTGCGTATCTCCTTATCTAATATGTCATTTGGCAAACAAAGTGTGACTGTCTCCATATACACACTCCACGTGTGCCTTTTTATTTCAGAATTCCTGCCAACAGCAGAACACCCACGCCGAGAGCTGCTCCGCCGACAATGCGCAAGACCGTCATATATCGGTCGGAAGGACCGCTGTTATTTTCTGTTTTCCAGTTTTCTGTAACCTTCCAGACCAGTGTGGGCTTTGCGCTTAGCACAAGTCCAATTACGCAGAGAATGATACCCGCAATTTGTTCCTGTGACATTTTGATTCTCCTCCATTCAAAACGATCTTTCATATCGTGTTCCACCTAAAGTTGAACATGGATAGTTCCTTGTGCGTGCCGTGCCTCCACAACAATCGTGTAGACACCGCTTTCCCGGATGTTGACCGTAAACTCAGTGGTTTCTTTCCCGTTCCCACGGTAAATGGTTGTCCCGTCCGGGGCATTGATCTGCATATATAGCTCGCCCTTCGCCGTTTCAATGTGAATTTGCAGCACATCTCCCGTTTGCAGTTCCATCGTATGCAGATCGGTTCCGTTCATCTTCTCGATATCCAGCAGATAGGCGTCCGGATTTTTGACGCGGCTGCCTGTAAAACCCTCCTGATTGGAACAGAACAGAAACTCGGCAACCCCTGCAAAAATTAGTAGAGTAAGTGCGATGAAAACAACCTTATTCCATTTTTTCATTGTCCCGACACTCCTTTTTAACGTCATGCTGCGACCATTCCTTCAGCTTGCTCCGTCGCTCGCTGCAGAGCCACAGCCCCACGGAGAATGTAAACAGCACGACCCTGTATATATTCACATAAATATCGCCTGGAAAGGCATCAAACAGAGCGTTCCAGTCAAATATACCGCCGATGGCATCCACAAAGGCATGATACACAGCACAGGCCATAACGCTTTTGGTTGCCTTATACAATGCAGCCAGAGCAAACGCCCACACGAAAATTGTGACGGTGAAACCGATAAAGCTGTCGCCATAATGATTTGACGTCGGATCGAACCAGAGATCGATGTGCCACACATCCCAGATGGCTGCCACCGCCAAAACATTTAACGGGAACTTCATACGTTTCTCAAGTGCCGGCTGCAAAAAGCCCCGCCACCCTGTTTCCTCTGCGATACCGACAAAGGGAATCATTACAAGAAAACCAATGGGCATTATGTACCACGGCAAGCCGTTTGGTGTACCTCGAAGCAGGGCAAAAACCAGCGCCATCAGGCAGAAAACCGTCGTTAGGACAATTGCGGAAAGCGGCTTTTCCGTGTGCAGCAACTTGGCGAAGAATGCTCTCGGGCTTATTCGATCCCGGAATATTGCAAGAATAAACACCGATATAAACGGTGCGGGTGTTGTGAACAGCATACCAATGAGAGCATACGCAAGGTAGCCCGGTGTAATTTGTCCTGTCTTCTCATAGGTGATGGAATATGGCTTCAGCCAAAAGCTCAGAGTCACAAAGCTAAAAACCCAAAACGCTGCGATAAGCAGCAGATATAACCATATGCTTTTTGTACTGCAATCTTTTTCTCTATTCACGATTCCTGTCACCATGGCACAGAGGATGAAGAGCAAAACTTATTCTCCTTCGCACTTCTATTTCTCTGTTCCCCTTACTGTTTCGCCAGCAGAGCGGCACCCGCACAGGCAAGGCCAAGGCCAAGCAGGGTGACGGCGGTTTGCGTCTCCAGACTTCCCAGGCAGGACAGCACTACAACGGCAACGCCCATGGCCAGAGTCACAGCCTTGAAAATGACAGAAATAATCTCACGAATCGACTTCTTTTCCATATTTTTTTCTCCTTTAATCACCAAGTATTTGAATTTAGTATCAGCTTACACTCATTATTCTACAAGAATGCGCCGATCGCATATAGGCTCTTTTTGTATGCGTATGTGTCCATTTTATAGATGCCTGGTTTGTTTCTTCGCAAATATACAGGATTGCCGCTTATAACGCTTCACTATGTTTCCTTTCATGTTCTTCATCCCATTTCTTTAGCCCAAAATAAAAGCAGATCAAATTCCTTTGGGGGCAGTTCAAAAATCCCGTTGATTGCAACAATGGACCGGCTTTCAAGATCAATATCCAATCCGTCAAAATGAAGCTGCTGCGGTGTCAAATCCTGCCCATTAAAGCGGGTGTAACGGCGAATAAGAGAAACAATACGAGCTATCAGCTCATCCATGTCAAAGGGTTTTGTCAGGTAATCGTCGGCTCCCGCACGCAATCCCCGCACTTTGGAAGCACTGTCATTTTTAGATGTGAACATCAGAATGGGCAGGCTGCTTTGTGTTCTGATTCGTTCCAATGTTTCAAAGCCGTCCATGCCGGGCATCATAACGTCAAGTATCACAAGCTGATATGTCTTTTCTTTTAATTGTTTCAATCCCTCTTTGCCAGTAGTACAAAAATCAGCTTCTATATCTTCTGATAGAACGCTGCGTTTAATCAAGGTGCAAAGTTCCTTGTCGTCATCTATAACCAGAATATTATTCATAGCGCAGTTTCTTCCCTTCCTTTGTTATGTCATAAATCGGCTTTTCTGTGTCCTTTGGATAAACAAGCCTGTAACCAGAATCCGGAAATTCGGCCAGACGCTCATAGTCTTTGCACCGGACAACCTTTCTTCTTCCGCTTGAAGGACTTTTGCTCTGACATTGAGAATCTGTTCCCGTCTTTCAAATGCTTCATATAAACTCCTTCACCTTCACCATTTCTCGTGCCATATCAGTCTGCCGCATCATTCAATTTCGCCTCTTTTTGCTATTGCCTCACCTCTGCATTATATCATTTTGAATATGAAAAACAAATTTCTTTTCTGCTCCGTTTGATGCTAAGTGACCACATCCACCTGATATCAGTCCTTTTCTTCCATTCTCTCCGGGAATGATTCATCACCTTTAAAGACACCCGGATTTGTTGACTATTTATTTAACCTATAATATACTTAGCTTAATTAAAGGCAGTAATTAAATGAATTCATTCGGTGAAAGAATATCGGCACTAATTTCTGAATCAGGAATTACTAAAACATCTTTTGCAGATAAGTTGAACATAACTCAGCCTTATGTTAGCGGGCGCATCGATATGTTTTTCTTTTACATTATTTCGTCAAATAGAATCTTCATGGTTTCATTGTATAAAATATGTTTCAAAATACTACGGGAAATTATTTCCATAAAACTTCAAAATAAAAAACCGCCTCTGCGCCAACAGAAACGGAAAATGAATAAACGTAATCAATTATCCAATACTTATATACAGAAAGGACGTGACACTATGCCATTACCAAAAGGAAAAACTTATACCGCCGAAGATTACTGGAACCTTCCAGACGGCCAGCGTGCAGAACTGATTGACGGCCAGCTTTACGATATGGCTCCACAAAGTTTTGCCCATCAGAAAATCAGCCTTGCTCTTTGCAGGAAACTTGCTGATTACATTGATCAATATAAGGGAGAATGTGCCGTAGTTCCCGCTCCATTTGCCGTGAATCTATTTAAAAATGATAAAAAATGGCTTGAGCCAGATATCAGTATCATCTGCGACAAAAACAAAATCTCAGATCACGGATGCGAAGGTGCTCCTGACTTTATAGTAGAAATCGTTTCACCTACCAGCAGAAAAATGGATTATTCCACAAAAAATACTCTTTATTCTGATGCAGGAGTCCGTGAATACTGGATCGTGGATCCAGCCAAAGAGCGAACCACTGTATACCGGTATGAAGAGGATGCAGCTCCTATGATCGTTCCTTTCGACCAGCCGGTTGTTGTTGGAATTTATGGAGACCTGCAGATTACGATTGCAGATTTATTGTAATTATTCCAACTTTTGCCAAGTAATAGGATATGGGATTGATCAGACCAGCTCCATCTTTTATCCTATTCCTGACCGCTCAATTATCCGTCCGAATCCAGCACCCAAATATTCCTCCATCAACTGTTTAAAAGGCAAATCACACCCGCATTTTTACGATATTATTTTACTGACAGCACCATGCCTATGAACCGAATCCAATAACATTATCCTTGCTCATTACCGGTACAATCAAGTATAATAAAGCAAGGGAGATATGATTATGGCTTTACCACAAAGAAAATCTATACATTTATATGCAACACGAAATGCAACACAAAAAATAAAAAGCCTTGATTTCAAGGCTTTTTGAATCGGGGCAACAGGATTTGAACCTGCGACCTCACGGCCCCCAGCCGTGCGCGCTACCAAGCTACGCCATACCCCGTAACGGATTATATTATAACAACATAATATAAAAATTTCAACTGTTTTTTTGTTTTTTTATTTTTATTTTTACTACAGAAGAATCAGATTCCATTCTTTTCCTTTCTAATCTTTGGTTCCGACAGCTCCTCAAACATTGCTGTTATCACATCCGACAACAATATGTCATCTTCAATTATTCTGTTGGTTTCAACAAAAAGGGATTATCGTTTTGATGTTGCCATGTTACACCTTCTTTCGAATCGGATGCCTGATTACAGTTTTCCATTTCTCCGGATCTACCCGTCTGGCATCAGATAAATAAATTTCATGATGAAATCTTTTATCGCTGAAATCATTTTCATAGCCCTGCTCTTCCACAAAGGTATCCATCTTTTTCACTGTTTCGGGCTCATCATCGAAAGATCCGATATGCATAATCTGAACACAGAGTCCTTCTTCAACAGTCATGAACTCTGCGCCAGAGCAATCCAGTCCTTTCTTCTTCTCTACGTTCTGAACAGCCCATGCAAAATCTTCTTTTGTAATGAATTCCGGCAGGCGAATCACAGAAATCCATTGAAACGTACTTTTATTTGTATAATCAACACCGGCGATTCCGTCTTGCCACCAGAAGCCCTCTAATGGCGGAACTACATATTCATAGAAGCCCTGTATCCTATAATCTGTCTTGTAACTCATCTTCAGCGTATATGCCACTGCATACAGCACACCAACTGCCTTCTTATATTCTCCATCCTCTTCGTTTGGATTCCCTGAACCACGTACTGCAATATAATTTGCCTTTGGAACTGTTACGATCTCCGGCTTATTCTTAGGCATGTAAAACTCTTTATACTCCTTTTTAAAATCAAACGCCATGGCAGCCTCCTATTCCTGATAAAACTTTCCTTTATAAAAATTTTCATTTCCGGTTTTTGAAGCTTTCATACGAAAGCACACACATCCGTCCGGACAGACATAATCCTTCACAAGCGGTTCCACACCGCCAACCAGCATAAGGTTTCCTCCGCTTCTGACGGCCTGCATATCTCCGTAAAGAATCTGCATCATCTTGGAGCAGATGCCATAGCCCTGCTCATTTACCGGACAGCCATAAGTACATGAATATTTGTCGCCAATTTCCTCACCGTTTCTGCAATAATGCTCTGTGTGATCACTGCGCAGAAATCCTGTCACTGTAATTTCAAATTCATATTCCTCTTCATACCATTTCTTCATTGGCTACACCTCTCCATAAATTATCTTAATATTGTTTGCAATATTAAGGAGTTTTTCTTTAAGCCAATCCGGTTCAAGCAGCTTCATCTGGTCTCCAAAAGTAAGAATCCAGACAAGCAAACTCTCTTCATCCGAATAAAACCCCGTAAACAGCAACCGGCCATCTTCCCTGACTGTAAAACAATCAGTTCCAAATTCTTCAATCAGACGCCACTTCATCCCAGGTTCCACAATGGCCTTCACCTCTATTTCAGGAGGATAAAGCCTGCCAATTGACAGATCCGGCGGCTGTGCATTGCGCACTTCAAAATGCCGCTCCACGCATCTGATTCCACTCATTCGATTCAGCTTAAACATACGAAAATCCTGCCTCATCAGACAAAATCCATACACATACCAGCTGGACCATTTAAAAATCAGATAATATGGTTCAATTTCCCTGTGGCTGTCTCCGGACGGCGCATAATAGTCAAAGACAAGAATTTTTCTCTCCTCTATCGCATCCTGAATGAAAGAAACCTTCGGAGCGATTGCATCCTTATTCCAGGAAGAAAGATCGATAATAATCGCATCACTTCCCGTAACAATATCCGATGAGCCCGGCTTTATTTTTTCCATGAGCTGTCCATAATAATGACTTCCGCTCACACTGTCAAGACTGCGCAGTCCCGCCAGAATCATCTTCATGTCTTTCGATGTTAAAAGGGTGCGGTCTATAGAGAAACCTTCCATGATAGAGATACCTCCTCCTGCCCCCTGGGATGTCTGAATCGGGATCCCGGCCTTGCAAAGATGTTCAATATCTCTATTGATTGTTCTTCTGGAAACCTCAAATCTTTCTGCCAGTTCCGGTGCTGTGGTTTTTTCCTTTTGAAGCAATAAGGACAGGATTCCAATCAATCTGTCTATTTTCATGGTCTGTGAAACTCCTCTGGACTATAATAGCAAAGTAAATACGACACCTGTATGTCATGTTCATTATACTACTTCATAAAAAATCCGTCTCGATTTTCTTTACGAATAATGCAATATTATATTTAGTGCTATAATCGGTTTAAACAAACGAAAGGAAGATCATCATGGAATTTTCGAAACAATAAAGCAGCGTTACAGTGTGCAGTAATATATAGCCCCCCAAAAGTATCACCAATTTTCATAGCCTTTGTTCCTATTCAGGGAATATCATATCCCAGGTATTATTGTCCGGATGATAACACAGAATAAAATTCTGCATCCGATCATTCATAACTGCCCTGCAGTCATATCTGTGCATCAGAATGCCGGCATAATGCTTTTTATCAGATTTCAGCACTTCAATATCTTTCAGTAAATGTCTGACTCCTTCATCATCCTCATATTTTATCATTCTGGGAATCATTTTACCGGTACTGGTAAACCAGCAGTCTGCCGCAACCTTATGTGGCACTCCCCGAATTGCCCTCTCCTGAAGTTTTTCTTCCTCCATCCCGATTGCGAATCCCATCAACCGACACCTCCTACTCTACCTTTACTTTCTTATAATCAACTGTCCGTTTTTCCCGGCTGATACCGCCCGACATATGGTCAATTCTGCTTCCCACAAAAACTGCTCGTTTTAATGAATCTCTGCCAAAACGTACCCTGATCTTATCTACCGTCGTATCCATCTGCTCCAGCTTTTCATAATCCGTTGTATCAAACATATCAAGCTGCCTCATATCCAAATAATCCCTTAGCCTGCTGGTATGAATTCCCAGATGACGGATTGCCTTTCCATTCCAAAGGGAGTCAAAAAGCCGACATGCACAACGATGAATCTCTATGGTAATATTGGTTGCGTTATTTAAGGTCATCTGATGACTTGCATACTGAAGATCAAATGTTTTGATTCCCACTGCAATTACTTCTGCACGTACTCCCGCCGCCCGTAATCTGGTTCCAACCGTCTCTGCCAGTGCAAGGAGAACCAGCTTTGCTGTAGATGCATCCGCAACATCAAAAGCAATGGTAGTACTGTTTCCATATCCTTTATTTGCCGGAGCTTCTGACTGCACCACAGATACATCCATCCCATTGGCAAAGGCCCAGATCACCTCCCCATGCTTTTTCAAATGACTTTGCAGCATAATCGGATCGGATTGCGCCAGCTCACCAATCGTATGAATTCCCATATTAAACAATTTCTTTGCAGTAGCCCGCCCCACAAAGAACAGCTCCGTTACCGGAAGCGGCCACATTTTCGTCTCAATCTCATGTGTCCATAAAGTATGGACTCGATCAGGCTTTTGAAAATCACTTGCCATTTTCGCCAGCAGTTTATTTTCTGATACCCCGATATTCACCGTAAACCCTAATTCTTCTCTGATTTGATTCCGGATACGGTTTGCCACTGTGACCGGTTCACCCCAGAGACTTTCTGTTCCAGTCATATCAACAAATGCTTCATCCACACTGTATTGTTCCACATCCGGAGAATACTGCCGGAGGATTCCCATAAAAGCAGCGGAACATTTTTCATACAGCCCGTAATTCGGAGGGACAAGTTTAAGCTGTGGACACTTTTGAAGTGCCTCCATAATACTCTCTCCTGTTTTGATATTATATTTCTTTGCCGGAATGGATTTTGCCAGAATAATTCCATGTCTCATGGCCATATCTCCACCAACAGCCGCTACTTCATCCCGCAGATCTTTTTTGCCTCCTAAGTGATAGAGGCGGTAAACAGCCTCCCAGGATAGGAATGCTGAATTCACATCAATATGAAAAATCACTCTATCCAAACCTATGTTCGCCTCCTTTAAAATCATTATAACGAACTAATGTTCTTTTTGCAATAGTAAAATTATGGAGACGAACAGAACCGCCTGATCAAAATCAGACGGCTCCTTTTACATAAACTGAAATAAATGCTGCTGTTCATATTCCTGCCTGCGCACCAGCTGCGGCATAGTCTTATGCAGGGCAAATTCCACAAACGCATCCTCATACACCCAGCTTTCCAGTTCATTCTTTTCCAGAATCAACGGCATCCGATGATGTATCGGACTGACTGACTCGTTTGCCTCGGTAGTTAAAATAATGAAACGGTCTTCATCCTGAAAGTGATTGTAAAATCCTGCCATAAATAAGACCGGCTGGTTTTCTCTCAGGAACGTAACTTTATTCTTATCCGAATCCCATTCATAGAACTGCTTTGCCGGAATAATACAGCGTCTGTGAAGCACACTTTCCCGGAACGACTTTTTTTCCAGAGCAGTTTCTGCTCTTGCATTGATCATCAGCCCCTTTTTCTGATATTGCGGAAAACCCCATGACATTTCTTCTGCAGAAAGATGTGGTTTCCTTCCGGTGATCACAACCGCCGACTGAGAGGGACAAATATCACCCCTGCGCTCTCTTCTCAGCTTCTCATCCACCTCCCGGACCACTTTTTCTATTTCTCTGGCTGTATCATCATCCACATAATATCGTCCACACACTTCTAGCTCTCCTTCATTACGTTATATCCAGATGGAAACTGTTTCTTTTGCACCTGATCCCACTGTCTGTTCTCACACCAGTATACCGTCATCTCCGTTACATCAAAAACCATAGAGACTACGGTGGGACACACTTCCTGTGAAACAGCCTTTAGAATTTCAAAGCAATCACTGACATCAAAATCATCAGAAGCTTCGCTCAACATCTTTTGTGCTGTATGATATCGGTCAAGTCCCATCCATGGATGCCGCTCTGCGTCCATCTTAAAAGGGGAAAAATTAGTCAACACCTGATATGGGGGTTTTTCAAAATATCTGTGTCCCTGTCCCGGAATTATCTGCAGCACATTTCCCGCCTTATCACAGAGGGATGACATAAACGTCACATCAGGGACGCTAAAAATCATCTCTTTTTCTGCGATATCCCTGATTTCCTGCAAAGTCTTCTTCTGTAGCAGCAGATCAATATCCAGCATAATTATATTTCTTCCCTCACCAGTCGGATTACTTCGTTCATCAAACGGCCAGCAAGTAGGCATTCCCACAAAATCTCCCCTGGAATTGGCTCCAAAAAGTGGCATCCAGCCTTCCTTCGCATCATTAATTTCTATGAATACTCCTGCATCTGAAACAGATACTCTATGCTCCATGTTCAGGATATCCAGATTCCATCCAACAATTGTCTTTTTTCTATTTGAAATAATACTTGTACACATTTAATTTTACCTCATTTTACTTTTTATATAAATCGCTTCACAACATCCTGTTTTTCAAACAGCACACAGCCTCCGGCATGATTCTCAGTCAATGTACCGCTATCTCTTAATTTTTCAAACAACCTGGATTTCAGTGCTTCCCGCAGAGATGTATCTCTCACATTCACATCTGAATATGGTGAAAAAGGACATGGTTCTGCACCGCCATGGGAATTGATATGAAAGAATCCTCTTCCTGCGGCGATGCATCCACCAGATGATTTTTCATCTCCCGGAAAAGACAGGAAAAGCATATCGGGATATTGATCTCTGATTTTTTCCAGACGCTCAGTCAGATACTCCCGTTCTTTATCCCCCGGTGCCAGACTCTGAAGCTCTGATGATATCGGCACAAATTCCACAAAAAATAAAGCTTTGCATCCCCGTTCAGCCAGGTCACTAATAAAATCATCTGATGTTGCCTCTTCCAGATTCTTCCTGGTAACTGTAACAGACGAACCAAACAGCAATTTTTCTTTCTGCATTTTTTCCATGGCAGAAAAAACCTTCTCATATACCCCTTCTTCCCTTCGGGTATCCGTCTGTTTTTCTTTTCCTTCAATACTGAATATGGGAACAAGATTTCTGTTTTTTTTCAGCATTCTGATATATGTATCATCCAAAAGAGTACCATTTGTAAAAATCGGAAACATGATTTTTTGCCTGTTTCCAGCTTTTTCAATCACATCCCGGCGAATCATCGGTTCGCCCCCTGCCAGAAGAATAAAACTGATTCCCAACTCTTCTGCCTCTTCAAAGATATGATCCCACTCTTCAGTTGAAAGCTGTTTAACAGGTGCTGTATCTGCACAGGAATGAACTGCCCTGGCATAGCATCCGGCGCAGTGCAGATTGCAGCTGCTTGTAATGCTGGCAATCAAAAAAGCCGGAACATGTTCTCCATTTTTTTCCAAATCAAACCGTTTTCCGGATGCTGCTTTGACTGCCATGGCAAATTTTGCCATAAAAATACTTTGTACCGGATTAGTTAAAGTAACCTTTACTGCATTTTTCATAATATTTTCTACACCTGCAGCTAAATATTCCTGTATGTCCATCGTTTCTCCCATTCGTTTTTCCTCCGCTTCCTAATCCTTTTTTCGATAGATCCGGAAAAATTCTTCTATCTGTCTGTCAAGAACTTCAAGTGCCTCTTCCTTGCGTTCCGGCTGATTACTGTACATGGACAAAAGCAGATAGATCGGTGAATAGAAGCTTATTGCCGTTGCCCTTGCATCCCCGGGATAAAACACTCCCTGTTTCATCAATTCTTTAAAAAGCTTTTCCTGATAGGAAATCGCATCCTCCATAAATATCTTCCGGAACATGGTATAAATCTGAGGATTTACATATTGCTCCATTTGAGCAATCCTCCAGAATCGTGAAATATATGGATCCGTAAGATAGAACACAAAGGATTCCCTTGTAATTTTTTTCAGACCGGCCAAATCAAGTCTGGTAAAAAAATCAGAAACCGTGGCTTCCGGTTTGTCATACTGAGGTACACCCAAGGTAATTGAAAGTTCAGAAATATGTTTCGAAATCAATTCCACGATTGAATCAAAAATCTCCTGTTTACTTTTGAAATGGTTATATAAGGAAGCATCTTTAATTCCAACCGCATCTGCAATATTCTTCACACTTGTACCTTTATAGCCCTTTTCTGCAAAGAGAGTTAACGCTTCTTCTGTAATCTTCTCCTTTGTAGTCATATCATTCCTCCCTGTCATATACCAAAAGCGAGTTATACTAGTAATTACTAGTCTCAGCATATTATATACTAGTAATCACTAGTTGTCAAGTATTCCGTACACCATGCCTCAAGAATGGCTGATTTGCCACTTCTTATTTTCCTACTTGACTAGTAGGTATTATTATGATTTAATATAGGATATTATAATAGATTTTATGTCAATATATTCTTTTGATCTTTATAATCTGACAGAAAGGGTATTTGCTATTATGAAGCCATTATCATCCAGAACCTCTGATTTTACTGATTCCGTAATCAGACGTATGACACGAATTTCTAATCAATACCAGGCAGTAAACCTCTCGCAGGGATTTCCGGATTTCGATCCTCCAAAGGAAATCTTAAACCGATTAAAGCAGGTAACAGACGAAAACTTCCATCAGTATTCTATTACCTGGGGCGCTCAGAACACACGAACAGCATTGGCCGAAAAGCAGTCAAAGCTAATGGGATTTAACATTGACCCTGAAACAGAGGTCGTTATCACCTGCGGGGGAACAGAAGCCATGATGGCTGCCCTGATGACAGTTGTCAATCCCGGTGATAAAGTGGCTATCTTCTCACCCTTTTATGAAAATTACGGAGCAGATGCAATCCTCTCAGGAGCTGAACCTATCTATGTACCTCTTGTTCCTCCAGAGTACAATTTTGATCCTGAAGTTCTGGAAGATGCTTTTCGCCAGGGAGCAAAAGCATTTATTCTTTGCAATCCCTCCAATCCCAGCGGTAAAGTATTTACCCGGGACGAACTGCTCCTGATTGCTGATATTGTAAAAAAATATGATGCTTATGTCATTACAGACGAGGTTTATGAGCATATTGTGTATAAACCGTGGAAACATATTTATATATCCTCTCTTCCGGGAATGAGAGAAAGGACCATCAATACAGGTTCCCTCTCCAAAACATACTCCATCACCGGATGGCGTCTGGGTTACACGATTGCTCCAGCGGACATTACAGACAGAATTCGAAAGGTACACGATTTTCTGACTGTAGGTGCTGCAGCTCCTCTTCAGGAATCCATCATCACAGGACTGCAGTTCGGTCAATCCTATTATGATGATCTTCTTGAAAAATACACAAGAAAGCGCAGCTTGTTCTGCAAAGGACTTGATGATATCGGATTGACTCATAACATTCCCCAGGGAACCTACTATGTCATGATGGATATAAGCGAATTCGGATACACAAATGATTTGACTTTCTGTGAAGATCTGATCAGAAAAGTCGGGGTAAGCGCAGTACCGGGATCCAGTTTTTTCCGGGAACCGGTAAATAACTATATCCGCTTCCACTTCGCCAAAAAAGATGAAACGTTAAAAACAGCCCTTGACCGTCTTTCTGACATTCGTAAAAAGATGTAACATGTTTAACATCTCCGTTACCACCTCAGCTTATTTCATATCCGCATTTTATGAGGGGATGTTTTATTCCCCTCCCGGATTCATAACATAGCTTTGCATAAAGTGTTTTGTATCATTCTTTCAACGATGCTGTCAAAGATATCACGCTTGTATATGCATGGAACCTCTGCCCGACAATTTCTGCCAGGATTTGTTCGCCTTAAAATCTCATCGGTATAAAACGAATTCCATTTACCGTCTGCTCCATATCCGTTTCTTTAAAACCAAGATGCCGGTATATTTCCACTGCATAGGGTGAAGAATTTACTGTAAATACCTGCCTATCGTAATCTCTCCGCATTGTATCAAACAGATTGCGTCCAATTCCCTTTCTATGATAATCAGCCTTTACGAAAAATCCCCCTATGTGCTGCGGCTCTCTCATACAGAGAGTTCCCACAAGTTTATCACCGTCAAAGGCCCCGTAGAAAATAAGCTTTCTGGTGCGTTCTTTATCATCAAGGCTTTTTCTGAATTCACAAATACCTTTCTCAGAATACTCCGATGCTTCGAATTGGCTGAACACATCCCAGCAAAGATCCAATGCAGCCGGAATTTCGTCTGCGTTCAAACGGCGCACAGGATATTTTTCTGTATTTCTTGTAAGTCCATAAAGAGCCATATCAAGAATCTGTCCATTTTTAACTGCATTGGATTTCATAATACCTTCAAACTGAAAACCTGCTTTTTCAAGGACACGCCGTGACCCGATATTGTAAGCAAAGGGCTCTGCAAAAATTCGAATAATGTCTGTCTCTTCAAATATTTTCGCACAAAGCTGTTTTACAACATCCGTCATAACTCCTTTTCCCCAATACTTCTCTGCCAGATAGTAGCCAAGTTCTGCCGTACGGCAATGAATGTTGCCCTGGCGAAAAGCACCGATACTGCCGACTGCCGTTCCATCAATATCTATTGCATAAGCAAATGTATCATTGGGATCAGAAGACAAAATAAAAATGATATAATCCAAAGCATCTTTTTCCGTGTATGGATATGGTAAACCGTCTCTAAGATTGTTAAGAACTTTTCTATTTGATAAAGCATCTGCCAAAGATGCCGCATCAGATTTCTTCCATTTTCTTATTGATACCTGCATATAATGCTCCTCTCGTGCATCTTTTTGTTGCCCACCCTTTATTCCTCATCATCTGTTTTCACTGCCCTGATGATATTTTTGATTTGCTCTGTTAATAATTCTCATTATACGCATTTTTATCATGAAGAGATAGCATCATAATATATTACAATGTGTCATTTATATAGGAATCCGCTAAATCAGGCCATTTATAATCCATATCCCGCTTATTTTAAAAGCTTTTCATAGGTAAATTTTCCTGCTGCCCCTCTCATAAGCAGAAAAGCCAGCAGTGCCAAAACAATGCCCACCACAAGAAGAAGCCATGAATTTACAAGAATGACTCCTGTAAACTGTCCAATAATAAGTGCAAGAATGGGAAAAATCAAAAATACCGCCCGCTGTTGTGCTTCTTCAATCGTTTGCGCTTTTGCGGAGCCGCGCACCGTCAGGGCAATGGCAACAAGGGAAATAGCCGGTGCGATAAGCAGCATGACAATAAGCCAGCTGATATCAGGCATTATGGCACTTCCTGTGAACAAAAAGATCTCTGTTTCCAATACGAGCATCATTGCAGCAAAGGAAATAAACGAAACCATCATACCAACGGAAAAACCGGCAAGTATTTTAGACTGAAATAGCTGCTTTAATGAAAGCGGAGAATAGAGCAGGGTTTCCAGCGTGTGCTTTTCCTTTTCTCCCACAAAGGAGCTGGCCGCCATGACAGATGATGCCATCAGCGGAATCATCATAAAAAACGCCGGCATGATCTTGTTAAATATAAGCCCCAGTATCATCTGTTCCTGGCTGTATTCCCGGCCGGTTACCGGCAGCATACTCAACAGCTTCTCATAATCTGAAGCTGCCTCCGGAACCAGTGCCGTAACAAACACTATAATAGAAGGCAGTATAATGGTAAGTGCAAGGGGCACCATCAGCATAACCATCAGGACCTGTTTATTTGATGTAATACCACGAATGTCTTTTTTTATAAGTGCAAGCTGTTTTCTATTCATAAATTTCCACGCTCCGTTTCCCCATGATTCATATCGATCAATGAAAAGTAAATTTCCTCTAAAGACATTTTTTCGGCCGAGACATGATATATATCGCCGCCCGCTGCAACGATTCTTTTCACGATCAGCGGAATCTCATCCTCAGAGTTTACATTCATATCATAAGTGTGATCTCCAGCCTGCTGATATTCCATATCATCAGGTATACGGCTTGCCTTAACCCGTACTTTAACTTTAGAAGAAACCATAGCTCGAAGCTTCTCCATATTTCCTGTCGCCAGTAAATTCCCCTTATTCATCAAGCCGTATGTAGTACAGATTTCCTGTGCATAGCGAAGCTGATGGGTGCATAAAAAAACAGTTGTTCCGTTTATGGCAAGCTCCTTAATGAGACTGTTGACATTCTGCGCACTTTCGGGATCAAGTCCGGATGTTGGTTCATCCAGAAACAAAATCTGTGGACTGTGCATCATGGCTCTGGCAAGGGAAAGGCGCTGACGCATACCTGTAGAATAAGCAGACAGCCTGCGCTGCTTCGCGTCCGTCAGATCCAGACGCTCCAAAAGAGTCCCGGCTCTCTTTTCACATTCAGTGGGATTCATGCCAAAAAGCGTACCATAAAAAATGAGATTTTCAATTCCCGTTAAATGTTCATACATCTGTGCGTGTTCTGTGATCACACCTGCTATCTGATGTACCTTTTCCGGATTTTTTGCAGGATCAATATCAAACACCCGGCACCCGCCGCCTGTGGGGGCAAGCATGCCGCAAAGCAGCTTAATTGTTGTAGTCTTTCCTGCTCCGTTAGGTCCCAGAAATCCAAATACCTCCCCCTGCTCCAGACTGAAGCTGATATTATCGACTGCCTTGTTTCCTCCGGTATATATTTTTGACAAACCCTCTGCTATGACTGCTTTCATGGCGTACCTCCCAACAGTTTATTTTTTAACCGTTCCACAATTCTCTGAAAACGGGGATCATCAGTGAGCGAAGCGAAAGCCGGATTATTGACGATACCATCCACCATACTCTGACGAATAATCTTTTCATCGCGCGGAAGGGCATCTCCTAAATCAAGCGTTTCTATCCATTCTTCAAGCAAATTGAAATATCCGTCTCCCTTTAGCTTAAGCGGATAAATATCTCCTGTGACAAGCTCTGCATAATCATCAAGAATTTCAAAGGCTTTTTGGGTATTTCCCAGCATGATATATCCCTGAGCACCAATGATGTAAAACTTTACCAGCAGCGACGGATGAAGATTCATTAAATCAAAAATCTCTGTAACAGCATAAGCCCGCCTGTATGTTTCCTCAAACTGTTCCGGTGCATCCATACAAAGAGAAAGATAGTTGGTGAGTGTGTCAAAAAGAGATCCCATGTGTTGATAGATTCCAATCTGCATCACCGCTTTTGCCTGCCTGGGCTGACCGAGCATTTGATATGCCGGCGCCAGCAGCGTTTCCGTGCTGATTATCCTGTTGCTTGTCCCCTCCAAAAGCTCCGTCACTTCCCTGGCATTTCCCAGTGATAATGCACAAAATGCCTCCATGTTAAGCGCAATCCGGCTTAGCTCTGTATCTTCACTTTCCTGTTTTATCCGGATAAACAGTTCTTTTGCCTCCTTAATCGCTGCAATGGTTTTATCACTGTCACCGGCTTGTGTACTGTTATTTACAAACAAAAGACCGATTTGAAAAAGTAATGGAAAACAGGAAAAATACTTTTTTGCAATCTTACGGCACTCCTCCATAACATCATCAAATGGTTTTACCGTAAAATCCTTTGACAGCTTCAGATACAGTTTTCGGATGTCATCTTTGCACATCTGTGGCTCATACCCCATTAACTCATCAATGCTGATATTAAAAAAAGCAGCAAGCTGTGGAAGGAAAGTGATATCAGGATAGCTTTGTCCGATTTCCCATTTTGAAACAGCTGCTTTTGAAACACCGATGTAGCTTGCAAGTTCATCCTGGGTCAGGCCTTTTTCTTTTCGCTTGTTTATAATTGTTCTTGCAATATTTATTTCTTTCATGTTTGTATTCCGCCTTTCTGCCTATATTGTAGCAGCAGACAAAATCTATTACAATGGATTCATTGTTGATTTAGGTTGAAAAAGTCAACTGTTGGTTGTCATTATGGCATGCTGTAAGTTGCATAAAAAACATAAGAGCGGAAAAATTCAGCCATTGTCCGAAATTTTCCGCTCTTATATTATGCATTCCTGCAGTTATACTCCATAGTAACGCTTAATTGCATTTGCAACATATTCTGAACAGCCCGCTCCAAACTGACTGTCAGTGACCTCTGCCAATTTGGAATGCTGCAGATATTCTTTTGCCAAATCAAGCAAAATACTCCTTGCATTATCAAGTGCAAACATCTTTTTGTAATTTTTTGCAAGCAGCTCCACAGCAGCTTTCTCCATATCCACATTATCAGTTTTTTTCGCTTCCATAAACATTTCGTAGATTATGGTATTTGCATCCTGCTCCTGTTTTATTTCCTCAGTATCCCCGGTTGACTGCAGCATCGCCTCCATTGCTTTTTCCTTGCTGCCATACCATTTCATTAAATCTGCCACTACCTGTTCATTTGCAAAACCCGATGATAAATACTCTTTGTATTTATCCAGGCTTCCGAATTCCTGAACCTGTTTGTCAAGACTTTCCTTTGGCATACATTCTAAAGTATGGTTTACAATTTTCTGCACATCTTCATTACTAAATGCCTCAAAACTCATAGTATTAACTTCTTTCATCACATCCGTTATCAACTCAATAATTCCATCCAGACGATTCCGCTTCTGTTCCAGCAAAAACTTTTGAGTTAATAAAACCTGTTCTTTATCATAGTCCGGAGTATCCATAATTTTCTTAATTTCAGTTAACGGAACCTCCAATTCTCTAAAGAACATAATCTCCTGCAATTTTTCCAACGCTTTGTTGTCATAAAGTCGATAACCAGCTTTTGTTAATTCCGTTGGTTTCAGCAAACCGATCTCATCATAATACCTCAACGTCCTTATACTTATGCCGGTCAACTCAGACATCTCCTTTACGGTTCTCATGTTTCCCTCCTTTTACTTAATGATAAACCGTAACGCTGCGAGAGAGTCAATACCTGAATTTTATTTTTTCAGTACTCTTTTGTAATCTCCGTAATTCCATACTGTTTTTTAAATGCTTCCAATTCCCTGGCATTACGAATCAAACAGATTTCTGTAAATTTTCCTGTCTGCAGATCTTTAAATCCTGCCACTTGTTCTCCATTGCAGATGCTGCATCTGAGAACAGCCCTCTGCGTAGCAGGGTCAAAGAGAATCGGTGACAGTGTTTCTTTCTTTTTTCGTCCAAACATATCTTTCCCCACCATTTTCCTATTTTCCAAGCATCTGCAGGGTTCTGATTTCCTGAATCACTGCCGAACAGGCTCCGCCGGCTGCTTCTATGGTCAGGTAATGCGACCCATTTCCATCAACCAATACCTTTCCGGATGCAGCAAATTCATCGTCCGCTTCCCAGAAGCTGACCATTACCGGAAACATGGGTGCATAGGGAATAACTGCTGTTACATCCGCCTTTCCTTCTATTTTTCTTCCGCCAAGCTGCAGACATTTTTCCAGAAACTCGTCTGCCTTTATTTGGGAAAAATACCTTTCAAACATAGTCTCAATATCTTTATCAAATCCCCTGCCTCTTGACATTCCTCCGGGCATCTGTTGTAAGCCAATCCATTTTCCGGATAAAGGAATTCCATCTGCCGTATCCAGATACTGAAGCAAGGTTAAGTGATGCCACATTTCCAGTTCCTGCTGAACCAGAAAATCAGGATAATGAATGATAATCTCCTGTCCCATACTCGGCAGGCAAAAACACTGGTTGTTTTCATCAAATGAAACCATAGCTTTCCTGCAAAGTACCTCTGGTGAATATTTTTTCAGACGATCCCTTACGGGTTCCAGCATTGCCTGTAATTGTCTGTTTTTAATCTCATTATATGCTTCCATAATTATCTTCTCTTCTTTTCTTTACTTTTTCATTGTGAAGTCATCACATGTTATTCCGTAACATTCAGCATATCTATTTTCTGAAACAGATCTGCGATCATAAAGGAAACCGCTTCATAATGGACATAATCTGTGGCATTTTCACGAACAAAAATTCTAACCTGTGCTGAGAACTCTTCATCCTTTTCCCAGAAGACAAGTTTAATCGGTATCTCCGGAAAAGGTAAAAAAATCCAGGCCGTATCGCCATTTGACTCTTCGTATTCTCCCCCGATTATTTTGCATCTTTTCTCAAGTTCTTTTATTCTTCCGGAATAATCATTTGCAAAGTTTACAAACAGCGGGTCTGTCCGGTCATTACTTCGAATCCGTACAGGATCCAGGGAACTTTCCGGAACCCAGTTCCCAGCCTCATGGATATTTCCTGTTCCGTCCCCCAGATAGTGATATACTGCAAGTGCTTCATTCATCTGAAGCTTATCCGTCCACAGATTGCCCTCTTTCTTTTCCAAAACACCGTTTCCGCAATTCAGACGATATTCAAGCCCAAAGTATCGCAGCAAAATATACTCTTTATCCTTCGTAAATGTTATATATCGTTCTTTTCCCTCTGAATCAAACCCGGAAAATCTGTCTCTCCATTTTCTGCAGGTAACTTCCGCATCTGTAAAGGAAAAACCAATGTTTCGAAATGAATGAAACCCCATATCACTTTCCTCCTCCCCAATTTTGCTTACTATCGTTTATTATAGCATCTATAACCATAAACGTCATCCGCTTTGTTTATCATTCAAAGTATTTTTCTCACCGGAATCTGTATCTCCGTCAGCCATTGATCCGCCGTATCTTTGTTCCACACGCCGTCAATGTAGGATTCCCTGATATTTCCGCAGATCTCATACCCGTTTTCCTCAATGTAGTTTAATAAAGAGGCATAAGATTTGTGAAGGGTGTCATAAGATCCCTTATGAAAAATACAGGCCGCCATGGAAACCTCCGGAAACACCTGGAATGTCACTTTCGTGGAATCTGTTTTTTTCTCCGTTACTGCCTCACAAATTTCCACTAATATGCCTTCTTCCTTATATCCAGGCTCCAGATAATGGGTAAAACAGTATTCCGGCTCCGCACATGTACACCCAAGCAGCTCCATCTCTGCCCCCATTTCCGGCATCAGCGTAAACAGATTGTCATAAGACTCTATTCTTTTTTTCATGGTGCAGACGATCACTTCCGGAATTTTCTTTATAAGAACCGGAGCCGACAGATCCACGCAATCCTTTGCCAGATAGCTTTCTACTTCTGCCAGCTTTACAGTCAGTACGGCAATGTCTTTTAATATTTCCTGTTTTTTTCCAAGGAGCAGAGATTTTTCCTCTGCTCCGTTTATAATCCTTCGAATATCATCTATGGAAAATCCCATGTTTTTTAGTGCGATGATCCGATGCAGTTCCGCCATCTGTCCTGCCTCATAGTAGCGATACCCGTTTTCCTCATCCACATATACAGGTCTGAGCAGCTTCTGCTCATCATAATAACGAAGTGCCTTAATGGTAACACGGTTCATACTGGCGAACATACCAATTTTATATAAATGCGGGCACACCTTCTCTTCAAATGGCGGGTGCTGTTCATTCATTTTCATTTCTTTCATTTTCTCCTCCTGCTGTCTGCTTATTCCCAGCGAAATGTTTTTACTGAAACCACACTGCAAACCAGCGTAATCCCCACCAGCAGTACCACGATTTTCCAGACAGAATCCATTTCCTGCCCCATTGAAACAATCTTCATCAGCTTAATCCCCTGTGTCAGAGGCAATATGTCTGCCACTTTCTGTAATCCGGTTGGAAACAGTTCATAAGGTATCGTAGCACCGGATAAAAACAACATAGGGAAATACACAAGACTGGTTACCATATTTACAGATTTTATTGTCCTGCACAGGCTTGCCATGAACAGACCAATGCTGAACATGGACGCCAGCGTCAAAATCCACGCACCCATAAATGCCCAGATATTTCCTCGCATTTCATATCCCAGAAAAACAACAGAAATCAATGATACAAATACTGCGGAAAGCACAGCAGTTACCGCACCGCATAATACATCACTGCCCAGGATCCAGACTGGACTGCAGGGTGTTGTAAAAAAGTGCTTTAAAATTTTTTTATCACGATAATCGGCAATTGTCAAAGGAATTCCCATGAAAGCTGCCGCACATATACCAACTGCGATCAGCGAAGCAAAGGAACTCTCAAGATAGGTGTAACCGTCTCCTGCCATTTTGTTGCCGGCGATCATGGTAATCAATACCATAATCCCCACCGGCATCGCCAGGCCAAACAACAGCATATCGCCGGAACGAAGAGCCAGTTTCTGTTCAATCGTATATAACTTAAAAAAACGTTTCATTGTGCAACCTCCTCTCCCATATACCAGAGATATGCATCCTCCAGATTATCATATGGACTTTTTTCAATTATTTCCTGTACTGTTCCCTCGATTACCTTTTTTCCTTCTTTGATCAGGAAAACCCTGTCACAAAGACTCTCTGCCTCCTCCATATAATGCGTCGTCAGAAAAATAGTTGTTCCCCTTTTCTTCAGTTCCTTTAAGTGTCTCCATACTTCTCTTCTGGCTGCCGTATCAAGCCCCGTTGTCAGCTCATCCAGAAAAACAATCTCCGGCTTATTAATAAGTGCCAATGCAACCGATAATCTTTGTTTTTCTCCGCCGGAAAGCTTATTCACCTGTGATTTTTCCAACTTCTCCAGAGAAAAAAATACAAGCAGCTTACGATAGTCTTCCGGGTCCCTGTATAATGCCGCCATCTGTTTGCAGAGTTCATCCACACGGATGTTGTTTTGATAGTGAGATGACTGCAGCTGCACGCCGACCCGTTCAAATACTGCTTTCCGATGGTTCCGTGGATTCATTCCGAAAATCCTTGCGGTTCCCTTATCCGGCTTCTTTAACCCCAGCATCAAGTCAATGGTCGTACTTTTTCCAGCTCCGTTATGTCCCAAAAGACCGAATACTTCCCCTGTTTCCACGGAAAAAGAAAGTCCGTTTACAACTGTCCTTCCGCAGAACGACTTCGTCATTTCATTTACTTCAATACATGTACTCATATATAGCCTCCTTTTCGTTTATGAGGCTATGCTATATCCTCCCCTAAGGGATGAGTCAAGACTTTTAATAAGCTTAAAATTTTAAATATTTGACAGGTGCAATTATGAAAATATCAGAGTATAATGATAAGTAATTTCAATGAAAAGGTGGATATCGTATATGAAAAACAATAAAATTCAAAAGGTAACAGAACCGATCATACGCCTTCCATGGGTGAAATCCATGGGTGTGATCGGCGATCCCGGATGTGAGGGACTGGGAACATATAATATGAAGGTGTATGCAGGGACTCTGGAAAAGAGCGGAAAGGATGACATCACTCTGATAGCAGGGGATCTTGTTCCTATAGGAAACGAGCATTATTATAAAGAAATCAGTGAACTGACAGAGGTCATTGCCCATAATGATATTTATATTCTGAGGGGAAACCATGATACAGGAGCTTACACTGATTATTTCGGCAGAAAAAATTACGCAATCCTGGCCGGGGATTTCTCCGTGGTTGTTCTGGACAATGCAATGCGTACCTTTGAAGAAGAAGGACTTGAGCTCCTGAAACAGGTTCTGGCAATGGATGAGGTACAGCAGGCTATCATTACCTTCCACATTCCGGTGCCGAATCATTATATCCGAAATTCTGTTTCGGAAGAAGAATTCACACGTTTGAAAGAAGCATACGGTCCGTGGAAATCCAAAGTAAAATACCTTTTATGCGGACATGTTCATTCCAGATTTGAAGACATGGTGGACGATATTCCTCTGATCTGCACAGGAGGCGGCGGTGCTCTTATTGAAGATGTATCCGAAGACATCCGCGCCTGTGACGTGGAACATCATATGGTTCATTTTTATATGGAAAACGGCATTCTTAAATACCAGTTCGATAATCTTTCTGAAAATGGTTACGACAGAGAACGTAAAATGCCGATCCTCAGGGAAAACCTTGAAAAAACAGTGGCCGGTGAGCTGATGGCTCATCTGAAATATCTTACCTTTGCAGACCGCGCCAGAAGAAGAGGCATGGAAAAAATCGCAAACCTTTTTGAAGCTCTGGCTGCTTCCGAATACCACCATGCCAGAAATTTTTATTCTGTTATTGAAAATCCGACACCCTTCGGAGAATCTGTTGAAAAGTTTATTCCCGGAGAAGAGTTTGAACATCAGCGCAGCTACAAAATGATGACGGAATATGCCAAAGAGAAAGAGGCACCTCTGACACAGCAGGCATTTTCCGGAGCTGCGGCAGCCGAGAAAGTCCATGCCGGACTTTTAAAAGAAGCGGCTGATATGGATACCTTTGACAAAAACACCATTTATGTGTGCCCCATATGCGGCTATGTGATGGCCAGCGACGTGATTCCGGAACGATGCCCTGTCTGCGGAGGACCTAAGCGACAGTATGAGGTATTTGAAGCGAAATAGAAACGAAACAAAGGGGCTAATGCCCCTTATGTTTCTCTTTCTTCTTTTGCTGTTTCAGCTCAAACATACGATCCGCTTCTGCCATTTTCTGTTCCCGGCTCTTCACTTTTCGTTCATGTTTGTTCTGCTCCTGCTGTAATTTTAAAGCCTGCTGAGATTTCGTTCCAATTCCTGTGTTTTGTAATTGTTTCCTGACCTCTTTTAGCATCCTCTTCGGATTTTTCTTTATTTCTTTTACAACAGCTGCCACAGCAGGGCTAAATTGCAGATCGTAGTAATGTCTTATGATAAACTCGCTGACTTCATAATCCTTTGGCTCTGCTCCAAAACAAACCTTAGCTGCCAGGAGCTTTCCATCATAGATACATTCAAAAACACCTACCCAAAATGGTTCTTCAAAAAACACCGTCAATCTGCTGCTTACATTGCCCATGACAATCCCTCCTTTAATGAACTAATGAGCAAAGAATGGACAACCCGGAGGGGCAGGTTACTTACCCTACAATATATAGGACGGCCGGGCTACCAACCGGCTCTGGCATACAGAATAGTATGCGTTGCGTTTTTATCTTTGCGTTTAAATCATACCATATTCGAATAAATAATTCCACCAGCGTTGCGATTATATAAATCAATCGTTCCTGATCAATGGATATAGCTCATGATGCTTTGTTTTTATAATACAGCCAGCATCCCACAAACAGAACTGCAGTAAAAAACCATGA
Organism: Blautia sp.; assembly: GCA_034118545.1. Classification (GTDB taxonomy): domain Bacteria; phylum Bacillota; class Clostridia; order Lachnospirales; family Lachnospiraceae; genus Blautia_A. The sequence continues at coordinate 25,559 of JAXFBD010000123.1, forward strand.
AATCGGATATACGGCAGCTACAGCCTGAATAGTATGCCATCTGGCAGTCAGAATCCTCAGCAGAATAATCCGAAAAATACACAATGACAATATTACAATCAGCATGGACTGCATTGTTTTTCCTGCTCCCCGGAGAATACTTCCCGTAACCTCCAAAATAGCATAAACAAAGTAGAATGGAAATGATACATGAATAATCTTCAATCCTTCCGTAATCACATTTTCATCAGCACAAAACATCCCCAGAATCTCTCTTCCATTTAGCAGCACTGCTGCTGATATCATTCCTATCACAGCAACAGAAAAAAGATTACACTGTACTGCACCTTTTTTAACACGTTTCATTTGTCCCGCACCAATATTCTGCCCCGTAAAGGTCACCATTGTCTGCCCAAACGCCATAATAGGAAGATAAATCAGATTTTCCACTTTAAAATAGACAGTAAAAGCAGCTACATCATTTTCGCCAAATCCATTTATATAGTACTGTACCACCAGATTCGATAAAGTAAGAATCATCGACTGTATTCCCAATGGCACACCCATCATAATTATTTTTTTTAATATATCTGTATTTGCCGCCCACCTGTTTCGAAAAAGATTTTCTCTGCGTACCAAAAAAACAGTAAGGATAATTGCTGTGAAAGACTGCGAAATCATTGTAGCAAATGCCGCCCCGGCGACGCCAAGATTAAGAAATCCAATAAACAGAGCATCCATACAGACATTAAGAAAACCGCCTGCAGCAAGCACAAAAAATGGTGTTCTGGAATCACCTGTGGCTCTGCATATCCCGGCAGACATATTGTACATAATCATTGGCAAAACAGAAAAAAGATAAATTCGAATATAAAGCAGCGCATGATCCATGATTGCTTCAGGAGTATTCAGCCACTGCAGAAATAAACCAGAGAAAACTTCGCCAAAAATTGTCAATACAATCCCACCAGTCACTCCAAGAATCAGAGAACCCTCCATTGTCCGTACAACATTTTTCCTGTCTTTTGCTCCCCAGAATTGTGCAGTTACAACACCGGCTCCCACAGAAATTCCTGTGAACAATCCAATCAGACATGTAACCAAAATACTGCTGGCTCCAACTGCCGCTGCATCATTTTTCCCAAGAAAATTTCCGACAAACAGAAGATCAATCGTCCCATACAGTTGCTGAAAAAGACTTCCTAAAAACAGAGGGACCGCAAATAAGATGAATCCCCTTAAAATATTTCCTTTTGTCATATCTTGATTATCGCCCATACTATAAACAGCCTTTCCTCTATAATATCTCTCCATATACGTCATGAAAGCGGATGTGTCAAATCTCCAAAAGATCACACACCCGCTTCACTGTTTCCTATTCCAGGATCCGCTCCTTTACATTCTCGACTGTACAAGCTTCTGTCAGTTCCCGAAGTGACTCCGGAGTCGCATCTTCATTAAATACAGAAATCACCTGCATCAAATCTTCACAGCTGTAAGCATTTTCGTAAATGCCGCTGGCATATCCATAAAGCTCTATAATTTTTACCGGACAACCTGATTATTATTCGGTAAAAGTATATCTTATCACATTTCCATTTCCATCTCCTGTGGTGATGACAGTATCACCAGCTGAATTCTTACACATGTCCAGCACCGGATATCTGCCGTTTTCTTCCACATAAGCTTCCGGGCTGACTGCTTCCACCTCAATCATTTCTTTTTTTCCATACTTTTCGCCGCCGCAGGGGTTAATTGTTTCTACGTATACTTCATATTCTTTCATCGCAAAACTCCTTTCCATTTTGTACTCGTCACAGTGATACTAAAATATACTTCGAAACCTATTATAGCACACACAGGAAGATAATTTCATGTGCTTATTTTTCAAGACTTTCTAAAATGAAGGTAAGAAACTCTTCCCGCCGGACAATCCCGACAAATATTCTCCACTGATGTTTGCCAGATTTCCATTTTCCCACATTCTTTTCCAGTATAAAGAAAGTTTATTCCTCCGCTTTGAAGAAAGCAGATTTAATCTACATAATTAGTCTTAGTGTCAGATAATCAATACACCAAGATCAATCCAACCCGTAAAACAAAAGGAGCCGATTATTTTGAATCAGCCCCCTCTGGTCATTATTTATAAATAATGTTTTTCCACTGTCGCCCTTGTTATCTTATTCCACTTCTTCCTTTTTGGATTTCATTATTTGTTTTATTTTTGTCATTCCTCTCTGTACAATCATAAGCTGTCCCTTTTCAGGCAAATTAATATTAACACCCAGTATAAATTTAATCACCCATACAAAAAACAACATTGTAATAATCGGAATCACACATGTTGTTACAATCATGACTCCAATAGCTTCAATAAAATTATCCAACGTATTTTTTACAGTATCATATACACTGCTTACTCCATCTTTTACTTTTCCCCAAATAGCAGAAATGCCACCTTCTTCATCTTCCTCTATTTTTATTGTTTCAGAAACAGAATCAATTGTTTCCTGTATGGAAGTATCATATGTCGCCTGTATTAATGTTGAAATTTTTTCACTTCCGGGAATTATCAGAATTACTACCAGACTAATTGTAATTACTTTTTTTATAATATTCCTAAATATCTCACTTCCTTGAACTGTATCTATTATATATAAAATGCAGGCAACAGGAATAAAAAATTTAAACACAACATATCCTATAATTGTCAACAAGAATTTTTCCAAATAGATTGCTCCAAGAATAATGATAAAATAAGAACTCAATTCTGCCAATTCATCTGCGACAGGTGTTGCGACATCACTTGGAATTGCAGAAATAGCTACTGAAGCCGCTGTTGCAGATGCTGCAAGCCCTGTTGCTGTTGCTTTCTTATCATCCAGCGAAGCAATCGTCTTCTTATATGTCTCAGGTGACGATGCATATTTCGACAGCATAAAAAAAGACACCAGCGACAGTACTATTGCAATCATCACTCTCCAATTCACTCTCATCATTTTCTTCATTTCATATTTCCTCCTTTGTTTTCTCATAAACAGTTCAAGTCCCTGTTCTAAATAACATTATACTATGTTTTTGAAATAAATATATAATCTAAATGTCAAGAAGCTATTGCTGCTTTATGTACATCTCCTTCCCACTTGATTTTCAAGAATTTCCTTACGTTTTGTTTCAGGTACCTCAAGAAAGTTTTTAATTTCTCTAACTTTAACTCCCAGTTGCTGATATAATTTTATCTGTTGGATGTTTTCCTGAGATTTCTTGTCGTACAACTGATATCCTCTTCAACTTCTTCCATCCATTCTACCTCCCCCATATGGTAAAACTGCACGTTACGTGCAGTCAATACTTTTCTATTGTACAACTTTCAGAGGGTGTACTCCCACTTCAATTGCGCAGAGCGCTAAGCGGTGGAACACAAAAAGGTTTCAACAGCGGGTGAAAATCCCCTTCTGAAATATTGAATAGAGTGCTTTATCCCACCCGAAAAATATGCCTGCTGCAGTAAGTATCAAAACATTCAGTTCCTCCGGTGGTAGCATTTACCAAAAGATAACTGCTGATTACCAAGCATTGATCATGCCGCTGTTCTTACTTCCAGACAGCTCCAAATTACTTTCATACCTGAAATTTTCGCCAGACAGAAACGTTACTTTCCTCAAATCCGCTACTACACTATTTGGTATTTTCATGATGCCCGGCAAATAACACCTGACTTGTACCGATGACATGCTATGTGAGTCACTTTTTGGACATTTGCCGCTCCTTTCTTCGACTAAGGTCCGAGTACTTACTGTAAACAGCCCTTCTTGGACCTTTGACTTAAATTCATATGAGCAAGTGTTATTATTGTGAAAGATTGTTGACGCATTTATAGTCATATTATATAATATAATCAATTCTACCCCCTAATTATTTATACATTTTAAACAATTTTCAATGCTAATATAGAAAGGAGAATGTTATGACAAATTATTCCGAAAATAATAAGCTTTTCCATATTCAGGTGGGAAAAGGAGATGTGGGAAAATATGTGATCCTCCCCGGAGACCCAAAAAGATGTAAAAAAATTGCTGAGTATTTTGATGATGCCAGATTTATTGCAGATAACAGAGAATTTGTTACCTATACAGGATATCTGGAAGGAGAAAAGGTAAGTGTTACCTCCACAGGCATAGGCGGCCCTTCTGCTTCTATTGCCCTTGAAGAGCTTGTTCAGTGCGGTGCCGATACTTTTATCCGCGTGGGGACCAGCGGAGGCATGGATATTAACGTAAAAAGCGGTGACCTGGTTATTGCCAGCGGAGCAGTCCGGATGGAAGGGACCTCCAGGGAATACGCTCCCATCGAATTTCCGGCTGTGCCGGATTATCAGGTAATGTCTGCTCTCGTACAGGCAGCAGACAGCCTGGGGTACACACGTCATGTAGGTGTGGTTCAGTGTAAGGATTCTTTCTATGGACAGCATTCCCCGGAAACAAAGCCTGTCAGCTATGAGCTTTTAAATAAATGGAATGCATGGTGCCAGCTGGGATGTAAGGCTTCCGAAATGGAATCTGCCGCATTATTTGTTGTGGGTGCTTCCCTTGGTGTAAAGGTCGGCTCCATCCTTCTGGTTGTTGCCAATCAGGAAAGAGCCAGACGCGGTCTTAAGAACCCTGTGGTTCACGACACAGATATGGCGATCCGTTCAGCCATAGAAGCAATCAGAATCATGATCCGACAGAACAAATCATAATCCAACAGAAATTCTTTCTAAAATCAAAAAGGCGCAGATACCTCAACTTACCATGTATCTGCGCCATGTTTTTTATTTTCCGTTAATGTAATTTACAAGACCACCCGCGGAAATGAGCTTCTGCATAAATTCCGGGAAAGCCTGTCCCTTAAATTCTGTTCCCTTTGTACGGTTATAAATCATACCGGAATCAAAATCAACTTCTACTTCATCACCTGCTTCGATTCCTCTGCTTGCTTCCGGACATTCGATAATGGGCAGACCGATATTAATTGCATTGCGGTAAAAAATTCTTGCAAAGGTTTCTGCAATAACACAGCTGACACCTGCCGCCTTGATGGCAATAGGTGCATGCTCTCTGGAAGAACCGCAGCCAAAATTCTTATCTGCAACAATAATATCGCCCTTTACCACATTTTTCACAAAATCCTTATCGATATCCTCCATACAATGTGTTGCCAGCTCTGCCGGATCAGAGGAATTCAGATAACGGGCCGGGATGATAACGTCTGTGTCAACATTGTCTCCATATTTAAAAACTCTGCCTTTTGCCTGCATAACTACTCTCCTCCTTATAATCCCAGTTCATCCGGTGTGGAAATCTTACCGGTAACAGCACTTGCTGCTGCAACAGCAGGACTTGCCAGATAAACCTCAGAATCAACATGTCCCATACGTCCCACAAAATTACGGTTGGTGGTGGAAATACAGCGTTCTCCGGCTGCAAGGATTCCCATATAACCGCCAAGACACGGACCGCAGGTAGGTGTGCTGACAACAGCACCGGCTTCAATAAAGATCTTGAGAAGTCCTTCTTCCATTGCCTGCAGATAAATGGACTGTGTAGCCGGGATGATGATACAGCGAACACCTTTTTTGACTTTACGTCCCTTCAGGATTTCAGCTGCCACACGAAGATCGCTGATACGTCCGTTTGTACAGGAACCGATTACGGACTGGTCAACTACTACTTCATTCTCAATTTCAGAAACAACTTTTGTATTTTCCGGAAGATGCGGGAAAGAAACAGTGGATTTCAACTCACTAAGATCGATTGTGTATTCTTCATCATAAACAGCATCCTCATCTGCCTCATAAACCTTATACGGTCTTGAAGAATGCTCTTTCATATATTCAATTGCCAGATCATCTACCGGGAAAATACCGTTCTTTCCCCCGGCTTCAATTGCCATATTTGCAATTGTAAAGCGGTCATCCATGGACAAATATTTGATTCCTTCGCCAACAAATTCCATGGATTTGTAAAGAGCTCCATCTACACCGATCATTCCGATGATATGAAGGATCACATCTTTACCGCTTACCCATTTGGATGGTTTTCCGATAATATTGAACTTGATTGCAGAAGGTACTTTAAACCATGCTTTGCCGGTAGCCATGCCTGCTGCCATATCTGTACTTCCCACACCTGTGGAAAAAGCACCCAGCGCACCATATGTACAGGTATGTGAATCTGCACCGATGATAACATCGCCCGCCACTGTCAGTCCCTGTTCCGGAAGCAGTGCATGCTCGATTCCCATCTGTCCCACATCAAAATAATTTGTAATATCATGCTTGCATGCAAACTCGCGGACACACTTGCAGTGCTCCGCAGATTTAATATCCTTATTCGGAATAAAGTGATCCATTACCAGCGCAATCTTATCTTTATCAAACACACTGTCGGATGTGAATTTATCCATCTCATGAATGGCAACAGGAGAGGTGATGTCGTTTCCCAGCACCAGATCCAGATCAGCCTCGATTAGCTGTCCTGCCCCCACATGATCCAGACCTGCATGAGCAGCCAGGATTTTCTGCGTCATTGTCATTCCCATTTCCGGTTCCTCCTTTTTCTAAAAACTGCCTGTCCAAGTCATCCTCAGGCAGGCAGTAATTTGATTAATTGTTGATCAGTTTATCTTCGCCGTTCCAGCTGTACAGCTTACGGATCTCTTCACCAATAATTTCAGATGGGTGCTCAGCAGCTTTCTTTCTCATGGCCTTGAAGTGAACCTGAGAACCTGCGGAAGACATATCAAGCAGGAAGTCTTTTGCAAATGTACCATCCTGGATATCTGCAAGAATCTTCTTCATTGCTTTCTTTGTATCTTCTGTGATGATCTTTGGTCCTGTGATGTAGTCGCCGTATTCAGCAGTGTTGGAGATGGAATATCTCATTCCTGCAAAACCGGACTGATAAATAAGGTCAACGATCAGCTTCATCTCATGGATACATTCAAAATATGCGTTTCTTGGATCATATCCGGCTTCAACCAGTGTTTCGAAGCCGGCCTGCATCAGAGCGCATACACCACCGCAAAGTACGGCCTGCTCACCAAACAGGTCTGTTTCTGTCTCTGTACGGAAAGTTGTTTCCAGAACGCCTGCTCTTGCGCCGCCGATTGCCAGTGCATAAGCCAGTGCTTTGTCAAGTGCTTTGCCGGTAGCATCCTGCTCAACAGCTACAAGACAGGGTACACCTTTTCCTGCCTGGTATTCACTTCTAACTGTATGGCCAGGTCCCTTCGGAGCAATCATGGTAACGTCAACATATTTCGGAGGTACGATACATCCGTAATGAATGTTGAAACCGTGAGCAAACATCAGCATATTGCCCTCTTCCAGATTCGGCTCGATATCTTTCTTATAAAGAGCTGCCTGTTTCTCATCATTGATCAGAATCATAATAATATCAGCTTTTTTTGCAGCTTCTGCTGCTGTATAAACTTCAAATCCCTGGTCAACAGCTTTCTGCCAGGATTTACTTCCTTCATAAAGACCGATAATAACGTTGCATCCAGATTCTTTTGCATTTAATGCGTGTGCATGTCCCTGGCTGCCATATCCGATGACCGCAATTGTTTTTCCGTCAAGTACACTTAAATTACAGTCTTCCTGATAGTAAATCTTATTTGCCATTTTCGTTTCCTCCTCTAAAATGTTCAGACATTTTTTCATAATAATTTATCGTTAAGGGCATTCATCCCCTAGCAAACGTTTTAACAATACTTTTAAAGCCTACAGGAAGCGTACATCCTGAGCACCTCTGGAAAGTCCGGTCACACCGGTGCGTGCCAGTTCCAGAATCTCATAATCTCCCATCAGATCAATAAAAGCCTCCAGCTTACTCTTGCTTCCTGTCATTTCAACCACAAGAGAGTCCTTGCTGACGTCAACAACCTTCGCCCTGAAAATATCCGCAATTGATATGATACCCTGACGCTGTTCCGGTCTTGCCGCAACCTTGACCATAACCAGCTCACGGCTGACACTCTCCTCCGGCTCAAGAACCTTAATGTCTCTGACATCCACCAGTTTAGCCAACTGCTTGGTAATCTGTTCCAAGATCTGCTCATCTCCGCTGCAGACAACTGTCATACGGGAAAAGCGCTCATCCGCTGTCACACCTACGGTAAGACTGTCGATGTTATAGCCACGGCGGCTGAACAAACCGGAAATACGGCTCAGAACACCCGCAGTGTTGTCAACTAACAGGGATAAAATTCTCTTTTGCATAATCCACCTGCTTTCACCACGTTAATCTAATAAATATTCATACTTCATCATTATACCAGCATAAAAGATTTTGTCAATCCAAAATTCCCATTCCATTATGCCAAATGCTCTGTTTACTGCTGTTCACAGGGCATTTTCCCCGCTTATATCAGGTATTTCTCCCTGAGCTCCTCGATCGCTTTCGGAGTCAGATAAAGGGCACGACGCAGAAACCTGTCCATATCTCCGTACTTACGTTCGATGGTCCTGAAAACCGTATCAATGTAGGATTCCTTAACTTTATAAAAAGTGTTCATTCTGTCCAGCATCTTTTTGTTAACCACAGTCTGGCTTTCCAGAAGACGTATCATATACTGCAGTTCCTGATCCAGATAATGGTTGGAACGCATAAAATCCTCTTTGATCGTCTTTTTGGGTACTCCCAGTACTGCCAGTAAAAGCGCTGTTACCACACCGGTGCGGTCTTTTCCGTAATCACAGTGCCACAAAACAGCTCCATTCTCATTTTTCAGAAGGATATCCATAAACCGTGCGTACTGTTTCAGAGAATACTGATCCAGAATCATATTTTCGTACTGATGCTTGCGGTAGCTGTGCACATTTCCTTCAAAAGCTACAACACGCCTGAAATAATCCGGCTCTGTATTTTTGTCCTGAAGCTCCTCATCCACTACAGACACATGGTAATACTCCACCCCTGCAAGCACTGTATCCGGACGGTATTTTCGTTCTGCCTCTGTCCTAAGATCAATAACTGTTTTCAGGCGGTACTCTTCCGCCAGGATATTCCTGTCTCCGTTGGACATATGATAGAGATCACCGCTT
>JAXFBD010000124.1:0-68888 GCA_034118545.1 Blautia sp.
CTCTCTTTCCTGTAAAAGTATAACAAAAACAGAGAAAAAAAGCGAATTACCAGAAATGATGCTTTCGTCAATCTGACGGTGGATAAGTATTGATATTGCACTAAAAAAACAGCAAAAATAAGGCAACTGTCGCAAAAAATATTCCCAAAGGATAAAATCTGGTGCATAACTTTTCTAAAAAAGAACGGCAGAAAAAACTATAAACACAGTTTTTACTGCTGAACATAATTATCCACAATATTAAAAAGTTAAAATTCGTCACTTTTTACAATGACTTATGCATACCTCTGAACAGTAACCTTCTTTTTACTGCGAACAGTTACACTCACTCAGAAATGCTTCCGCCACTGCCAGATCTTCCGGTGTGGTAATTTTTATATTCTGATACGAACCCTTCGAAAGACGCACTTTTACACCTGTCTCCTGCTCAATTACCATTGCATCATCTGTAATTGCACTCATATCCTTTTTGCGGATAGATTCATGTGCCATTCGTATCAGATCATAATCGAAAATCTGCGGGGTCTGAATAGTCCAGACACGGTTCCTTTCCGGTGTCTCCTGCACAAAACCTGTTTCATCCGCCAGCTTAACCGTATCCTTTGAAGGCATGCCAACTACACATGCACCTGTTTCCTTCACCGCCTCCAGACCTTTTGCAAGAATCTCTTCCGTGATAAAAGGACGCGCACCATCATGAATAAATACATATTTTGTATCTCTGCACTGTAAAAGCCCGGCATAGACAGAATCGTAACGTTCCTTGCCTCCTGCCGTAACAGAGATAACTTTTGAAAAACCATAACGGTCTACGATTTCCGTTTTGCAATAGGAAAGAGATTCCTCACCTGTCACAAGAACAATATCATCAATAAGCGGACAGTCCTGGAAGCATTTCAGGGAATAATACAGAATCGGATGCCCTTTAATCTGTAAAAACTGCTTCTGTATATTACTGTGCATTCTTTTTCCCCGGCCTGCTGCCAGTACCACTGCCGTACATTTTTCCTTCATTATTTATTCCACTCTTTCTTCCGCAGCCATCCGGACAGGCTCAACGCTGCCCCAGTTTTAAATTAGGCACCGCGTTCAGATCCCACCCGTGACGTGTTCCTTTCAGGAATTCATAATATGCTGCCACACCGATCATCGCCGCATTGTCGGTACAAAAAACAGGTGATGGACGGTAAAACCGGAATCCGTTGGATTCACACGCTTTTTCCATAGCTTCTCTTAATGTTCCGTTTGAGGCAACACCGCCTGCAATAGCAACTTTGTCCATATGGTAATCTCTTGCTGCAGTCATAGTATGATCAACAAGAACATCCACCACTGCTTTCTGGAAAGATGCCGCCAGATCAGCTCGATTGACTGCCTCACCTTTCATACGGGCATTGTTCAGATAGTTAAGAACTGCCGATTTTACACCACTGAAGCTGAAATCATAGGGACAGTCCCCCACTTTCGCTCTTGGAAATTCAATGGCATCTGCATTCCCTTCTCTGGAAAGCTTATCAATTTTGGGGCCGCCCGGATATCCCAGACCAATGGCTCTGGCCACTTTATCAAAAGCTTCACCTGCAGCATCATCTCTCGTCCGGCCAAGTATCTCAAACTCTCCATAATCCTTAACGATCACAAGATGGGTATGTCCCCCTGATACGATAAGACACAAAAATGGCGGCTCGAGATCCGGATGTTCAATATAATTTGCGGATACATGTCCTTCAATGTGGTGAACGCCAACCAGCGGAAGTTTTTTGGCATAGGCAATGGCTTTGGCTTCCGCAACCCCCACAAGAAGCGCCCCCACAAGTCCCGGACCATATGTGACGCCAATGGCATCCAGATCGTCCAGCGTCACATTTGCATCGTCGAGAGCCTGCTCGATTACCTGATTGATTTTTTCAATATGCTTGCGGGATGCTATCTCCGGAACAACACCCCCATATAACTTATGAAGCTCTATCTGGGAAGAAATTACATTGGACAAAATTGTCCTTCCGTTTTTTACCACAGAAGCGGCCGTTTCATCGCAGGAGCTTTCAATCGCAAGAATCAATGTATCTTTCATCGTTTTCAACCTTAATCCTCTTCAAAATTCAATTCAACGCTTTTTCCATCCTTGCCCGGGTATGCAGCCGGAAAAATCTCCCTGACTTTATCCATATATTCTTCCGGGCGTACCAGCGACGGACTGTAATGAGTCAGCCACATTTCTCTGACCTGCGCATCTCTGGCAAGAACTGCAGCTTCTTTAAAGGTCATATGCTTATAACCTTTGGCTTTTTCCACTTTATCCTCTTCTCCGTACATTCCTTCACAAATGAACAGATCCGAATCCTTTGCATTGCGCAAAATAGACTCTGTAGGACGTGTATCCGTGGTATACGTAAGCTTAATTCCCTTTCGTGCCGCCCCCAGAACCATATCCGGTGTATAAACAACTCCATCTTCTTCCATAATCTGTCCCTTCTGGAGACGACTCCAGAATTTCAAAGGAATCCCCTGTTCTTTTGCCCGTTCCGGTGAAAATCTTCCCTGACGGAGAATTTCAACAGTATATCCATAACATAAAACATTATGGTTCACCCGAAATGCAGTAATACGGTAACCGCTGATTTCAAATACCTGCTCCGGCCCATTGATTTCCACACACTTAATTTCAAAGGGCAGCTCAGGTGCGATCACACGCAAAGCCCCCACCACACGCTCCAGTCCTTTGGGGCCGATCAGGGTCAGCGGCTCTGTACGGTCTGCATTCCCCATACTTAAAAGAAGCCCCGGAAGACCACTGATATGGTCACCGTGGAAATGTGTAAAACAAATGGTATCAATCGGCTTAAAGCTCCAGCCTTTTTCTTTGATCGCAATCTGGGTTCCCTCCCCGCAATCGATCAAAAGACTGCTTCCGTTATATCGTGTCATAAGCGCTGTCAGCCACCTGCGGGGCAATGGCATCATCCCGCCGGTTCCCAGCAGACAAATATCTAACATACATCTCCTCTTTTCTTTTCACCTAAATGGGAATGCCATGTCATCAGGACTGCATCCTCCTCAGGATCTGAATAATAATTTCTGCGGATTCCGTCTCTTTGGAATCCCAGCCTTTCATAAAGACGGATCGCGGTTTCATTCCCTGAACGGACTTCAAGATGAATCATGGAAATCCCCTGATCACCTGCAAGCCGAAGGAGACTGCTCACAAGAAAACTTCCGATTCCTTCGCGCTGACGTTCCCGGCAAACTGCCACATTTGTCACATCTCCTTCATCCAAAACCATAAGCAGTCCGCAGTATCCCAGAATTTTTCCTTTTTCCTCAACCACCAGAAACATGGTATCGTCTCTTGTGAGAAAAGTAAAATATCCTTCTTTTGTCCAGGGAACTGAAAACAGCTGGTTTTCAATTTCCATAACCTGTTCCAGATCCTCCACCAGCATTTCACGAAGAATCATTTTACACCCTCCTGTTTTTTCTCTTCCTGAAGCTGCTGCTTTTTTGCACGTTCCCGCTCTGCCTGGGAAAGTCTCAGATAATCCGGAGCATGCTCCCTTGCAGTCTGAAGCTTTCCTGCTCTTAAGTACTCCAGGCCAAGAGCTGCCACTGCTGCCGCACGCTGTTTATTCACATGAGGAGGAGCAAAGGAACAGGGTACCTGCAGATTTAATTCAATGGTTTCTCTGAATACAGAAACCCCATCTCCCAGAAAAACCACCTGCTGCTCCAGAGAATTCAGCAGCTCTATCAGCTCTGTGACAGAAACTGCCGTCTGCTCCTTCACCGTCACCAGTTTATGGTCCTCAAATTTATAGATTCCCGTATATACCTGATTTCTTCTCGCATCCATAATGGGACAGATCAGCCCCCGGGCATCATACAGATTATATGCAAGTGCTTCCACCGTAGGTACTGCTATCAGCGGCTTTTTTAATGCCAGTCCCAGACCCTTGGCAGTTGCAGACCCGATTCTGAGACCTGTAAAAGATCCCGGTCCCGCTGCGACGGCAATGGCATCCAAAGATTCCAGATCCAGTTCTGTCATTTTCACAATTTCATCCAGCATGGGAAGCAGCGTCTGAGAATGTGTTTTCTTATAATTAACTGTATATTCCGCCAGTAAATTATCATCCTCCACAACAGCCACTGATGCCACAATTCCCGAGCTGTCCAAAGCTAAAACTTTCATTTTTTCCTCCTAGACACACGAAAATACCGCAGCTTCTTCCGGCAGGCCGGTAATAGTAATGCGGCGATAATCGAATCCTTTTTCCAGGTCCTTCTCAATCATGACCCGGATCAGATTTTCCGGTAAAATTTCTTCAATCAAATCGGCCCATTCAATCAGACAGATTCCCCTGCCGAAAAAATAATCATCATAACCGATCTCTTCCATTTCTTCAATATCCCCGATCCGGTAGACATCAAAATGATAAAACGGCAGGCGTCCGCTGTCATATTCCTGAATTATGGTAAAGGTGGGACTGCAAATAGGTTCATAAATCTCCAGTCCATCAGCAACACCCTGTGTAAATACCGTCTTGCCCACTCCCAGATCTCCTGTCAGCGAATAGATCTGTCCGGGACGGGCACTCTGTCCGATCTTTCTGCCAATTGCAAATGTTTCTTCCGGTGTTCTCGTTTCAATAATCATATTTCCTCCAAAAGCGTCTTACACCTTTTTCTTGCAGAAATGTTTCCTGCATATTATAATAGAGCGAACAGAGAAATACAATACTTTTTAAAAAGGAGACAGAAAACCATGGCAAATCCAGTAGTTACCATAACGATGGCAGACGGCGATGTGATCAAAGCAGAGCTTTATCCGGAAATCGCACCAAATACGGTTAACAACTTTATCAGCCTTGTCAAAAAAGGATTTTATAACGGATTAATTTTCCACCGTGTTATCAACGGTTTTATGATTCAGGGCGGATGTCCGGACGGAACCGGAATGGGCGGCCCGGGATACAGCATCAAAGGTGAATTCTCCCAGAACCGTTTCCCAAATAACCTGGCACATACCCCAGGTGTCCTTTCCATGGCGAGAGCCATGCACCCGGATTCCGCAGGAAGCCAGTTCTTCATCATGCACAAGACAGCTCCCCATCTTGACGGTTCCTACGCTGCTTTCGGCAAAGTAATCGAAGGAATGGACGTTGTAAACAAAATCGCTGAAACAGATACAGATTTTCGTGATCGTCCCCTTGACGAGCAGAAGATCGAATCCATGACCGTGGAAACCTTCGGTACCGAATATCCGGAACCGGAAAAATGCTGATTTTAATGTTCAAATAAGTGAAGTTCCTTATTATGCACTGCATAATACAGGGACTTTTCTTTTTTCATGGCTGCACGCCCGCTTGTTGCCTCTGTAATAGCTTTCCTGACCCCTTCCAGCTCCGGTTCCGGCACAAGAAGCTTCAGGACTACCTTATCCGTATATTCCGAATCCAGTATGGGGATGGATCTTTCCCCGGCAAGATACTGTATCTTGCCGATGCCATTATAGTCTGTGGTCACCTCCAGAACGGCACCTCTGACCTTCTCAATAACGGCACTTGCCCCCAAACCTTCCTGGACAGCCCTGGAATACGCCCTCACAAGGCCGCCTGTTCCAAGAAGTACGCCGCCGAAATAACGTGTCACCACCACGGCCACATTATAGATCTCTTCTCCCAAAACCACGTCCAGCATAGGCCTTCCCGCTGTACCGGAAGGCTCTCCGTCATCACTGCATCGGGTATATTCACGATTAGCCCCGACTGTATAAACGTAACAGTTATGTCTGGCATCCCAGTATTTTTTCTTCATTTCTTCTATAAAAGCCAGTGCCTCTTCTTCTGTCTCCACAGGACGCACGGTTGCAATAAATCTGGATTTTTTTTCTGTTATTTCTCCTTCGCCGCCTTCCAGAACGGTTTTATAACGTTCCAGCATATGTGTTCCTCCCATTTTGTAATATGGAGATATCTTACCATGAATCTGTCAAAACTGCCAGTCTTCTTAACGATTCCCTGTATTTTCCCGCCTGATTCCGGCAATGCTAAGCATACCTCCTTCCCGTAAACGCGTTTTACATTTTTGCTCTGCTCTGTGTTACAATGCTTTTGACATTCAAAACTCGCTTTCAAATTAACTGTGAAGTTTTTATTTTGGGGTTTATTTACTTATTTTTATTTGATATAATAAAACAGATTGTAAAGGAGGAATAACATGAACTACGGTAAGAAAGCGACATCAAAAAAGCGTAATTCTCTGATTTCCCGCACCTCCATGCTGGGAAAAAGAGCGCATGTTTCGTTTATCCGGGTTTTATTTATATCTTTGATTACCCTTTGTGTGGTAGTTGCATGCTTCGGCGTGGGAACCTTCCGAGGTGTAATTGACGATGCCCCGGACGTTGAAGACATTGATATCATGCCTTTAGGCTATGCAACATTCCTGTATGATGCGGACGGCAATCAGATCCGAAAGCTGGCAGCACCGGATTCCAACCGTCTTCCTGTTTCCATTGACGATATTCCTCTCGATCTGCAGCACGCAGTTGTGGCCATCGAAGATGAGCGTTTTTATGAGCATAACGGAATAGATGCCAGAGGTATTCTCCGAGCAGGAATGAAAGCCCTTACCACAGGTAATTTTTCAGAAGGTGCCAGTACCATCACACAGCAGCTTCTGAAAAACAACGTCTTTACCAACTGGACAAATGAGACCACTCTGATCGAGCGGTTCACACGTAAATTTCAGGAACAGTATCTGGCTGTACAGGTAGAGAAGGTCAACAGCAAAGAAGTAATTCTTGAAAATTATCTGAACACCATTAACCTGGGTGCCGGCGCCTACGGTGTACAGGCGGCATCCCATCAGTACTTTAATAAAGATGTAAAGGATCTGAATCTGTCTGAATGTGCAACTCTGGCAGGTATTACACAGAATCCAACCAGATATAACCCTATTATCAATCCTGAAGAGAACTCCAAGAGACGTCTTGAAGTTCTGGAGCATATGCTCGATCAGGGATATATTGATCAGGCGCAGTTTGATGAGGCACTGAACGATGATGTATATTCACGGATCCAGGCGGTTCAGGCTGAAAAATCAGAAACCGAAAGTACGGTTTATACGTATTTCGAGGACGAAATGACTGACCAGATCATCAACGATCTGATGAATATCAAGGGGTATACCAAAACACAGGCAACAAATATGCTTTACAGCGGCGGCCTTCAGATTTTCACCACACTTGACCAGGATATTCAGAACATTCTGGATACGGAATACTCCAATCCTGACAACTTCCCGGCTGACGTACAGTATCAGCTGGATTACGCACTGACAGTAACCGATCCGGATGGAAACGAAGTAAATTACAGCAAGGAAATGCTTCAGCTTTATTTCAAGAATGAAGACCCCAGCTTTGATCTTCTTTTCTCCTCTCCGGAGGAAGGTCAGAGCTATGTAGACCGATATAAAGCTGATATTCTCTCAAACGGAAGCACAGTCGTTGCCGAGCGTGTAAACTTTGCACCGCAGCCCCAGTCATCTATGAGCGTCATCGATCAGCACACAGGATACGTAAAGGCAATTATCGGCGGCCGCGGTGAAAAAACCGCCAGCCTCACTCTGAACCGCGCCACAGACACAACACGTCAGCCCGGTTCTACCTTCAAGCTTGTATCCACCTATGCGCCGGCGCTGAACGAGCTTGGCATGACACTTGCCACCACATTCATGGATGAGGAATATGAATACCCGGACGGAACACCTGTAAACAACGCTTCCCGTTCCTACTCCGGTGAGACCACCATCCGTAAGGCAATCCAGAACTCCATTAACGTTGTTGCAGTCAAATGTCTGGAGGAGGTTACTCCTGAGCTTGGTCTTAAATATCTTGACAATTTTGGCTTTACCACTCTTGCTCACGGTACAGAGGCCGACCGGGACGAGAACGGCAATGTATGGAGCGATGCCAATCTGGCAACAGCCCTTGGCGGTATCACAAGAGGTGTCACTAATGTGGAGCTTTGCGCTGCCTATGCTGCAATTGCCAATGGCGGCAACTATATCAAACCGATTTATTATACAAAGATTCTTGACCATAACGGAAATGTTTTAATCGAGAACACCTCTGCTGAACGTTCTGTGATCAAGGAAAGCACCGCATGGCTTCTTACAAGTGCCATGGAAGATGTTGTCAAATACGGTACTGCAACTGCATGTCAGCTTGACAGCAACATGGCAGTGGCCGGTAAAACAGGTACGACCGAAGAATATAACGACCTGTGGTTTGTGGGATATACACCATATTATACCTGTGCAGTATGGTCCGGATACGACAATAACGAAACACTTTCCAAAGATCAGCGGGAATTTCACAAAAAGCTCTGGAAAAAAGTTATGACCAGAATTCACGAGGGTCTGGAATCAAAAGATTTCGAACAGCC
Source organism: Blautia sp. (assembly GCA_034118545.1). Taxonomy (GTDB): domain Bacteria; phylum Bacillota; class Clostridia; order Lachnospirales; family Lachnospiraceae; genus Blautia_A. The sequence goes on from JAXFBD010000124.1 coordinate 8,448, forward strand.
TTCCAGCATTGAAAAAACCAGCGTATGTGCAGAAACAGGACTTCTTCCGCGTGCAGGCTGTGATGTGATTACAGAATATTTCGATGTGGGAACTCTCCCGACAGAATACTGTGATCAGCACTTCTATGTGGAAGAATTTGAAGAATATGACACAGATGAACTGGAGATTCCGGACGCAGATACAGATAATCCGGAATCAGAGGATACCGGTGAAAATGTCGATAATCCTGAAATGCCGGATAACAACGGCGACGGCGGTAACGGTGACACCGGAAATGGCGGCGGTGATTACGGCGGCGATAACGGTGGTGACGGCGGCGGCGATAACGGCGGTGATAACGGCGGTGATAACGGCGGTGATAACGGTGGTGACGGCGGCGGCGATAACGGTGGTGACGGCGGCGGTGATGCCGGTGGTGATTACGGCGGTGACGGCGGCGGTGAAACCATTCCGGAAGGAACCGAAGAAATCTATTATTACTAAATTTACAGCATAAAAAAGAGAGGGGATTTTCCCCTCCCTTTTTATGCTGTTCTTATTCAACAACGTGAATGTCACGATACGGAACAAGTTTTGCCTGTGCCGGTCCATTTGATCTGTATGTCACATCCGTTCCCCACCAGATAGATGTTGCTCCATACCATGCAGTACCTACCATATCACGTTCTTCAATCACACCAGCGGCAAGTGCTGCGTTTGTAAGAGAAGAATTGTAAACGATCTTAATGGTGTTTGTTCCATCCTGCAGATATTTTCCAATATCTACAACCGGTTTATCCCAGTTTACACCACCTGTGTACTGCACTCTTCCTTCGCTGCCTTCGTAAGCAACTTCTTCACCGTTTTCATTAAATACGGTTCCCTCTACTGTGGTTACTTTCTTCGTCGGATTCTGGCTTTCCGTACCATTTACTTTCACACCGTTGATCTCCACTGTCATACTCTGATCAAGCTTGTCGCCAAAATCAATGTATGCGCCATCTGCTTTTGTGGAATCCCACTCAAATTCTGCCGTATAAACACCGGTACCGGAAACTTCTTTTCCAACCTCTTCAATATTATCCCATGTTGTCAGAGTTTCAAGCTGGATACCTGCGATCTCCGTTTTCTTTGTCTCTGTCAGTTTGTTTTCCGTTGTAACGTCACCGATTTTTTCAACAGAAGACAATACTTCTTCTCCTGCTGTCCAGGATGTAACATCCAGATTCCAGTTTGTGATATCGCCTGCGAGAGCCATTTCCGCAACTTCTGTAGAAACTGTCGTTCCGTTATTTAACTCGGTTTCGTAAGCGCCTGCTTCTGTTACACGGATCACCGGACCGTCTTCGCTCATATAAGAAGATGCGGCTGTGGTAGACTTAATCGTATTTTCTTTTTCTGCATCAACTGCTTCAAATGCGTACAGAGCAATATTTCCATAATCAAGATCAATCGGAAATACGGTACATCCGTCTTCATAGCTGTACTGTGCAAGCTCTGTTGCTTCACCGGAATAAGAGTCGATCATATACGGAACAAACTGACCTGAAAGTTTGATATTGGTCTTACAGTTCAATCCGTGGTCCTCTGTCTTCACATCTTCTTTGGAGCTGTATTCATGGTAATCATTCGGACAATAGTTATATGCAAACATGTACATATTTCCATCTTCATCCTGACGTGTCTGTGTCAGAATCTGATGATTTTCCTCTTCAAATTCTGCATACGGTTTTACGCCAAGTTCCAGCAACATTTCATAAACATCATCATCATACGCACCGGTCTCACCTTTTCTGTAGTTGACCTTTTCATCATGAATCGCAGCTACACGTACATTATCAAGTCCTTTCATTTCATCCATGATATCGCTGAGTTTATTACCTTTGTTGCTGATATCACTCTGGAATGTACTGATCTGTGCTGCGTTTTCAAGAATTACAACAGGCATACCCTGTTTTGCAAACTCCAGAACCGTTTCTGCTCCATCCGGATCCATCCAATCCTGATAAATCACAAGGGCTTTATAGCCTGCACCTTCAAGAGTACCTGTTTCTTTATTGTATTCAACTTTTGTCACTTCACCCGGCATTGCAACATAGTCACTGTCACTGCTGCGGTCAATGGTAAGCAGGTCAGGACTTACATAGTCATATGTATATCCATGATCCTGAAGTTCTGTAGAACGATAGTGAACACCTTCATGTGAATACTGCCAGTTTTTGGACTTCTGAGAATAGGAACCGTCTTCTGCATTGGTTCTCATACCCTGGGTCCAGCTGTTATGGATAAATCCGATATCTGTGCGGGATTTTCCGGTCTGCAACAGCTTCTGGATACGGGCAATATGTGCATTAAATTCATCATAATTCATGTAAGACGGTTCACGGTTTCCCCAGCGGTAGAATCCGTCCATTCCACTGAAATATCCCGGCCAATCCCAGTTTCCGTATCCATATTCTGATGTCCAGATATGCCATACAACTCTCTGGAAACCGGCTGCATACTGGGAATAAATCTCATCTAATAATCTCTGGAAGGACTGGCTGTATTTATCTTCGTTACCGCCCGTTTCGGTGGAAAGAACTTTGTTCTGAAGTTTTGCTCCTGCGGTATGCAAACGAAGAATATCAATCTGATTATACTGATTCAGGTTTTCTGCTTCCGGATAATCAACGTATGCGGAAGGCTCTGTAATTTCCACTGCTTTTCCGTAAGAAATCTGTGCTCTTGTCTTAATACCAATGCTGTTAAGCCATTCTTTCATTGGAGCAAGCATCCTTGTCTCATAAAGCTGTGTCATGACATCCTGCCAGTCGTTTACAATCTGCTCACGAAGTGTCAGGTAGTCATAATCTTCGCTTTCATCCAGCATATATGTAGCCATATTTGGTGCACCGAAAATAAAATCATTCACACCATTCATGTCATAATATGTATTCAGGCTGAATTCAAAACCAGTGCCGATGCCGCTGACCATAATGATATAAGGCATTGGATCATATCCTTTGATTTCTTTGAACTGCTCAACTGCATCTTCACACCACCAGGTAAACCCGTCACCGTAAGTAAGCTCCAATGAATCCATAAACAGCTGTACATCGCCTTCTTTGATCTTTTCAAGCAGTTCCGGATCACTTAAATAGTGCTCTTCCCAGAATTCCTTCAAAGCCTGTACGCCTCTTTCATCAAAGTAATTTGTTGTATAACAAGGTTCGACTCCCGGTGAATAGCTGTTGTAGGCACCCTGACTCCAGGTGGCAATAATCTGGTACTCTCCCTCTTCTTCCGGAGCTGTCCAGTTCACCGTATACTCTGTGGCACTGTTTCCTGGCACCACAAAATTCTCATGTGCCTCATCTCTTCTGTCCCAAAGCTTCACTGCAGAACCAAACACGATAGAAGTTCTCTCTGTGCCGTCATCTGTTTTTCCAATTTTATATGCATATACAGAATTCAGCTCTGTATTTTCCTGCGTCACTGCCGGAAGTTCCAACGCACCGGTAAAAGTTTCTCCGGATTTTACGATCATTGGGTTTTCCACGTTAGAAATCGCAAGTACCTGAAGAGCTTCCTGGCTTGCCGGATCAATGCTGGAAGCCGGAACATTGGAGGTTGCCCAGTTTGTTCCGGATGTCAGGTAAACACCCATTCCAAGATCCAGAAGCTTATTCATCATTAAGTTCCACTTATGAGCCCACATCTCAGACCCATACGCATACGTTTCATCCACTGCTTCTGAATCATTCTGCATACAAAGCTCAACACCACGGAAGCCTCCGTCATACAAAGCCTGAATCTCATCAAGAAGAACTTCGTCTGTGTTGGAAGCATCTCCCAGCCACCAGCGTACGTCTGAGCTGTATATCCTGTCAGGATCAACAAAACTGCTTTCCAGTGTTTCTTTAAACGAAGCACCCGTTTCTGCCATAGCCGGAACCGCCGAAGCCACAGCAGAAGATAACATTACCGCACATAACAGTGCCGCCACTATTTTCTTTTTCATAGTGTTCCCCTTTCATGTTTTCTTGTGATATCAATTTTATAAAAAACACACAAATAAAACACTGACGAAAAGGAACCTAATATCTGCTCTTTTTCTTCTCAGTCTCGATACTCAATATGAAATTATATTTGACCCTCCTCCTCATTCCATATATAATAGACTGCAGAACAAATACTTTTACAGTTTCAGCAGGAGAAACAAATGAGAAACATAGATGAGATTATCGCTGATATAAAACACAATTACCAACAGCCGGAACATCAGCAGAAAATGAAGCTCTATGCCCAAAGAGCCATGTCTGAACTGGAAACCCAAAATTACTATACCATTATGCCTTTGGAAGATGAAAAACTTTCCTATCCTTTTGACATAACTCTTCACGAAAACACTCTGATGCATAAATCCCCTTTCCATAACCACGATTTTTTCGAACTGGTCTATGTCTATAAAGGAAGCTGCATCAACAACTGTTCCGGTATCGAAACACGAATGCGGGAAAAAGACATCCTGTTTATGAATCCAAATGCCTTGCATTACATAGAAGCTCACGGAGATTCCGATATCATCTTCAATTTCATGATTTCCAAAGAAATCTTTCAGCAATCGATGTTTACTCTTATGTCAAATGATATCGTATCGAATTTTGTGGTAAGCTACTTTTACCAGCTTCAAACATCCGTCGATTTTCTGATACTAAACCGTTGTGAGGATTCTCCCATCTATTCCATTCTTCATCGGCTGATCCGGGAATATCATCATCTGCAGCCCGGATATGAAAAAATTCTGGAAGTAGGACTGATAGAAGTTCTTTTATATATGTCCAGAATACTCTCCAGCCTGTTTTCTCCGTCAGGGTGGCTTCCTACCTCGCAGTTTTTGAGCAGTATTATCCTCTATATTAACAAAAATTATGCCACTGTCACTCTGAAAGAAGTCGCTTATACCTTTGGCTACAGCGAAAAATATATCTCCAGAGTCCTGAAAAAAGAATTAAATACGGGATTTTCCGAAATCATTAAGGAAATCCGACTGAAACATGCTGCACAGTATCTTGAAAAAACAACGATGTCTATCGAGCAAATCGCACAGACGGTCGGATACCAGAATATCAGCCATTTTTACGCCATCTTCCGAAGTAAGTATAAGATGTCCCCAAAAGAGTACCGCATACATTATCAAAAATAAAAAATCCAAAAAGAAACCCACATTTCAGATCATGTGATTTCTTTTTGGATTTTTCAGTTCATTCGATATTTTCTTATTCACTGATCACCATTCTGGCTGCACCGTAAATACCGGCATCATTCCCCAGCGTTGCAAGAACAATGGGAGTATCCTTGCAGGAAGGGAACGCATATTTTCTGTAATACTTCTGAATACAATCGATCAAAGGCTGACCTGCCTTCGAAACTCCGCCTCCCACAACGATAGTATCCGGATCTGCCACACAGGAAAATGTGGCAAGTGCACCGCCCAGATAATCTCCAACGATTTCCATTGTACGGACTGCAAGTACATCATCTTCTTTAAATGCATCCAGAACATCTTTTGCCGTTAATATTTCCACACTGCGAAGAACACTGTCTTCAGCAGATTCTGACAGAACTTTCTTTGCCACACGGACAATTCCTGTTGCAGATGCGTACTGTTCCAGACATCCTGCATTTCCGCAGTTGCAAAGCTCTGTTTCACTGTGATTCACGCAGGCATGTCCTACTTCACCGCCTGCACCGTGAGAACCGGCCACAATTCTGCCGTTAATAATAATGCCGCCGCCGACACCTGTTCCCAGGGTAACCATAACCACATCGTCTGTACCGGCTGCAGCCCCCTTCCAGGATTCACCGAGAGCCGCCACATTGGCATCATTCCCTGCCTTTGCAGGAAGTCCTGTCAATTCATTTATCTCTTTTGCAACAGCTTTAAAGCCCCAGTAAAGATTTACCGCACAGGGAACTTCTCCCTTCTCATTTACAGGACCCGGAATTCCGATTCCCACTCCCGCAAGCTCATCTTTTGCAAGACCGCGTTCTGCTGTCTTTTCATTGATTGTTTTTGCAATGTCCGGAAGAATCTGAGAACCGCAATCTTCTGTTCTTGTGGGAATTTCCCATTTTTCCAACAAAGTACCGTCTGTAGAAAAGAGACCGCATTTAATGCTGGTTCCTCCCACATCAATTCCAAAACAATATTTCTTCTCCATAACTGCACATCCTTTCCGCCGCCTATGACTCACGTTTTCTCGCAATATTTGCCTGAACACGTTTATACAGCTCTTCTGCTGCATTATAACCCATCTTTTTCTGTCTGTGGTTAACCGCCGCTGATTCTACGATAACGGCAAGGTTACGGCCCGGACGAATAGGCAGTGAATGACATACAATTTTATTACCCAGGTACTCTGTATATTCCTCATGAAGCCCGAGACGATCGTATTCTTTATCCTTATCCCACTCTTCCAGCTTGATCACAAGATCTACCGACTGTGTATCCTTGACACTTTCCACACCAAACAGAGTCTTTACATCGATAATTCCAATACCGCGCAGCTCGATAAAATGCCGCGTGATATCCGGTGCGGATCCCACCAGAGTTACATCACTTACCTTACGCAGTTCTACCACATCATCACTTACAAGACGATGTCCGCGCTTGATCAGTTCAAGAGCAGCTTCGCTTTTTCCGATACCGCTTTCACCTGTTATCAAAATTCCCTCACCATATACGTCCACAAGAACACCGTGAATGGAAATACAGGGCGCAAGCTGAACACCCAGCCACCGGATAATCTCCGCCATAAAGCTGGAGGTTGTCCTGTCCGTTGCAAAGGTTGGCACATTGTATTTCAGGGCCAGATCGATCATCTGCTGATTGGGTCTGGTCATTGTGCTGAAAATTACACAGGGAATCTTACTGGAAATAAACCGCTCATATTTGAACATTCTTTCCTCTTCACTCAGCTGCATCAGATACGTATATTCTACATAACCGATGATCTGCACTCTCTCATTGGCAAAATGTTCCAGATAGCCGGTTAACTGAAGTGCCGGACGATTGATTTCAGCTGTTTTGATCAATATCTTCTCAAGGTCAATCTCCGGCGTCAGATTCGTCAGCTTCAGCTCCTGCGCCATTTTTACTAGCTGTACACCTTTCATGTTTTTTCTCCTTTAATGCTCAAAAGTAATATTATTATATCATATTTCCCAAGGAAACTTCAATGAAGACAGCACAAATTCCTCAAAATCGTCTTATCGCTGTGGATATTGTGCAACTTTTCCAAACTTTTGTATATTGTTTTCCCGAAATCATGGTGATATACTGGCTCGAATATGTTATGACTGTAAAGAGAGGTAGATACATGGCTGCACACATCAAAAATATGACCACCGGAAAACCACTTTCCCTGATTGTTTCTTTTGCACTTCCGCTCATGGCAGGAAATGTTTTTCAGCAGCTTTACTCTGTTGTAGACAGTATGGTCGTGGGAAAAGGCGTCGGCGTCAGCGCGCTGGCAGCTCTTGGTGCAACAACATGGCCCAACTGGGTAATTCTTGGAATTCTGCAGGGACTCACTCAGGGATTTTCCATTCTGATCTCACAGGCATTTGGCGCGAAAGATTACCGCAAATTAAAAACGGTTGTGGGAAATTCCATCGTACTTGCCGCAATCTGCGCCGCAGTTCTTCTTATTCTTGGACAATCTCTTGTTCCATTTGTACTGCATATGTTAAAAACGCCTGCCGAAATCACTCCGCTGGCATTACTTTATCTGCGTATTACCATGGCAGGAATCCCTGTGATTGCGGCTTACAATTTGCTGGCTTCCATTCTTCGCGCACTTGGAGACGGACAGACACCTTTACATTCAATGATGGTTGCCTCCATAATTAATGTTGTTTTAGATATTTTGTTTGTAATGGTATTTCACTGGGGTATCGCCGGTGCGGCTGCTGCAACACTGATTGCACAGGTCTGCTCCTGCATTTACTGTTTTTTGTACGTCAGAAAAATCGAACTGCTTTTTCTTTCCAGAGAACATTTTGACCTGCATAAAAACCTGGTAAAGACAATGTTTGCACTTAGCTCTCCTATGGCGCTTCAAAACTTCCTGATCGCCGGAGGCGGTATGGTCGTTCAATCTGTTGTAAACCGCTTCAGCCTTGTATTTATTGCCGGATTCACCGCCGGCAGCAAGCTTCACGGTGTACTGGAGATTGCCACTTCCTCTTACGGATTTGCCGTAACCACCTATGTGGGACAAAATCTTGGCGCCAGAAAAATGGACCGTGTCCACAAAGGTGTCCGCAGCGCTCTCGGTGTTGCCATCCTGACCTCACTGGTCATTTCCGCGGTAATGCTTCTTTTTGGAAAAACGATTCTTAGCGGGTTTGTTTCGGGCAATGGTTCTGAAGCAGCTATGACCATTTCCATCGCATACAGGTACCTGGCAATTATGTGTATTTGCCTTCCGATCTTATATGCACTGTATGTATTTCGTTCTTCCCTGCAAGGCATGGGAAACACACTGCTTCCTATGGTTTCTGCCATTGCAGAATTAATCATGCGAACGTCTTCTGCATTAATTCTTTCTGAATTTGTCGGAGAAAACGGCGTATTTCTTGCGGAGGTCCTGGCATGGGCAGGTGCCGATGTGGTTTTAATCACAAGTTATTTTTACGTTGTACGAAAATGCGACAGACTTTTTCAAAAAAACTGATTTCATAATATGAAAATGCAGCAAGAATACAACAAAAAACGAGTCTTTGCAATCACCTGCAAAGGCTTATTTTTTGTTGCATTTTTGCATGAATTTATATATAATATTGCCAAATTTCACATGCGTTCGACCAAGCAGGAGGTGTTCCGATGAAAAGTGATCTTGAAGAAAAATATGTCCATGGATCCGCCATGTTCCCATTCCAGTATTTTCATTCACATACCAGCGAATCCATTCCCATTACGGTTTCCTGCCACTGGCATACAAATATGGAGATTATTTTTGTGGAAAAAGGAAGTTTCCTTGTTGTGATCGATGGATGTAATTACACAGGACAGGCAGGAGATATCTTTTTTATCAATCCGGAACAGCTCCATCAGATCAGCAGCACCCAAAACGGCAGTTCTTTTTTTTCTTTCGTGTTTGCTCTGAAAAATCTCTTTTTTCAGGAAAATGATTACACACAGACTATTTATCTTTCTCCGCTCACGGGCAAATTATGGTTTCCATCCTGCATTACAAAAGATTCTCCCTGCAGAGTATCGATTGAAAATATCCTTTTTGAATTACGCAGATTAAGCCTCGAGCGCCCCGACGCATACCAGCTTTTGGTCAAAGCCAGACTGTATGAAATGATTGCCATTTTGCACCAGTATGATCAGTTTATCCTGCAGTCACAACAGACCACACGAACCCACTCCTCCACCGCTCTGCGCCTGAAAGAAGTATTACAGTATGTTTCTGTTCACTATAAAGAAAACATCACTCTGGAGCAGGCGGCCTCCATTATGCACATGACCCCGAAATACTTTTCCAACTATTTTTCAAATACATTTTGTATCAGTTTTGTGCAATATCTGAACCGATACCGAATCGAACAGGCCGCCATCCTTCTTCAGACCACAAGCCTGCCGGTGATGGAAGTCGGATTTGAGGTCGGGTACGAAAATTTCAGCTACTTCATCCGACGTTTTAAAGAATTTCAGGGCTGCACTCCCTCAGATTACAGAAAGAAACTGAGTCAGCACACCCCTGATTAACATTTCGGATCTCTATTCCGAAGGCTTATGGAAAAATTCATAGACCCGACGCGCACTTAACGCATTCATGGATTCCGTGGCTGCCAGCTCCTCTTCCGATGCATCACGGATATTTTCCACAGATTTAAATTTTCTGAGGAGTGCTTTTCGCCGGGTATCCCCGATTCCCGGGATGTCATCCAGAACAGAATGTATCTGCTCCTTACTCCTCAGAGAACGATGATACTCAATGGCAAAACGATGAGCCTCATCCTGCACTCTGGTAATCAGGCGAAATCCTTCGCTCGATGTGTCGATGGGTATTTCCACATTATTGAAATACAGTCCCCGTGTCCGGTGATGATCGTCTTTTACCATGCCGCAAACAGGAATTGTCAAGCCAAGTTTTTCCAGTACTTTAAGGGCAATGTTGACCTGGCCACGGCCGCCATCCATCAATATCAGATCCGGCAGACGGGAAAAACTGTCAAACTCACCTTTGCTTTCATGAGTAAATCGTCTCGTAAGCACTTCCTCCATGCTGGCATAATCGTTCGGACCCTCTACCCATTTGATTTTAAATTTACGGTAATCACTGCGCTTTGGCTTTCCTTTTTCATAAACAACCATGGAACCTACTGATTCAAAACCACTGATATTGGAAATATCAAAGGCTTCCATTCTGTTAAGCCCGGTCAGCCCCAGCCACTGCTCAACTTCCCTAACTGCACCAATGGTCCTTCCTTCCTCCCGTTTAATACGTTCTCTGTCCTTATCAAGAACCATTCTTGCATTTTCTGCCGCCAGCTCCACCAGTTTTTCTTTCGTTCCTTTTTTCGGAACACGGATATGCACCTTCTGTCCCCGACGGCTTCCCAGCCATTCCTCCAGTAACTGTACGTCCTCTATTTCCTTCTGAAGAATAATCTCTCCCGGTATAAAGGGAGTTCCTGCATAAAACTGTTTCATAAAACTGGATAATACCTGAGACTTCGTATCACCCCTTGCCACTCTGAGGAAAAAATGATCCCTTCCGATCAGTTTTCCATCGCGGATAAAGAATACCTGCACTACCGCATCCTGCTCCCGCAGATCTTCGCTGTCATCCATTGCCATTGCAATGATGTCCCTGTCTTCCAATCCGTAGCCGGTAATTTTCTGACGCTCACCAATTCTTTTGATGCTCTGAATCAAATCACGAAAACCTGCCGCATCTTCAAAACGCATTTCCTCTGAGGCTGTCATCATTTTTTCGGTAAGCATATCAATGGTTTCCTTAAAATCCCCGTTCAAAAAACGCAGAACCTGACTGATTTTTTTTCGATATTCTTCCTGACTTACCTTCCCCTGACATGGGGCATCGCACTGTTTCATGTGATAATAAAGACAGGGACGTTCTTTCCCGATATCTCTTGGAAGAACACGGCTGCAGTTTCTTACCTGATACAACTTCTGTACCAGATCGATCACATCTTTTACAGCACCGGAACTGGTATAAGGTCCAAAGTATTTTGCCTTGTCCTTTTTCATTCTTCTGGCAAAAAGAACCCTGGGATATGCCTCATTGACCGTTACTTTAATAAACGGATAACTTTTGTCGTCCTTGAGCATGGTATTATATTTGGGCCGATGTTCTTTGATCAGATTGCATTCCAGGACAAGTGCCTCCAGCTCAGAATCCGTGATAATGTACTCAAATCTGGAAATATGAGTAACCATCTGTTCGATTTTTACCCCTTTATTGCGGCTGCTCTGGAAATACTGCCGCACTCTGTTTTTCAGACTGACTGCTTTTCCCACATAAATGATCTCATCTTTTTCATCATGCATGATATAAACTCCCGGCTTTGCGGGAAGCTTTTTTAATTCTTCTTCTATCAAAAACATGGAAACCTCCTGTATCTAAAGAAAGGGCTGTTACAAAGCTTTGCAACAGCCCCTTGATTATTCATTTTCTGTCTGAGAAATTTCCTGTGGTATCTCCTGCGGAATTTCCTCCGCAGCTTCCTGAAGTTTCTCTTTCGGTTCCTCCTGAGGTTTTTCGGAAGGAAGCTCCAGGTCGTCAAGATTTTCCGGAATATCCAGTCCCATCTGTACAGCACGGAGTATTTTCATAAATTCTTTACCTGTGATAGTTTCTTTGCGGATCAGATACTCCGCAATCTTATCCAGTTCCTCTCTGTGGCCGCCGATCAGCCGCTTGGCTTCTTCATAAGAATCCGAAAGAAGCTTCATGACCTCATGATCGATCTCTGTAGCCGTATCATCGCCGCAATTAAGCACCGCACGGCCGGAAAGATACTGATTTTCCTGAGTTGCCAGACCCATCAGGCCAAATTTTTCAGACATACCATACTGTGTGATCATAGCTCTTGCAACCTTGGTTGCCTGTTCGATATCATTGGCAGCTCCGGTGGTAACTGTATCGAATACGATTTCCTCCGCAGCACGTCCTCCCAGGTATCCCACAAGCATTGCTTCCAGCTCTTTCTGGGTATTGAGAAATTTCTCCTCCTCAGGTACCTGCATAACATAACCCAAAGCTCCCATGGTGCGGGGAACGATGGTGATTTTCTGCACCGGCTCCGCATCCTTCTGAAGCGCACTGACAAGTGCATGTCCAACCTCGTGATAGGAAACGATCCTGCGCTCCTGAACACTGAGAATACGATCCTTCTTTTCTTTTCCCACAAGGACAACCTCAACAGCTTCATAAAGATCCTTCTGAGACACTGCATGTCTGCCGCTCTTGACAGCAAGAATTGCTGCCTCATTGATCATATTAGCCAGATCGGAACCCACAGCTCCTGAAGTAGCAAGGGCAATGGCATCAAAATCCACCGTTTCATCAATATTCACATCCTTGGCATGAACCTTAAGGATCTCCACTCTTCCTTTCAGATCCGGGCGATCCACGATTACCCGACGGTCAAAACGTCCCGGACGGAGAAGCGCCGGATCCAGAACCTCCGGACGGTTGGTGGCAGCCAGGATCAAAAGACCCTTGGATGTATCAAAGCCGTCCATTTCCGCCAGAAGCTGATTCAGCGTCTGCTCACGCTCATCATTTCCTCCGCCGTAACGGGAATCACGGCTCTTTCCGATAGCATCAATCTCATCGATAAAAACAATACAGGGTGCGTTTTTCTTGGCTTCCTCAAAAAGATCCCTCACACGGGATGCACCCACACCTACGAACATTTCCACAAATTCCGAACCGGACAGTGAGAAAAACGGAACATGCGCCTCACCTGCCACTGCCTTCGCCAGAAGGGTCTTACCTGTTCCCGGAGGTCCCACCAGAAGAGCACCCTTGGGAAGCTTGGCACCGATAGTAGTATATTTGCCCGGATTGTGAAGAAAATCCACAACCTCCTGCAAAGACTCCTTCGCTTCATCCTGACCTGCCACATCTTTAAAGGTAACTCCTGTCTCCTTCTGGATGTAGGCCTTGGCACGGCTTTTGCCCACTCCCATCATGCCGCCGCCTTTGTTCATACGGCGCATAAACAGCATCAGAAGACCAAACAGCAGCAGAGACGGAAGAAGTACACTTAACACCATGGCAAGAAACTCGCTCATGGCATCCGGCGGCTCTGAATAGAACACGATTCCGGTTCCTTCCAGACGTTCGGTAAGCGCATTTTTATCTTCCACCATATTGGTATAATAGCTTATCTCAGAAAATCTGGAATCCTGCTTCTTCGGTACGATCGTCAGGGTATCTGACTGCAGGGTTACCTCTTTGATCTGGTCTTTATTGACCATATCAATAAATTTGTCATAAGTAATTTCACTGGAATTATCCTGCAGCATATTGGTAAACAGGCTGAAGCATACCAGCGTTACCAGAAGGCATACAAGAAAAGCCAAAATCGACTGACGGTTTTTACCAGGTCCGCCCTTCTGAGGATCCCGTTTGTCACGCCGATTGTTATTGTCATTGTTGTCTATACGATTATCCATCTCTTCCTCCTCTTGTTATCTTATTTATTATAAAGATAAATTCTTTAGAAATCAACCGCAGATAGGAGAAAAAAACAAATTTCACACAAAAAACATCATTACAAACACTCTCTTTTGTAGTATAATAGTAATATGTTTTTTTTATTCTGAGCCTAATAGAATGGATGGGAAAGGAAATTGAGACAAATGAAAATTGGATTTGATAACGAAAAATACCTGAAAATGCAGTCCGAACATATCCGGGAGCGTATCAGTAAATTCGACAATAAGCTTTATCTGGAATTCGGCGGTAAATTATTTGACGATTACCATGCCTCCAGAGTTCTTCCCGGCTTTGAACCGGACAGTAAGCTGCGCATGCTGATGCAGCTTTCTGATCAGGCAGAGATCGTCATCGTCATCAGTGCCGGTGACATCGACAAAAATAAAGTACGCGGTGATCTGGGCATCACCTATGATATGGATGTACTGCGTCTCATGGAGGAATTTACCTCCAGAGGCCTTTATGTGGGAAGCGTATGTATCACCCAATACACCGGACAGGAAAGTGCCGATACCTTCAAAAAACATCTGGAAAAACTGGGCATTAAAGTGTATATCCACTATTCCATTCCCGGATATCCCAGCAATATTTCCATGATCGTAAGTGATGAAGGCTATGGAAAAAATGAATATATCGAGACTTCACGACCTCTTGTTGTCATCACTGCTCCCGGTCCGGGCAGCGGAAAAATGGCCACCTGTCTTTCCCAGCTTTATCACGAATACAAACGGGGGATCAGTGCAGGCTACGCAAAATTCGAAACATTCCCTATCTGGAACATTCCGCTGAAGCATCCTGTAAACCTGGCATATGAAGCTGCAACGGCCGACTTAAACGATATCAACATGATCGATCCCTTCCATCTGGACGCTTACGGAGAGACCACCGTCAACTATAACCGTGATGTGGAAATATTCCCCGTACTCCAGGCCATGTTTGAGAAGATCATCGGGGAATGCCCGTACAAATCACCTACGGATATGGGTGTAAATATGGCAGGAAACTGTATCATCGATGATGAGGTCTGCCAGGAGGCTTCCCGCCAGGAAATCATCCGCCGTTACTATAAGAGCATGAACGCTCTGGCTGCCGGAACCGGAAAAGAAGAGGAGGCATATAAAATCCGTCTCCTTCTGAATCAGGCACATGCGTCTCTGGAAGACCGCCATGTTGTTCCGGCAAGTCTTGATCTGGAAAAAGAAACCGGCGCGCCTGCCGCGGCTCTGGAGCTGGATAACGGCAAGATCGTTTATGGCAAAACCTCCGAGCTTCTCGGAGCATCTTCCGCACTGCTGCTGAATGCATTAAAGGAACTGGCAGGCATTGATCACAAACGCCATGTCATCTCTCCTGAGGCCATCCGTCCCATTCAGGAGCTGAAAACGAAATATCTTGGAAGTAAGAACCCCCGTCTTCATTCAGATGAGACACTGATTGCATTATCTGTCAGCGCAGCCAATGATGAAGCCGCACGCCTTGCACTGGAACAGCTTCCAAAGCTCTGTGGATGCCAGGCTCATACTTCTGTTATGCTTTCTTCCGTTGATATCCAGGAATTCCGGAAGCTGGGCATCGAACTGACCTGTGAACCAAAATTTGAAAAAGAAAAACACTATCAGTAAACTTCGGAAAACATGAAGACATGAAGAAGGGACCGCATACAGCGGCCCCTTCGTTTTATATTTTTTAATCTTCATATCCGTTTGGATTGTTTGACTGCCATCTCCAGGAATCCGCACACATTTCACGGATGCCGTACTCAGCCTTCCAGCCCAGTTCTCTTTCTGCCTTGGAAGCATCTGAATAACAGGTGGCAATATCGCCGGGACGGCGGGGTTTGATAGAATATGGAATCTTCACCCCGTTGGCCTCCTCAAAGTTCTTCACAATGTCAAGAACACTGTAGCCTTTGCCTGTGCCCAGATTATAAATGGACAACCCTGAGTTATCCTCTATCTTTTTCAGTGCTTTTACATGGCCTTTAGCCAGATCCACAACGTGGATATAATCTCTGACGCCGGTTCCATCCGGAGTGTCATAGTCATTTCCAAATACACCCAGCTCTTTCAGCTTGCCTACCGCTACCTGCGTAATATAAGGCATCAGATTGTTTGGAATTCCATTGGGATTCTCACCGATGGTTCCGCTCTTATGTGCTCCGATGGGATTAAAATAACGAAGAAGCACCACATTCCATTCCGGATCAGCCTTCTGAATATCTGTCAGAATCTGTTCCAGCATGGATTTTGTCCAGCCATAGGGGTTGGTACACTGGCCCTTTGGACATTCCTCTGTAATCGGAATGATTGCCGGATCACCATATACTGTTGCAGATGAAGAGAAAATGATATTCTTCACATTATGCTTTCTCATAACATCTACCAGTGTAAGGGTTCCTGCAATATTATTTTCATAGTATTCCCACGGTTTTGCAACAGATTCACCTACTGCCTTCAGTCCGGCAAAGTGAATACAGCTTTCGATTTTTTCCTTCTGAAAAATCTCTTCCAGAGCTTCTCTGTCAAGAATATCTGCTTTATAAAACTTAACAGGTTTTCCTGTGATCTTCTCCACTCTTTCCAGGGATTTCTCGCTGGAATTACAAAGATTATCCAGTACAACCACATCATAACCTGCATCCTGAAGCTCAATAACCGTGTGACTGCCGATGTATCCGGCACCGCCTGTGACTAAAATTGCCATTTTCCCGTCCTCCTGATAATAAATAATATATCAGCGCCTGTCGGCTGCTGTGTTTATGTGTTGACGATTGTTATTATCTTATCATCATTTGGCGCATTTCACAATAGGGTCAGGCAAAAAAATCTTTGGGATACAAACCGTCATTCTCCATGCCTTCCAGCGCATTCATAACTACCGGTTTATCCTCTTTATAAGTAACACCGTACCATTTATCTACTGATTCCAGCACTTTTACAGTAGCTTTCTTTTCCTTCAGCAGCTCATCCACCACAAAAGGCAGGAAATACTCACACTTCTGAGGATTTACAGAAAGATTCTTATCAAGGAAGCCTGTAAAACGTTCCTTCAATTCTTTCAGAAGTCCTGCTGAAAATCCCCACATATTCAACGAAACAATGCTGTCTTCAGGAAGCTCTGTCCATGTCTTTCCATCATCCTCCGTATATGCGATTCCTTCACCTATACGCTGGATCTTTGTTCTCTCATTGATATCCTTCAGGTATCCCTTTTCATCTGTCTCACAGATTCCCCTTGCCACATGACCGTTTTCTGTCAGCGTGTTTTTCAGCTGATATCCGACCATCATAAAATGATAGCCGTCCTTTCCGTCCTGCTCACGTGCCAGGAAATCATAAGCCATTGAAAAAGCATGACGACCGTAATAATCATCTGCATTGATCACTGCAAAAGGACCGTCAATGCTGCCAATACAGCTGAGCACCGCATGACCGGTTCCCCAGGGTTTCACACGTCCCTCCGGCACCTCATAACCTTCAGGAATATTGTACAGATCCTGAAAAACATACTCAACCTGAATATATCTGGCAAGACGGTCACCGATGGCAGCTCTGAAATCCGCTTCATTTTCTTTTTTGATAATAAAAATAACTTTTTCAAAACCTGCCTGTACTGCATCATAAATTGAAAAATCCATAATGATATGGCCGCTTGCATCTACCGGATCGATCTGCTTAAGACCGCCATAACGGCTTCCCATGCCTGCTGCCATAACAACTAATACCGGCTTATTCATTTTTCATATCCTCCATTTTTGCTTCTTTTCTTTTTGATGTCAGTTCTGTCCCGGTGCGTACTTTTTCTGATTGCACGGAATATCCCATATAAAATATGAACAAACAGTACAAATGACAACCCAAAAAGAATATATAAAAATACGGTCACCTGAGACAGAGAGTAAATCATGGTAAGGATGAACAGAAGTCCTATCCACAGGCATGCCGCGCCTGTCCAGTAATATTCCTGCCGTGTCCGCATTTTTTTGCGGTTCTCAGGGGAAGCCGCCACATATTCTGCAGACCAGACAGGGCCTTTGCACTGAAACTGCATAATGGCACCTGTAAGAAAAAACAGTCCCAGAATTCCAATCATAATTTCCCCTAACATACTCTCTCTCCTTTTTCCCCATATGCCATCCGGGCATACTATAATGCTTTGCTTCATTATAGCATGCCCGGTTATCCTTCGCACCATTTTTTTCAGTTCATTTTTTAATTAAAACAAAAGCCGGATGCAGGTTCCTTTTCCGGGAGCGCTGTCCATCTGTATCCTGGCATTATGAAGAGAGGCTCCGTGCTTAACGATGGAAAGACCGAGACCTGTACCGCCTGTACTTCTGGAATGACTTTTATCCACCCGGTAAAAACGTTCAAATACACGTTTCTGCTCATTGGGAGCAATTCCGATCCCATCATCTTTTACACTGTAAAAAGGCTTTCCTTCTTCTCTGCCAACACTGATCTGCACATGTCCTCCCTGAGGCGTATACCGTACTGCATTATCTGCAAGATTATAAAACATTTCATATACAACCTGATGTACACCTCGAATGACAGCTGTACACCCTTCATAAGTGAGTGTAATTTCCTTTTTCTCCGCAGCCTGTTTCAGATTATTTGCCACATCCTCTGCCAGTTCATTAATATCTATGGCTTCAAATGACAGAGTACTGCTTTTTTCGTCCAGCCGTGAAAGCTGTATGATGTCTGTAACCAGATTAGTAAGGCGGCTGGCCTCATCATATATCCTTCCCGAAAAAACAGGAATATTTTCCGGCTCCACAAGCCCGTTCATCATCAGCTCAGCATAACCTGAAATGGACATGAGCGGAGTTTTCAGCTCATGGGATACATTGGCAGAAAACTCCTGCCGCATTGCCTGAGCCGCTTTCAGCTCCTCCATCTGTCCCGCTATCTGCCTGTTCTGCTGATCAACCCTTACAAGAAGCGGCCGCAGTTCATCGTAACACACATTATCCAATGGTTTTTCCAGATCAAGCTGATTAATTGGT
Organism: Blautia sp.; assembly: GCA_034118545.1. Lineage (GTDB taxonomy): Bacteria > Bacillota > Clostridia > Lachnospirales > Lachnospiraceae > Blautia_A. The sequence continues at coordinate 27,190 of JAXFBD010000124.1, forward strand.
TCAATCAGGCTGCGGATATTTTTCTGCAGAAGAAAAACCTCCAGCACCAGAATGACAATCATCAAAATTCCCATAAGTGTAAAGCTTGACAAAAATGTGCGGAACACGCTGTCCATCACTTTTGACACCCTGAGAATGCTTCCGTCTTCAAGACGCAAAGCATAATAATAAGTCTGCTGGGAAAAGGTTTCCGAAAAACGAACGGCCTCTCCCCGGCCTTCCTTCTCTGCCTGAATCACCTCCGGACGGTCACTGTGATTTGTCAGATCCTCCGGCACGGCATTGCTGTCAAAAACAACCATCCCGGACGGGTCTGCCAGTGTGATTCTGCTGCTGGTTGCATTTCCCATTTCTTCTGTGAGAAATCCCGTTCCAAAATCCTTCAGCCCGATCCGGATATACTCTGCTTCATTTTTGACGCCATCTTTCATGTAATCATAAAACCTGTTGTACATTACCGCACTTGCCGCCATAAATGTCAAAAGTACGGAAAGCACCACCAGTAAACTTGTATGGTTAAAAATTTTCTGCTTCAAATCATTCTCCGATCCGATATCCCACACCACGGACTGTTTCGATCAGGTTTCCGGCTTCCCCCAGCTTCTGCCGCAGGGTCCGCACATGAACATCCACAGTCCGGGTCTCTCCGTCAAAATCATATCCCCAGATGTGTCCCAGGATCTGATCCCTGGACATGACCAGGTTTTTATTTTCCATTAAAAACTGCAGCAGTTCAAATTCCTTACGGGTGAGCTCCACCTTCTTCCCCTGGCAGCGCACTTCCCTGCGTCCTACAAAAACCTGAAGCGGTCCGCAGCAGAGTTCTCTGTTTTCAGCCGATTTTGAACAACGCCGCAGAACGGCTTTTACTCTGGCCACAAACTCCATCATTCCAAAAGGCTTTGTAATATAATCATCGGCTCCGCCTTCCAGCCCCCGTACCTTATCAAACTCTGCATCCTTGGCAGTTACCATAATAACAGGCACACCACGTGTCCGCGAATCTGATCTCAGCTTTTTCAAAATGCTGAATCCATCCTCCTCAGGAAGCATAATATCAAGAAGAATAAGCTGTGGTATCTCCCTGTTCAAAGCCTTTTGCAGCTCCCGTCCGTTTTCAAGGCCCTTTGCAGAAAAACCGGTTGTTTCCAGCGTGTATACCAGAAGCTCCCGGATGTTTTGTTCATCCTCCACACAATAAATCATCTGTCCACCTCTTTTAGCATATCTGCCTGCTCTGATAAGTATAACCGATTTTTCTGTTTTACTCAAGATTTCTTATGCCTGCGCCGTCACGGAAGCACATATTTCTGGCGCATCTGACCTAATGCCTTTACAAAAGCACTGTTGGATTTATCTTTAATAATTTCCAGATGACTGTGAGTATCATATAAATCCTCCCGAACCTGGGTTACACAGACTCCGATATTGGAACAGTGATCGGAAATCCTCTCCATACTGGTAGTAATATCAGAAAGGATAAATCCCATTTCAATGGTACATTCTCCTGCACGAAGCCGCTGTACATGGCGATGCTTCAACTCCTGGCTCAGTTCATCGATCACCTCTTCCAGAGGCTCTATCTGCTTCGCCATCACCACATCCTGTCTGTCAAATACCGTATACGCCATATCTACGATATCCTTTACCGCCTGTTCCAGAACCTTCAGTTCTTCCATAGCTCTGTCAGAAAAATGAGCTCCCTTTTCATAAAGCTCTTTTGCAGATTCCATAATATTTACCGCATGATCAGATATTCTCTCAAAATCCCCGATACAGTGAAGCATAATGGAAAGACTTCTGCTGTCCTGCTCTGTCAGGTTTTTATGATTAAGCTTGATCAGATACGTTCCCAGCTCATCCTCATAACGGTCTACACGACTTTCCATTTTTTCCACATATTCAGCGTTTTGTTCACTGTAATCCCGAATAAGCTCAATGGCTGTAAACAGCGCCATATGAGAATCCTCTGCCATTTTCCGAACGGCATTGCGGCTTTGCTCCACTGCAAAAGCCGGCTTTTCCAGAAAACGTGTTTCCAGAATCTTGAAATCCTTATCTTCTTCCGCAGCCTGTGAATCCTGTACGGTATCCCGGATAGTAAGACAGGCAAGCTTTTCCAGAAGTCTGGAAAAAGGAAGAAGAATAACTGTCGCTGCCACGTTAAATGTACTGTGCAAAACAGCGATTCCGGCAGGTGACGCAGCTTCTCCCATAAAAGAAAAGCCTATCAGACTGTGAAGCGCATAGAATACTGTCATAAAAATAACCGTACCGATAAGATTAAAATATAAATGCACCATTGCGGCTCTTTTGGCATTTTTGTTAGCTCCCACAGCAGAAATCAGAGCAGTCACACAGGTACCGATATTCTGACCCATGATAATAGGCAGTGCCGTTCCGTAGCTTACTGCCCCTGTCATGCAAAGAGCCTGCAAAATACCTACGGAAGCTGAAGATGACTGGATGATTGCTGTAAGGACAGCACCTGCCGCAACACCCAGCAGAGGATTTGAAAATGTTATCAGAATATTTGTGAATTCCGGAACGTTTGCCAGCGGCTTAACTGCACTGCTCATGGATTCCATACCAAACATCAGTATGGCAAAACCCACCATGATACCGCCGATATCTTTTTTCCTCGGATTCTTTAAAAACACAACAAAAATCACACCGATCAGAGCAAGTATCGGAGAAAAAGATGTGGGCTTTAAAAGCCGGATAAAGAAATTACTGCTTTCTATTCCTGTAAGGCTCAAAATCCAGGAAGTAATTGTGGTTCCGATATTGGCTCCCATTATCACTCCCACTGCCTGAGAAAGCTTCATAATTCCCGAGTTTACAAAACCTACAACCATAACCGTGGTAGCAGAAGAAGACTGAATTACTGCTGTAACTCCTGCGCCCAGGAGAACCGCTTTCACCGGATTGGATGTAAGATTCTCCAGAATACGTTCCAGTTTTCCTCCTGAAACCTTTGCGAGACCGTCTCCCATAATCTGCATTCCATAAAGAAATAATGCGAGTCCGCCCAGCATAGTTAACACACTGAAAAAGTCCATGGTATTTTCCTTTCTTTAATAAAATACTGTTCATTTTACATACACGTATTTTAATGTGCCTATGTTAAATCTTCTCCAGTGTAATGTTAAATCTGTGTAAAATCCGCTGGTAAATAATGTAATTAAAAAAGAAGGCTCTTTTATCAGAACCCTCTTATCTCTTCATCCTCTTCCCCTGTTTTCCGGATAGAACGGATTTCAAGTATATAACTGTAATTTTCATTCACCTTTACTTCCACTTTATCTCCCACCTTGTGTCCTTTCAGGGCTTTTCCAATAGGAGATTCAATGCTGATCCGGTTTTCCATGGAATTTCCACGGATGGAGGTAACAAGCTTATAACGCTCAACTTCATCATCCTCTTCAAAATAAACCTCCACCACATCGTTCATTCCCACCTCATCGTCACGTGACTGGTCTGAAACAATGGTGGCTGTTTTCAGCATGTTTTCCAGATAGCGGATACGGCTTTCATTCTGGTTTTTATATCTTTTTGCAGCGTAATATTCAAAATTCTCACTTAAATCCCCCTGCGCTCTGGCTTCCTTCACGGCCTCAATGGCTTCCTTACGTATTACCAGCTTCCGCTGCTCGATTTCCTGCTCTATTTTCTCCACATCTTTTCTGGTCAGCTTTTCTCTCATAAAATCACTCCTTTTTTCCATCCATACTCTTCTTTCCCAGCCGTACCTCTTCCATCAGCTCCGTCATCTCCCTGGGCATACTGTCAAAAAGATAATTACGACTGCTCTGACGGCGCCTGTGCCACTCCTGCATAACTTCTCCTTTTGTCCTCTGAATTTCTTCCTTCAGACCGGCAGCAGACATCCTCTGTGCCCCCTGCCCCATTATAATGATCTGTTCCAGTCCGTCAGAAGTGGCAACTGTCACCTGATACTGACGTCCCAGACTGTGCACGGTACGTTCGATATACTGGTCTGCCGTTTCTGCTTCTTTTGTATAGACCACATAAATATTATGATAACGGACTACCTCTTCCGCATGCCCCTGTACTTTATAAGCATCAAAAACAAGTATCAGCGTACAGCCCTTGCTGCCCTGATAATCACTTAAAATATCCATAAGCTTACTCTGGGCTGCATGGACATCCACATCTGCCAGCTCTTTTAAATCATCCCAGGCAAAAATAATATTATATCCGTCCACCAGCAGGTATTCCTCCCGGCTCTTCTTTGAACCGGAACGAACGGCGGGTTCCGATGCCTGGACCACCTTTTTTGTCCCGGAAAAACTTCTTCGTTTCACCGGACCAAAGGTACGCTCGAAAATGGCCTGCAGCTCTTTTTCATCTTCATAGCTGCCCCGAAAAGCAGATGAAGGCGGGGTATATGTCTTTTGCTCCGGCACTTCTTCTGCACTCTCTGTCTCCATTCCCTCCAGATGCATATAATCCTCCACCTGATCCCAGGGAACATTAAATCCTGCTCCGTGAGCACAAAATACAGAACCGGTAGGGTTTTCCACATCCCTTTCGGAATCATAGCCTGCTTTTTCCACAATTTCGTCCTGATTTTTACAGGGCATATAACCTTTAAGCGTACAAAACAGCCTCCCCGTACCTTTTGTATAGGAAGTGACCTGAATCTGATAATCTCTCATTTTTGCCACTGGTGCACTTCCCCGCAAAACAGCCATCTCTCCTGCTATTTCCGGAGCGTCAAAAGTGCCTGACATCTGCTGGATATCTGTCATGGCACGTCCTACCATTTCCTGGGGTACTTCCAGTCTGAATTCATAATATGGCTCCAGAAGAATATTTTTGGCTTTTTTCAACCCCTGGCGAACAGCCCTGTAGGTAGCCTGCCGGAAATCACCACCCTCTGTGTGCTTCAAATGGGCCTTTCCGGCAATCAGTGTAATCTGCATATCTGTAACAGCAGATCCGGTAAGAACACCTTTATGCTCCTTTTCCTCCAGATGGGTGAGAATCAGACGCTGCCAGTTCCTGCTCAGCGTATCCTCCGGACATGCTGTAAAAAACTGCAGGCCACTTCCCGGTTCTCCCGGCTCCAGCAGCAGGTGGACCTCCGCATAATGACGAAGAGGTTCAAAATGCCCCACTCCCTCCACAGGTTCTGCTATGGTTTCCTTATATACAATGTTTCCTGTGCCAAACTCCACCGCAGTATGAAATCGCTCCCAGATCATATGTCTGAGGATGTCTACCTGTACCTCACCCATGAGCATGGCATGGATTTCCTTCAGTCTTTCATCCCATACAATGTGAAGCTGCGGTTCTTCCTCTTCCAGTTCCTTCAGCTTCTGCAGCATTTGATGGACATCTTTGTCCGGCGGCAGAAAAATTCTGTAATTTAACACCGGTTCCAAAACCGGCATTTCCGATTCGGCTTCTATTCCAAGTCCCTGTCCGGGATAAGTTCTGGTCAGCCCGGTAACCGCACAGACAATTCCGGCCTGCGCCTCCCGGCATAATTCATATTTTGCTCCGGAATATACGCGGATCTGATCTGCTTTCTCCTCCCAGATTTCCTCCTGATGTCCCTGCCGGACGGGCATCTCTCCGGAAGCTCTCCCATTGGTAAGAACTGATTTTACAGGAAGCGTGCCGCCGGTAATCTTCATGTAAGTCAGCCGGTTTCCCTGTTCATCTCTTGCAATCTTATAAACCTTTGCCCCGAATTCTGCAGGATAATCCGGTTCCTGACTGTAAGTCAAAAGTCCTTCCAGCAGTTCCTCCACTCCTGTTATTCTGAGAGCAGAGCCAAAATAGCATGGAAATATTTTTCTTTCACTAATCAGACGAGTAATCGTTTCTTCGGATACTTCCCCTGTCTCCAGAAAACTATCCAGAAGCGCCTCTTCACAGAGAGCTATATTTTCATAAAAAGTATTTCTGGGAATAGCTTTTCCAAAATCAATACAGTTATCATCCAGCCTGTCCTTTAGTTCCTGCAGAAGCGCTTCCCTGTCTGTACCCTCCTGATCCATTTTATTTACAAAAAGAAAAACAGGAATATGGTAACGCTGCAAAAGCCTCCATACAGTACGGGTATGGCCCTGTACTCCGTCTGCACCGTTGATTACCAGAACAGCGTAATCCAACACCTGGAGAGTCCGCTCCATCTCCGCAGAAAAATCCACATGCCCCGGGGTATCCATCAGCGTAATCTGTGTATCTCCCGCTGTCAGTACCGCCTGTTTGGAAAAAATGGTAATTCCCCTTTCCCTTTCCAGCTCAAATGTATCCAGATAAGCATCCCGGTGATCCACCCGGCCCAGCTTCCGTATTTTTCCTGTCTGGTACAAAAGCCCCTCTGAGAGAGTGGTTTTGCCTGCATCTACATGGGCCAGCAGACCAATACATAAATGCTTCTTTTGTTTTCCTGATTTTTTTTCTTCTGTCTGTTCGCCCATAAAAAAAGCCACCTTTGTGAATGCATAATGAAGTATTATACCACAAAAGGAGGCAATAGTCGAGATATGATACTCGGCTGAAATATAATCCTTTACCAGCTTTGATTTTGCCATATCTTATTTTGTTTGTGAAATATTAATTATACATTTCGCAGCATTTGACAAACCTCTTTTTCACTGCTATATTCAATTTGATTTATTAATGTTTTACAAACCAGGAGAGAAAATTATGAATACCATAAAAAAATATACTGCAGAGGCTTTCAGGCTGCATTTAAATTCGCACTTCCCTTTCTGCCATACCGCAATCCCCAGACATTACGCAGTGTCAAAAACATCCCGGAGGTATTGGCAAATAAGAACTATGAAAGTGTGCTGATTATCACCGACAGCGGCATTCAAAGCCTCGGTCTCACCAAACGGCTGGAACAGGCACTGGATGACAGCAACATTTCTTATATAATCTATGATAAAACAGTGGAAAATCCTACCACAGACAACGTGGAAGAGGCGCTGGAACTGTACCGGGAACATAACTGCCAGGCTATTATCGGCTTCGGAGGCGGCTCCAGTATGGACTGTGCCAAAGCAGTCGGTGCAAGAGTGGCAAAACCACGGCAGCCTTTATCCAACGTTTATCACCGCCACCACAGGTATGGACGCATTGACGCATGCGGTAGAAGCCTTTATCGGCAATTCCACCACACCGGGCACACGCAAAAATGCCCTTGACTCCGTAAGAATGATTTTTGAAAATCTGGATACTGCTGTTTTTAATGGAACTGATCTGGACGCAAGAAGAAATATGCTACGTGCATCCTTTTTTGCAGGCTGTGCCTTCACAAAGTCCTATGTGGGATATGTTCATGCCGTTGCACACTCTCTTGGCGGAGAATACAATGTTCCCCACGGATTTGCCAACGCTGTTTTGCTGCCTTTTGTACTGGAGGCTTATGGCCCCGCTGTTCACAAAAAACTGAAACGACTGGCTATAGAAGTGGGACTTGCTCAAAAGGATACACCGGCAGAAGAAGCTTCCAGAGCATTTATCCAGGCCATCAAGGATATGAAAACACGCTATGGCATTGGCGACACGATTCCTTCCATACGTGAAGAAGATATTCCCAAGCTTTCCCACTATGCAGACAAAGAGGCAAACCCTCTCTATCCTGTTCCTGTTCTGATGGACGCGCATCAGCTGGAAACCTTTTATTATATGCTGATGAAAAAAAAGGAGGCATAATACTATGACAGAAGAACAGATTCTTGAACTGACTAAACTGCAAAGAAATTATTTCCAAAGTGGTGCCACACTGAGCACTGATTTTCGGCTGGAAGCTTTAAAACGCCTGAAAGCAGCTATTCAGAAATATGATAAGGAAATACAGGCGGCTCTCCAAAAAGATCTGGGCAAAAGTAATTTTGAAAGCTATATGTGTGAAGTGGGCCTTACTTTAAGTGAGATCACATTTATGCAGAAGCATCTGAAGCGCTTTGCCAGAGAAAAAAACGTGCCTACTCCACTGGCCCAGTTTCATTCCCGAAGCTACAAAAAGCCTTCGCCCTATGGAGTCACACTGATCATGAGTCCATGGAATTATCCTTTCCTGCTCACCTTTGAACCTCTGGTGGATGCCATTTCCGCCGGAAATACCGCCATTGTCAAACCAAGTGCCTATTCTCCGGCAACCAGTGAAATTACGGCCAGAATACTTGGAGAATGCTTTCCTTCCAGATATGTGGCGGTCGTCACAGGTGGACGAGCCGAAAATACCTGCCTGCTGAACCAGCATTTTGACTATATTTTCTTTACCGGCAGCCAGGCTGTGGGCAGAGAAGTGATGAAACAGGCAGCGCTCCATCTTACTCCAGTCACACTGGAGCTTGGAGGAAAAAGTCCCTGTATCGTAGATAAAACAGCAGACCTAAAGCTGGCAGCCAGACGAATCGTTTTCGGAAAATATTTAAACTGCGGTCAGACCTGCGTGGCACCGGATTATATCTTCTGTGATCATGAAGTAAAAGAGGAGCTGGTAAAACAGATCAGAAAACAGATCCGCAAACAGTTTGGTCCATCACCTCTTTCTAATAAAAATTACGGAAAGATCATAAATGAAAAACATTTCAATCGTCTTCTTGGGTTGATGGACGATTCAAAAATCGTATACGGCGGAAAATCCAGTCCGCAGACCCTTCAGATCGAACCCACCGTGATGGATCACGTGACCTTTGATGATCCCGTTATGCAGGAAGAGATTTTCGGGCCGATTCTCCCGATACTTACTTTTAAATCACTGGATTTTGCTGTGGAAGCCGTTAATGCCGGCCCCCATCCACTGGCACTGTACCTTTTTACTTCAGATAAATCTGCTGTGGAAAAAGTCACTTCTCTCTGCGGTTTTGGCGGTGGATGTATTAATGATACCATTATCCATCTGGCAACCAGTGAAATGGGCTTTGGCGGATTCGGAGAAAGCGGAATGGGCAGTTATCACGGAAAAGCCGGCTTCGATACCTTTTCTCATTATAAAAGTATTGTTGACAAAAAAACCTGGATGGACCTTCCCATGCGTTATCAGCCATACCGCCGCTTAAATGACAAACTGATCCATTTTTTCCTGAAATAATGAAAGGAGTTTTTATATGAATTCAACTTCCATGAATAAAATTATTGCATTCTTGTCAGCCCTGCTGCTCTCTTTTGGATTTGCAGCATGCTGCCTGAATGTTACGGCTTTGTCTGACTGGATTTCCTCCAAAGGAAATATAAATCTTCTGACCTATGCTTTACAGATTATTCTATTCTGTCTGTTTTTTATGATCTTCTGCGCACTGGTTCCAAAGGACAGCAAAATAACCGGCAGCAAATCCGCCGCCATGACAGGAGCTCTTGTTCTCACACTGCTGACACTGATCTTTCTCACAAAAATGTTCCAGCTGGAAGTAAATATCTTCGGCGGCGTCAGCAGCCGTTATATCTGGCACAAGCTGCCTTTCTGGCTTGTATTTCTTTTTCTGGCAGGAGAAATTCTTTTTCTCTTTTTCATGATCCGCGAAAGCAGCCTTAAGCTTCCTGAACCGGCAATGTATCTTTTATATGGCATTCTTACTGCCGTGACAGCTTACTGCTACTACACGCCAGACTACTTTGTACGCGGATATTCTGATCGGCTTCACGCAGATGCCTATTATAATTCCATCTATAACGTGATGCAGGGAAGCCCTTACACAGAGAATACCACCAGCATTTACGGACACTACGGAATTCTGTTTAAGCTTCCCATGAAAATCCTGGGCGGAGATTTTATTGATTATATTCTCCTGCTCTGCATCCTGGGCGGTCTTTGCACTCTCGCTATGTGCCTGGCTCTGCATTTTACCGTCAAAAATAATCTTCTCCGGATCCTGGGAACCATTTCCATGACTCTTCCGGTTCTTGCAATGAGAGGAGGATACTACTGGCAGCTCTGGCCCCACCGGATTCTTTTCATGAGCCTCCTTCTCTGCTTTGGCGCCATCTGTATCCGGTTCCGGAAACTGAACAGGTTTACCTGCTGTATAGGATATCTGATTTCTCTTCTTGGTGTCCTCTGGAATACAGAAAGCGGCATTTTCTGTGCTGTGGCATGGGCAGGCTTCTGGATTCTGAAGCATCTCTGTGAAAACAGATGGAAATTTACTTCCGTTATCCGTACGGGCGTGATTCACCTGGCAGGAATCCTTCTTTGCTTCCTGGGTGCATGGGGGCTTGTAAATCTGTATAATATTGCCTGCGGCGGAACTTCCAATTCCATCCGGGAATTTCTTTTCCCGCTGATGAATGACTCCTATATGACAGATCTGCTCCGGGTAGACCTGACACAATTTCCAAGTGCATATATGGCAGTGATCGGATTACTGTTTCTTGCTGCTGCATGGGGCCTTTCCCATATGGCACTCCTTAACAGAAACTGCCCCTGCACTCCCTTTGCGGCGGCCCTGCCCTGTTTTTCATTTTCTGCCAGTGTACTGACTATGGGACAGATGTCTTACTATATGAACCGGGCTGCTTATCATAACCTGGATATCAGTCATCTGCCATGCATTTTACTTATCTGTATGCTTGCAGAACGGGGAATGCACCTTATGAAAGAATTTCGTTTCAAAAAATGGAAAGGATTTTCTCCGGCTCAGATGTTTCAGTGTGCCTTTACCGCAGTCAGCCTTGGGCTTCTCACTGCCCTTGCCACCGGAACCATCGTACAGTCCGGATACAATCTGGATTTAAAAGAAGAATTCCGCGACAAAGAAGAAATTCATTATTTTGCCGGAACCATCGCTTCTTCCATTCCGGAAAACACTTACGCCTTTGGTATCGGCGTATCGGAAATTTACAGCATGATCCGTTGGGATACCGGGTGCTATACCCTGGATTTCGCCGATCTTTCCGTGCGTCCTTCTGTCGCGGATTATGTGATTGAAGATATTAAAGAAAAAGATATTCCCGGATTTCTGGCGGGCGAAGAGACCATGACAAAGCTGGAACGCTTCGCTTCCGACAAAAACCGGTGGATCAAAGAACATTATGAGCTTTCCCGGGAATTTACCTTCCAGGGAGCCGTTTTTCAGTATTACACAAAAAAATAAAACATTTATCTTATGACATTTTGAATGCTTTCCACCAGAGCTGCGGCCTTGGGCGTAACAGCCAGTCCGCCTCTGGCGGTTTCTTTCAGACTGTTATCCATGGCATCTCCAACTTCCCGCATGGCATCAATAACCTGATCCACGGGAATAGTACTCTTAATTCCTGCAAGGGCCATATCTGCTGCCGAAAGAGCATTCACCGCCCCAATCACATTTCTTTTTACGCAGGGAACCTCCACAAGACCTCCCACAGGATCACACACCAGCCCCATGAGGTTTTTCAATGCCATGGCACAGGCATCTCCCATCTGTGCCGGTGTCCCTCCCCTAAGAGCTGTCAAAGCTGCCGCAGCCATTCCTGATGCAGAGCCGATTTCCGCCTGACATCCTCCTGCGGCACCGGAGATATATGCCCTCTGAGCAATAACCTGACCCACACCTGCTGCCACATAAAGGGCATGGATAATCTCCTCCTCTTCCGTTCCCGATTCCATACAGCCGTATAAAACCGCAGGAAGAACTCCACAGGCACCTGCCGTAGGCGCTGCCACAATCCTGCGCATACAGGCGTTTGAGCATCCCATCATAAGTGCACGGCTGATTACGCCGGAAACAAAAGGTCCGCAAAAGGTATTGCCTTTTTTGACATATTCCGCCATCCTTCCGCCTTCTCCTCCCACAAGGCCGCTTTTTGATATCATATCCGGATCATAAGATTCAATGGATTCTTTCATGGCATCCCATACCTTTTTCATGGCAGCAAGAGACTCCTCCGTGGAAATATCCTGCTCACAGGCATCCTGCTCAAGCACTGCCTGCCATAAGGATTTTTCCTGTTTTTTGCAAAGCTTTTCGATTTCTTCAAATGAATAAAATGCCATACTTTTTCCTCCCCGGCCTTACCGGTCAGATTCTTTTCTTTCTGCTTTTTTCTCCATTGTTACATAATTGGCCTTCAGTACCCCATCCAGCCTGCGGATCATCCATATGGCCTCCTTTGGAAGAGAATGATCCACCTCTGCCACCATCACTGCCGTGCCTCCCCGCTTATCCCTGAAAAGCTGCAGGGTACCGATATTGATCCCGCTGTAAGCCATAAGGGAAGTGACTTCTGATACCAGCCCGGGGCGGTCCTGATTATATACGATCAGCGTATCATGCTCACCGGAGAAATTCACCTCAATGCCGTCAATCTTATTTACAAGAATCCGTCCGCCTCCTATAGAGGATGCCTGAACACAGATTTGGGTGCCATCCTCTGCAGTGAGGAACAGCTCCGCAGTATTGGGATGTGCCCCTCTTATCTCTTTATTTTCCATTGTAAATGAAAGTCCCTGTTCTTTTGCAGCCTCATAGCTTTCAGGAATGCGCGGATCATCCTCCGACATTCCCAGAAGTCCGGCCACAAGCGCACAGTCAGTGCCATGCCCATGGCCGGTTGCGGCAAAAGAACCATGAAGATAAATTCTGGCTGTTTTTGGTTTTCTCCCCAGAAGCTGACGGGATATCAGACCGATCCGCACTGCTCCGGCCGTATGAGAGCTGGATGGGCCAACCATGATCGGGCCAAGGATATCAAACAGATTCATTTTATTATTCTCCTTTATTTTATGAATTTATCATAAAGTCCAAAGCTGAAAATAAACAGTACGATCACAGGAAGAACATACGTCAGATAAGGACGCATCCAGTCCTTTACCTTTAACCCCTCTCCTGTATTTGCCTCTTTTTTAAAGCTCTCCCATCCCCATCCATAACGACTGACACAAAACAGAAGATATACCAGAGAACCCAGAGGCAGAAACAGATTGCTCACAAGAAAATCTTCCAGATCCAGTACCGCTCCGCCAAATACCGAAAAGCCTTCCCAGCTCCAGAGATTATACCCCAGCACACAGGGCATGGACAGGGCAATGATCAGCGCCAGATTGATAAGGCTTGCCTTTCTGCGGTTCCATCCCGTTAATTCCATCATGCAGCAGATAATGTTTTCAAATACTGCAAGAACAGTGGAAAGCGCCGCAAAGGACATAAACAAAAAGAACAGACTTCCCCAGAATCTTCCCATAAACATATTGGAAAAAATATTCGGCAGGGTAATAAAAATCAGGCTGGGGCCGGATGTCTGATCCACATGATAGGTAAAGCAGGCCGGAAAAATGATCAGCCCCGCTGTAATTGCCACAAAGGTATCAAGAAGAACCACGCGCACCGACTCTCCCATAAGAGAATGCTCTTTGCCAATGTAGCTTCCGAAAATGGCCATGGCACCCACACCAAGACTCAGGGTAAAGAATGCCTGGTTCATGGCACTTACCAGTGTATTGACCACACCGATCTCCTTCATTCTGCCAAAATCGGGAAGAAGATAAAAAGCCAGCCCTTCTTTTGCCCCCGGCATGAAAAAGCTGTTAACCGCCAGTATGACCATAATTGCCAGCAGAGCCAGCATCATGATCTTTGTCACACGTTCCAGTCCGTTCTGAAGCCCCTTCATACACACAAAAATTCCAATGACAACCACGATCACCATCCAGAAGGTCATCACTCCCGGACGTGCCAGCATTTCCGAAAATGTGCCGGCTATGGTTTCTGAGTCTTTTCCTTCAAATTTTCCTGCGGCAGTCAGATAAAAATAATGAAGCATCCAGCCTGCCACAGTTGTGTAAAACATCATGAGAAGGTAACATCCAATCAATGTGAGATAACCGTGAATATGCCATTTCTGTCCCGGCTGTTCCAAAGCCTGATAAGCCTTTACCGGGCTCTTTCGGCTGGCACGGCCCACTGCGAATTCCATGCACAGAATGGGAAGTCCGAGAATCAGCAAAAACAGTATATAGCACAACACAAAGGCTCCTCCTCCGCCCTGTCCCGCAATATAGGGAAATTTCCAGACATTTCCGATTCCAATGGCACATCCTGCTGAAAGAAGAATAAATCCCAGTCTTGATTTCAGCTTTTCTCTCTCCATAACATACTCCTTCTTATAAAATATTATTTTCTGTCAAAATAGGGTGATTTTCCTGTAACACTTAAGGGAATGCCAAATGCCTGACATACGCCCTCTCCCAGCAGCTTCTTTTCCATTGCGGCACGGCCCGCAGAGAACATCACACGGTTATCCACTTTATTTGCTGCTGCCACACTGACTGCAGAGCCTACTGCTATTCCCAGATCAACCCCTGTATATGCACAGCTTCCGCCGGCATCGGCACATGCTTTACAGTTTTCAAATCCACAGAAACGACAGCTTTCATTCAGTCCCCTTACCACATTCTCATGTCCGATCAGAACAACAGCCATACTGTTTCTGATATTATCAGCATCCCGATGGAAAAATGCCATCCCAAGTGTTTCTGACAGACGGTCCATCTCATCTGCCAGTGCATCTTTATCATCTTCTGTAAGAATTGCCGTCCTGACAAAATCCATGCCCTTTGCCTTCGGTGCTGTCCTTGCAGCTGCACACATTGCTTTCGCTGTTTCCAAAACTGTTTCCATTTCTGCCTGCTTTGATGTAATAATCATATTTTTATCCTCCTGTTCACATATTGCTTTTTATAAAAATTCATTTCCATCTGATTTTATCATATTTTCCAGATAAAAGCTTCCTTTTCATTCCATTTTGCCCAATTCCCAGCCAAAATCTCCATGATAGATCATCTGCTTAGTCATTCCGCCGTCTATACAGATATTTTCACCGGTGATAAAGCCCGCCTTATCAGAGCACAGATACAATATCATATTAGCTATATCCATAGGATTCCCTACTCTTTTCGACGGCTGCTGCCATGCATCCGGTCCTTCGTAAACCCTGTATTCTGTATCTATCCATCCCGGCGAGATGGAATTTACTCTGGCACGTCCTGCCAGACTGACTGCCAGTCCATGGGTAAGAGCAGCAATCCCTCCTTTGGCTGCGGTATAACTCTCTGTCTGGGGCTGGCTCATCCTGTCTCTGGACGAAGAAATCATAACGATGGATGCCCCCTCTCCCAGATAGGGCAAAAAAAGTTTTGTCAGATAAAACGGGGCTGTCACTCCCACCGAAAGAGCCTGCTGAAATTCTTCATAGGAACAGTCGTCGATCCCTTTCATTGCAGGCGGTGCATTATGGATAAGATAATCCACCTGCCCATACTTTGCTATAACAAAAGATGCAAATTCTTCCAGCGTTTCCTTCCGGCCAATATCACCGGTAAAATCGCTGTCCTTTGCTGTATCAATAACGCAAACCTGTGCGCCTTCTTTTCGGAAGGCTTCGGCAGCCGCCTTTCCAATGCCATGGCTGCCCCCTGTTATTACTGCTGTTTTTCCCTGAAACATCATTATTCTCTCCCCCGTTCTGCCTGCCAGTCGATGAAATTATCTTACCATAGTTTCCTGCAAAAAGCATTAAAAACCTCCCCTCCCAACAATTAAGTAACTAAAAAACTCAGGCTGCGAAAAATCAGATTTTTCGTCAGCCCGAGTCTGTTATTTCTGTGCTGCATTCTTTGCATCTTCGAATAATTTTTCTGCATTTCCATGCAGCAGCATATGGCGCTCCTTCTGAGATAACCTCAATTCGTCAAGAAACTGTGCCACATCCTCCATTTTTTCATACGGATAATCTGAACCTGCCATAATATGGTCCATTCCCAAAATATCCTTTGTCATTTGAAAAGCTTCATGAGAATAAACTCCACTGGTTGTTACATAAATATTATTTTTGAAATAATATTCCGGCAGTTCCCTGCTTATTGCCGGAGCAATTTTATGATACGTTTTCAGCCGCAGTGTCATACGCTGTAAAATAAAAGGAAAAACCTCTCCCAGATGCCCCAGAATCATTTTCAAACCAGGATTTCTATCAAAGGTACCTTTACAGATCAGACGCATGGTTGTTATAGACGTATCAATTCCAAATCCGAAAGGAAATCCCGCAAGTTCCGCTCCCAGCCCCGCCAACCTGCCGCTGACAGAATGAGTGGGATGTAAATACACGATTGCTCCCAGCTCTGCCGCTTTGTCAAGAAGAGGCGCAAACTCATCATCATCCAGATGTTTTTCTCCGTAATTGCTGAAAGTAAGCCAGCCCACAAATCCCAGCTCTTTCACACACCGTTCCAGCTCTCTGCATGCTTCCTCTATATCTGCTGTCTGCAAAGCTGCAAAACCGATAAATCGGCCGGGATATTTCCTTGTCAGCTCATAAACATAATTATTGGCTTCACGCACCTTCTCCACAGCATCTGCCGTATCAAGCAATTCTATTCCCGGAGACAGACTTAAAACTTCTGTGTCAATCCCGTTGGCATCCATCTGTGCAATTCGTTTTTCCCCGGTCTCTGACAAATGAGTCATTTTGTACTCATGACGGATTGAGAAATTGTCATTAAATTTCAGTTCAAAACGATCCGGATAATAAACCGGCGGTTCTGCTCTCCCTGCAAAATAATCCATCAGCGACTGTGGATAATAATGTGCTTCAAGATCAATCCTTTTCATCATTTTCCTCATTCCTGCCGGATATAATTAAAATTATCCTGATAATACTGCGTAACGGGAAGCTTATAGGACTGAATCGGAACATCTTCCGTATGAAGCTTCGCCTCACCATTTTCCAGACCAAGAACAATCCATTTCAGCCAGTCATCTTCATGATCCGGATAATCCTCCCTGAAGTGCCCTGCTCTTGATTCCTTACGCTCCAAAGATGCACGTATATACCATTCTGCGGAAAAAACTGCCGCCTCTGTTTCCTTTAATTTTAAAAGATAATGAGGATCGGATGCTGCCATCCCATTTTAGGCAGAACCACCGCCTCTTTTCCCGGCTGCAGACCATCCATATCCAGATAAATCGGACCTCTTCCGGCACGCATTTCCATAGCCATTCCCAATGCAGTATAATGAGGATCTGTGTTGCCTGCCAGCTTCGGATTATCTGTATAATACTCCATGAAGTTTTCCCCTTTCGCATTAACGAATCGGGCACCTAATGGAAGAAGCGTTGTCTGTCCTTCCCATCCAAACAGTTTGGGCACCACCCATACACGGGAAAACTCCATATTTCTTAATTCTGCACCTGCCTGAAAAGCCATTACCAGGCCCTCTGCCGTCTCTGTATTACTCATATAGGAGCTCTTAAAGCCTCCCATACCGGTGGCAAGGAGAACCGCCTTCGTCCTGATCCGGACAAAAGTACCGTCAATGGTATTAAAGCCCACAGCTCCCACGATTCTTCCCTCTTTATTCTTTACAAGATCCGTAATCAGAGTACGCCCGATACTTTCCACGCCGCCTTTCTGAATCGCTTTTACCAGTGCATTCGTCAGTCGCAGCCCTCCGCTTCCTTTGATTTTCGTTACATACAATTTAATGTTGTCCAGTCCTCGCTGTCTGACACCAACGCCTTCCATCTTTCCGTTTTCATCTGTCAGATATTCACAGCCCCATTCCAGGTATTGCTGAAGAATATCGTATGAACGCTTAAAAAGCTTTTCATGCAGATCCTGGTCACAAAGACCATCATAATAATAAACCCAGTCCTTCAGCCAGTCTTCAATATTCTCATCCGGCATTACCACATCCAGATCTCCTCCTGCGGCAGACATCAGGCCGCCCCAGTTAGCCGGTCCTTTATCCACCAGCAATACACGCTGATCCGGATTCTGTTTTTTTGCAGTATATGCCGCCCACAATCCGGCAGAACCTGCACCGATAATTAAAATATCTGTATCAAATCTCTGCTCCTTCATTAAACTGTCCTCCTAATACATATTTGATAATGTTCTCGGTAATATTTCCTTAAAAGGATGAACATAAATAGCTTCCTGAGGACAGTTCATTTCACAGGCATAACAGGTCATACAATCCTCAGGATATGCAATAAATGCCTTCCCGCTGCTGTCAAGACGGATGGTATCCAGAGGACAGGTTTTTGAACATACACCGCAGCCTACACATTTATCCCGGTCAATTTTTGCTATCATTTTTTATTCCTCCAAAGCGGCCTGCGCATCTTCAAGCACAGAGCTGTCAAGCCATTGTGATAAGTCTACTTCTGTTGAACTGATTCCTGCCCCTGTTAAAAAGTCCTGAACTGTTTCCATTGCAGAAATCAATTCTTCATCTGAACGGAGATTGAATTCAACCTGGTCTGCAAACCGGAATCTCAAAGCCTCTTCCGACATACCTGATTTTGCAAGGCTGGCGATTGTCTCATCATAATTGTTCAAAGAGAAATCATATGCCCGGACAAGAGCTTTCATAACTGCTGTAACCACATCTCTGTTTTCTTCAAGGAATTTTGAATTGGAAACCAGCGCTGCAGAGCCTCTCCATTCATTTTTATCTCCGCCGCTTAACAGAACTTTCACATCTCCGTTTACTGCTGCGATGGAATACTGAACCTCTGACAGAAGTGCCGCATCAATAGTACCTGCTTCCACTGCTGCAGCATCTGCGGACTGCATATTTGTAAATTTAATATCATCGATGGTCATACCGTTATCTTCCACCATGGTAATCAGTACTTTATGCATAAAAGAACCTTCCAGGGTACCAACCGTTTTACCTTTTAATTCTTCAATGGAATTGATTTCAGAATCCGGACCTACAACCAGGGCTGCATCCTGTGCATAAACCTCAGCACCAAGAAGGGTTGTCGGTGCTCCCTTTGATTTACCGGAAAGTGCCGGTACATCACCATAGGATGCAAAATCCGCCTCACCACTGATCAATGCCTCATTTACAAGATTTCCTCCTGCAAAAGTTGTTCCCTCATAGCTCCATCCAAGGGCTCCCAGCTCTTCATCCAGATATCCCTGGTCAATAGCCACACCCAGCAAATCATTGGGATATGCCACTCCGCTTCCCACATAGGCAATATGTATCACATTATCATCTGCGTAAACAGCATTTCCCATTGTTACCAGCATTCCGGCTGCAATCCCTGCCAAAATTAATGTTTTTAAACTTTTTTTCTTCATTTCGTTCCTCCTCGTAATCATATATAGTATTCAAGATCTGTCTGCTGATCATCGCTTTCAAAAAACATCCTGAAAATTTCAGCCTTCAGATTCGTGAATTCCGGTGTATTCCGTCTTCTCGGCCATGGCAGATCAACATTAAATATTTTTTTGATCGTAGCCGGACGGTTGGATACCACAACAATTTTCGTACTTAAATAAATAGCCTCTTCAATATCATGGGTGACAAGCAGCATCGTACTTTTTTCTTTGTGCCATATATTCAGTACTTCCTTCTGCATTTCAATCCTGGTCAGGGCATCCAGTGCTCCAAAGGGTTCATCCAGCAGCAGTATCTCCGGTTTTCGCACCAGCGCCCGTGCAATGGCAGCACGCTGGGCCATACCTCCCGACAGCTCCTGGGGATATGCATTTTCAAATCCATTTAAATGAACCAGATTTATTTCATCCTGCACCAGCCTGTCTTTATCCGGTACATGATATAGACCAAAAGCAACATTTTCTTTTACAGTCATCCATGGAAGAAGGTTATGTGTCTGAAAAATGATTCTGCAGTTTGTATCCGCATTTCTTATTTCTTCCCCGTCAATTTTCACACTTCCATCCTGATAATCCACAAGACCGGACACAATTTTCAGTAAAGTACTTTTTCCACACCCACTGTGACCAACGATACTGACCAGTTCTCCTTTTTTGATTTCCAGATTTATATCCTTTAATACCTGAAGTTCTCCCTCCTTTGTCTGAAAAGATTTGTTCAGATGCTGTATCATTAAATTGTCTTTCATTTATACATCTACCTTTCCTGCCATTTTACCAGCCTGGATGCCAGCTTTCGGATGATCCAGTCCATGAGGCCTCCGATAATCCCGATAAGAATCATGTACATAATAACCACATTTGTTTCCAGCAGGTTTCTGGCGGAGCTGATCCGGTATCCTACCCCGCTGGTGGCTGCGATCATCTCGGCTGCAAGGATTCCCATCCACGCGGAGCTTGCACCTAATCGAAGCCCTACAAGAATGGACGGCGCTGCTCCCGGAATCAAAATATGAAGAAGAATGTCACTTTTCTTAATTCGATAATTTTTTGCAAATTCTATGTACCCTTTTGGAATACTTTTCAAGCCTGCAATGGTATTCAGCATGGTCTGGTAAAAAGTTCCCATCGCAATCAGAACTTCTTTGGAAAGATCACCGATTCCAAACCACAGCATTAACAGTGGGATCCATGCCAGTGGTGCAATCTGACGCAAAGCATTTAACGTCAGTGAGAAAAATTCATTTACCGGAGCAAAAATTCCCATCAGCAATCCCAAAACAACTCCCAGGATTGCTCCTGCCAGATATCCCCGAACAACTCTTGACAAACTCACCAGAACATCCTCCAGCAGAGTTCCGTCTCTGCAGTATTTCAAAAAGGCGTTCCAGATATTTGCCGGGCGGGGCAGCAGCAGTTCCGGCACTGCTCCGTTTGTAGTTATGAAATGCCATATGACCAAAATCCCCAGAGGAAATATAATACCCAAAATAATCTGTCTGGTATGCTTCTTTTCACTCATAGCTGTTCTCTCTTTCTGTTCTGTAATTTCTTTTTATTTTTATATCTCATTTCCTACTATTCATCTATGGATTATTTTATTTAATTTTTCCATAGGAATTTTGTCTGACAAAATTCACATATACCTTCTGTGCAAAAAATGCCGAAAAAAAAACGCATAAGCTGTAATATACAGCCTATGCGTCTATTATTTTTCTGCCTGAAAACTCTTTTATGCTTACATTTCAGGTTTGTCAATTATTTATTCATCTGTCGGCATTGCAAATTCGTCCGTGACGATCACGTCCTCAGTCTCCTCTTCTTCCACAGGAGCCGGAATAAACTCTTCCAGATATACATCCTCCGATGCCCCGCCAAGCATTGCCGGGAGATTGAGAATTATTCCATCCATATTGTAAGGCAGCTTGAGCGTTACCGCACTGCCGACTTTTTTACCATCTTTTTCCGGCGTAATATGCAGAACCATCGTAAAGTCCTGTCCCATTGTGGAAACCATGCCGCGCTCGCCGCTCCTCAGTTTACACACTGACACATCGTCTACAAATACCTCTATCTGATAGTAAGATTTATATTCTGTTCCGTCTGCCTCAAGATCCTTATTATCAAAATACACCGTATGGCCACGTCCGATAATAAACATCGTCACGGCAACCCCAATGACAACGGCGATCGCAAGGATTCGGATCAGGAGTCTTTTCTTTGATTTCATTTGCTCTCCTCCTCCATCTGTGCCTGCTTCAGCCGTTCACTCTCCATGCTCTTTGCCTTGCGCTTATTGGTTTCATACATTACCAGAGCCACTGTGATAACCGCATAGGACACGAATACACGGAAATATTCACCGATCATGGAATCTCCCGTAATAGCTGCGCCGGCCTTTGGTGCCACAATGAACATCAGGTGAAAGAGAATTACGCCAAGGAACACATTTCCTATGGAAGCCTTGTCAACGGACGCGCCTCCTACCAGCAGTGCCGCAATACAGAACATACCGATCTGGGAATGAGAGCTGTATGTGGCAATGTTGCCCATATTCTGAAGATAAATGATCATTCCGAATCCTGCCAGCACAGTGGAAAGAACAATTGAAATGATTCTTGTGCGCTCCACATTAATACCTGCATCCCGGGCCACTTCCATATCCTGGCCTACCGCACGCATATCCTGACCAAGCTTTGTCCGGCTGAACCATACGATAAACAGACACAGAGCAGCAATTACAATAAATGTCATCACCGGGATCTTCACACCGCAGATAGTCAGCGGAATCAGATTATCCAGCTTCTGACGCATACTCAGAAGGCTGACTGTATTACGAATACCATAGCCTCTTGGCAGCTTAATGGAGCTGTGGGCGATTGGTATGATGGAGCCCATGAGAAACAGTACTACCAGCTGATAAACACCGTTGGTAAAAAAGCTGATAATGTAGCTGGTGATCATCTCACGGCCCTTGGCCATGTTGAGGATCTTTCCGCAGAAAAGTCCCAGTAAAATGGAGATAGGCACAGAAATAATCATGGCAAGCACCATCCCCGGAATACCTACGATCTGCCAGTCTGATACAAAAATCAGTGCAATCTGTCCCGCCATTGCTCCAAGTGTCATACCGAAGTTCAGACCCATGCCGGCCATGATCGGTATGAGAAGCGACAGAATCAGAAATGCGTTTCTGCCCATACGTGTCACGATCTCATTGATCAGATAGCTTGGGGAAAGCCCTGACAACGGAATACAGAACGCACAGATTACAATAAACATGAGCGGAACGGAACCTCTCCGAAGAAATGCCCCGGCCTTTTTCTGTATAGTACTTGTACCTGTTTTATTACTCATTTTGCCACCTCCGTCTTTCTCGTCAGTGCATAAAGAATCATGCCCTGGGAAACAATGATCCGGATTACTTCACTCATATCCATATGGATCATATTATTCATGACAGTCGGTGTCATGGTAACAATACCCTGGAACAGCACAGTTCCGATAATAACGTTGGTGATCGATGCCTTGTTGACCGTAGCTCCTCCGATCAGGATCGCGGAAACTGCCGGAAGTGCCATATAGAACGGTGCCATATACAGCTGAACAAAACCAAAGCCCTGTTCATATACCAGAATACCCACTGCCGCAAGCCATGTGGACATCATTACGGACAAAAGCCTCATCTTATTCACACTGATACCGGCCGCCTGGGCAAACACAGGATTAGATCCCACCGCCGTCATGGCTGTACCTGTCTTCGTATGGAAAAATGCCCATATTCCGAATGCAAGCACTGCAAAAAACAGAAGGGTACCCACCGGAATATCCAGATTACCGATACGGATTCTCAGGAAATTTGCCAGAACCTCATTGTAATATCCTTCAAGGGAAATAGTGGTACGAAGTCCCTTGCCGGAAAGCCCCCAGACCATGTTCGGACTCTTATAGGGCAGAATCAGCCACATCATACACATCAGGGACACAGAAGAAAATCCCACATATGTGGCAATCATCATCTCTCCGCCCTTAATCTTATTCAGCAGCCATCCGTAGACTGCACCAAGAACCAGGGCAAATGGTGTGGAAATAAGGATCGCCATCACAAAAGACAACGGTCCGGTAAAACCAAATTCAATGGACAGTGTTGCGCCCAGCAGTCCGGAAATAATTCCCAGCGGAAGGCCGAAATTTAATCCACAGCCTGAATGAACCATAGGTACCATTGCCAGCACCAGAATTCCGTTCCAGCTGAAACGGGCTATAATATTAGAAATCTGTGTGGGAAGATCCGCGCCCACAAAGGGTGCCATCACCAACAGTAAAATCAGGAATAAAGTAATGATCAGTCTGGGAAGACCATAACCGTCCACAAGTTTTCCCAGCCAGTTTTTTTCTTTTTTGGTATTTGCTTTTTCGTTCATCCGATCCTCCTTATATCACCTGACTGAGCATCAGCGTACCCAGTTCTTCCACGGACGACGATGCAGGAAGAATACCCGCAATCTTTCCTCCGGAAACGATTGCGATCCGGTCACAGCTCTGCCGCAGTTCTTCCAGTTCCGAGGATACAATTACGATCGTAACGCCGTTTTCCCGGTTGAATTTCTTCAATGCCTCAAGCACAAGAGCTTTTGCACCAACATCAATTCCCCGTGTCGGCTCCGACACAAACAACAGGCGAGGCTCCAGCGCAAACGCCTTTGCCAGACATACCTTCTGCTGATTTCCTCCGGAAAGCTCCTTTGCTTTCTGTTTGGAGCTGGTACACTTGATGGCAAGCTCGCTGATATACCTGTCTGTGACTTCCTTGATTGCTTTTTCATCACGCCATTTTATGAGGCCGCCCAGGTAATTCTTCAGAAACTTATTCTGAATCTGCATTGCAGGGAACGCAATATTCCATTCCAGCGTCTCATCCAGAAGAAGCCCCACACCTCGCCGGTCTTCGGACACAAATGCAAAGGACGCATCCAGACATTGTCTAGGTGAATTCAGCGGAATCTCTTTACCATCAAATACTACCTTCCCTCCGGCCTGATATAAGCCCATAATACCATTGGGTATTCCCAGCTTACCCTGACCGGCCAGCCCTCCGATGCCGAGGATTTCCCCTTCTTTTACCTCAAGACTGACATTTCTTACAACCTCACCGGGCATGTCTACCCAGAGCTTCTCGATTGAAAGAATCGTCTTCGCTTTTTCATTGCTTCTGTTCTCGTGAGAAGCGGATGAGCTTTTTACATCCCGTCCCACCATCCATTTTGTGATTTGTCCCACATTTGTCTCACTGGCAGGTGATTCATTTACAACATATCCGTCACGCATTACCACAACCCGGTCACAGACAGACAGAATCTCCTGCAGTCGATGAGTGATAAAAATAATCGCAATGCCGCGTTTGGCCATTCCCCTGATCGCATCAAGAAGTGCTTCCGCCTCTTTCTCCGTCAGAACTGCTGTAGGCTCATCCAGGATCAGAAGCCTTAACTGCTCCTTGGAAAGCTCCCTTGCAATTTCCGTAAACTGTTTATGACCTACCGGCATATCGCTGATAACCATTTTGGGATCAATGCTTACGCCCATCATTTCGATTGCTTCCGCAGCCTTTCTTTCCATCTCACTGCGGTTCAGTGTATTCATACGTTCTCCGAAAACCTCAGAGATCAGATTTTTCTTCTGTGGTTCCCGGTTCAAAAGAATATTTTCTGTGGTGGTAAAGCCCGGGATAAGAGAAAATTCCTGATGAACCATACCAATGCCGGCTTCTATGGCATCGAACGGAGTGTGGAAGTTCTGTACTTCACCGTTCAGAAGGATCTCGCCGCCATACCCGCCGGTTTCACGAATCATATCTGCGCCGAACAGGATCCTCATCAAAGTTGATTTTCCTGCACCGTTCTCACCCACAAGTCCGATTACTTCGCCTTCACCAAGTGTCAGATTTATATCTGTAAGAACCTGATTCCCAAAAAAATCTTTCTTAATATTCCGCATCTCCAAAAGCGGTGTATTATCCTTGTTCATGTATCATGCCTTCCTGAACTTTTATGGGGCTGCCGCACAAAAATATATCCGCGGCACTCCCATAAAAGCCGATATCTTCATAATTTTCCAGTTTTCAAAACAAGAGGAGGAACGACAGCTCCTCCCCCGTGATTGTATAGTTTTTCAAAAATGCCTCTGGCGTTCAGATCCCAGCCTCAGTCAATGTGGTCAGATCTGATATTACAGCATTATTTAATGGTGAAATACTTTTCAGGAACTTCGACATCTGTGGAGCCCATATATCTTCCCGGTTCATCCATGATGTAGGTATCCTGGTATACAAGGAATACGTTATCCATCTTCACACTGGTATCTGCATTTGTATAGTTGGAACCATTCCATGCTGCCTTCGGTGAGAATTGCTGATAAGCTGTTGCGATATCATCGATATTGTCAATCTCGCTCACGCCGTCAATGACGTTCATGGCATGCTGTGCAAGACCCGCGGAAGTAGTATATCCATAGGAATATGCCCATGTACCGAATCTGCCTGCGCCGCCTTTTTCCACAACTGCTGCTTCTACTTTTGCAAGAATCTTCTCAAAATCGCCTGCTTCTTCTGTCAGGTCCAGTCCCAGCGCTCCCGGATAGCCCATCAGCGGAGACGGAAGGTCTGCTTCGATAAAGTATCCGCCATACTCAAGCAGCTGTTTCAGAAGAGGTTCTGTATGAGCGTCATTGGTACAGAAATATGCAGAATTCTGGCCGTATTTCTCAACCCATTCCGGAACATGCTCCAGAATATATGCCTGTGCTCCCGGAACACCCACATCTGTGGTCGGATCCGGAGCAGTCTCCATAACGAATTCCATTCCGAACTCCTCACATGCTGCTTTCATGATAGCAAGACGACGGCTCATGGTTTCGTAAGACAGGTGACGCGGGAATGAAATATGTACAAAAGTATCACATCCCAGTTCATGTGCTGTGCGGATAATCAGATATCCGCGGGCAACAAAGTCATTGTTGCAGACAAGGTCTGCTGCACTTCCGATTTCAGGAAGATCCTCATGGGATTCACCTGCGATACACAGAATGTCAGGTCTTCTTTCTTTAATCTGACGGAAAGCTTCTGTGGTACCAGGAACCGCCTGGTTAACAATAATGGCTTTCATTTCCGGATCATCGGAAAGGTTTACAATAGTCTGAATCGTAGTCTCAAGCTCTTCCGTAAAATTATCCGGATAGATAGCAAGAGTAACACGATCCTCGCCGTACATAGCCTGGAAAGCCTCTGCTCCGCGTCGGTCATCCTCAGACTGAGATACGGATCCTGTTACGATGCCGATGTGATAATCACCTGCTGCATCTGTTGTTTCTTCTGTCTCGTCAGCTGCTGTCTCTGTTGTTTCCTCATCCAGTTCAATCGACTCAATACTTGCGGCAGACACTGTCATGGAAAACAGCATTGCCATGGTAAGAACCAGAGCAAGGATTTTACTGAGTTTTTTCATATGTTCCCTCCTTTTAGAAACATAGTATTATAAAAGAGTGTCTTAAACATTCTACAATATTTCATCGGTTTCGTCAATCAAACTTGGCATTCTTTCTAGCTATTCTTTTAAAAATTCTGATCTTTCAGTTCTCTGTAAAAAACATCAAGAATTCCCCGGTAGTTCTCCTTCCAGGGTTTTTGTCTTCCATAATAATGCAATATCACTGTATTTTTTCTGATCCATTCCAGATCAAGTTTTTCATGTTTAGGATTTGAATTATAAAAAGCAAGCATTCTGTCACTCAGATTATAAAGCATTGTATCCAGAATTCCAATTTTTTCTCCATAAAGAGCCGTAATAATATCCTGATCCGGAAGTGTCAGGTAATTTTTTCGCTTTTCCACATATTTGACAACATCCTCGAATTTCTGTATTTCCCTGAGCATTTTCAGATTCATCAGCATAACGCCACTGTTAATATAGGAACATTCCTCTTCCATTCCAAGACGATACTGATTGATCTTATTTAAGAATTTCCGGATATGCGTACACGCCAGAATACAATTATCGCCAAAATCCATGCTGTACAATTCATCAAGGGGATTAATCACTATTGTATCTCCATCTAAGTACAGAACCCTGTCCAATTCCACGGGAAGCAGTGAAGCTGCAAATATTCTGTAATAAATCAATCTGGGATACCTTATATTCTCAGGAAAACCGGAAAACATTTCCGGATCCACGTTAATAAAGTGCAGCCTGGCACCTTCTCCCACTTTTTTTTCCATCAGCTCCATATCTTCAGCCCTGAAATCCGAATGAAAAAAATAAATATCATATCCGTCTTTCGCCGGGAAACGAAGAAATGAGCAAATACAGTCTTCCAGATGCTCAATATATCCCCTGTCTGCTGTAAATAAAATATTCAATTCTCATCACCCTTTTCATTTTTATTTAGACAAAATTTGTCAAATGTCCCTTGCCATTTTTGTCCATTAAAGCTAAGATTACATAAAAATCACAAAATAATCGAAGGAGGAGATTATTTGAGCCAGTCTAAAAATGTAACATTTTATACAGATGTCGTATTTTTCCATAGAAAAGTAAATACTCATGCTCTCCTTTCTGTTTACATTTCCCGGTACTCCCCGGGTGTCATCCCCTGTATCTCCCTGAATTTTCTGATAAAGTAACTAATATTATCAAACCCGCAGTCCAAAGCAATTTCCGAAATGGATTTCCTTGTTTCCCTGAGCATAAGGCAGGATTGCTGAATACGGTATTTGATGAGATACTGAATGGGTGTTTCACCGGATATCTTTCTAAAAAACCGGCACAGGTACTGACTGTTACAGGGAATCAGTTCCGCCAGCTGCTCCAGAGATACAGATTCCTGAAAATTATTTTCGATATAGTTTACGATCTTTTTATAACGCCTGATCTGCGTCTGTTCTGCAGAAGAAAGAGCCTCATCAACAGATAATAAATACCCGCCGGCCTGTAATTCCAGAAGAACCTCCAGAAGTTTTAATTTACACCTTTCATACCAGAAGCCCTCCCGCGAAAAAGTTATGGCAAACAACTCGTCCATCGATATTAACAGTTCTTTATAGCTGCTCTGTCCGGGATAAATGATATTTACACATAATAGAGAATGATTTGCAAAAGGACTGAGTACATCCTGATTCCACTGATCCTGATAATGAAAGCCCAGAATAACAGGATCAAATAAAAATGCATCATGGCTGCTTTCTTCATCCATGCTCTGTATCTGATGAAGATCTCCGCTGTTGAAAATACATATATCACCCTCGTGAAGGATTTTCGTTTCCAGATTAATTCTTATCTGATAAGACCCCTTGCGTACCAGAATAAATTCCACATATTCATGCCAGTGATTTTTCACAAAAAATACATTTTCATCGGAAGCATGCTTTTCCATCTCAAAATGAAGCGCATTCACCGGCTGTTTTGCCGTTCCGTGCGTGATTTTTTCTTTTAGTAAAATATCTCTCATATTTTCTCCTGCCAGTCATTTTTGTGTTATATTATAGTCAAAATATTGATAGACAGACCCCTCATATGTCTATATTATACTACATAAGTGATTCAATAAAAATATTTCATATAAAAAAAATCAAATAAAATTACCAAACATGGAGGTATTGCTATGCACGAGACATGGTGGAAAGAAGCAGTTGTTTATCAGATTTACCCGAAAAGCTTTATGGACAGCAACGGAGATGGTATCGGCGATATTCCCGGTATCATCAGCAAACTGGATTATCTGAAGGAGCTTGGAATTACCGTCCTCTGGATCTGTCCTTTATACCGTTCACCTCAGAAAGATAACGGCTATGATATCAGCGATTATCAGGCTATCCATGAGGACTTTGGTTCTATGGAAGACTTTGATGCGCTCCTTGCAGGCGCACATGAAAGAGGCATCAAAATTGTTATGGACCTGGTTGTAAATCATACATCAGATCAGCACAAATGGTTCCTGGAAAGCAAATCTTCAAGGGATAATAAATACAGAGATTACTATATCTGGCGTGATGCAAAGGATGGCAGTGTGCCGACCAACTGGGGCGGATGCTTTGGTGGTTCTGCATGGCAGTATGATGAAGCTACTGACCAGTATTATCTCCATCAGTTCGCTGTGGAACAGCCGGATCTTAACTGGGAAAACCCGGCAGTCCGCAGGGAAGTATTTGATATGATGAACTGGTGGTGTGAAAAAGGTATTGACGGATTCCGTATGGATGTTATCAGCCTGATTTCCAAACCGGAGATCTACGAAAATGGCCCCGTCAACACCAATGACGGCTACTCTGCTGTTGGCGGTATTACAGCTAACGGCCACCGTGTCCATGAATTTTTAAAGGAAATGAACAGCGAAGTACTGAGCAGATATGACCTTTTGACAGTCGGCGAATGTGCCGGTGTAACTGTGGATGAAGCAAAAAAATATGCAGGTGCCAATACAAATGAACTGAACATGGTATTCCAGTTTGAACACATGGATCTGGACGGCGATGAACACGGAAAGTGGACGAAAAAGCCCCTTTATCTTCCTGACCTCAAAGAAAACTTTACAAAATGGCAGACAGAACTGGAAGGAAAAGCATGGAACAGTCTTTACTGGGATAATCATGACCAGCCCAGAATCGTATCCCGCTGGGGCAATGACAATGAGAAATACCGCGTGATTTCTGCAAAAATGTTAGGAACATGCCTTCATATGATGCAGGGTACACCCTACATCTACCAGGGTGAGGAACTGGGTATGACAAATTTCCCATTCCGTCACATTTCCCAGGTAGATGATATTGAATGCAAAAACGCATACCAGACTCTGGTTATTGACAACAAAGAATATTCAGAAGAAACTATGTTTGAGATCATCTCAAAGAAATCAAGAGACAATGCCAGAACCCCAATGCAGTGGGATGACAGCGAAAACGGCGGCTTTACAACCGGAACACCCTGGCTTGCAGTAAATCCCAACTATACATTTATAAATGCCGCATCTCAGGTAAATGATCCGGATTCCGTATTCTCTTATTATAAAAAACTGATTGAGCTTCGTAAAAATAATAAGATCATCGTATATGGTTCATACGATCTCCTCTGCCCGGATGATGAAAAAATCTACGCATTCACACGTACTTTGGGAGATGAAAAGCTTCTGGTGATCTGTAACTTTACAGATGAAACTCTGGAAATTCCAGAAGATGCAGCTGCACTTAAAAAAGCTGCAAAAGCTGTAATGATTTCCAACTATTCAGAAGCATCTGATACATTACGGCCATATGAAGCTGTTGTATATAGCTGTTAATTATAATTTTTCACAATCGTAATGTGCATATTAAGAACTGCTGCAGAATTAATCGCGTAAGCGTCTGGCATCCAGAGTGTTTGTTTCACCGAGACATATGTCCGATATATGGCAGATATCATCTGACATGGACAGACATATGTCAGACGGTGCAAACAAACACCCGATATACTCACAAATCTGAATCGTTTCTCACATCAACCTTTTACGGTTCCTATCCCTTCCTTTTAATTTTCAACCGTCCCTTGACCCGTACTTTTACGGTTAGTTTCTCGTTTTTTATTTTTAAACCGTTCCATGGCATACCCATCTACGGTTGTTTTTCCTGTTACTTTATTTTCAACCGTTCCCCATATCATACTTTTACGGTTTAATTTCCTGTTTTTCAAATTTCAGCCGTCCCACGTACTCCATTTTTACGGTTAGTATACTGCTTTTCAATAATCAACCGCCCACGTGCCTACATGTATTCAAGAACGTCTCTGGCGTTCTTGAATCTTCGCGCCACGGTAATATTCCCTGATGTTTTCGATATTCTTCCGGAAGAGCTTTCTGGCATGGAGTGCCACACACGTGACTGAATTTTTCCTTTTGGTTTTGAATTTGAGCATGTCAGTCAAGGTACTCTTGAATGAGGCAACCGGTCTGATATAATCAAAATATCCAAAGGGAAAGGAGAAAAAAGCATGAAAATACAAATCGAGCAGGATGCATCTTTGCAGTCACCGGAGATTACGATCCGATGTGCAACGATCGATGAAGACATTTTGCGCATTCTGTCCATGCTACGTATCCAGGAACAAAAGATCACCGGTATGAAGGACGGCGACATTCATCTTCTGGATGCCAGAGAAATCCTCTGGTTTGAAAGTGTAGATAAGCGGACCTGGTGCTACACGAAAAATGCAGTTTTCCAGTGCCCACTCCGCCTGTACGAACTGGAAGAAAAGCTGGGCGGTATGGATTTCATCCGTATCTCAAAGTCTGCGATTGTTAATTTCAGCCATATTCGTTCCATTCATCCGGATTTTGGCGGACGCTTGATACTCACATTAGAAAACGGAGAGAAACAAAATGTTTCCCGCCAATATGCTCCGGCAATCCGGAACAAACTGATACCTGAAAGGAGGCCCTCAAAATGAAAAAATTCTTACGTTGCGTGATAGAATGGAAGATTTCCACCTGCATTGCTTTTACTGCTTCAGTACTGATTTATATGGCAATTGCTTTTTTTATGGGTGAAAAGGCTCTCCCCTTTTCAACAATGTTTTCCCTGCTACTTTTATCTGCTGTGGGCAGTTTTCTGCAATATCTGTGTTTTGCGGACAGGATTCTCCACTGCCTGCGCTACAGTCTGAGACTGCTGCTCTTTACAGTATTATTCCTGCCGGTGGTTGCCGGCTGCGCCTGGTTATTTAATTGGCTGCCTAAGGAAAACCCCTACGCCTGGCTTACCATGCTGCTGATCTTCCTTGCTGTCCTGATTGTTATGACGGTGGGTTTTGAAATTTATTTCAGGCTGGTGGGAAAGCGCTATGACGGCTTGCTGGGCGAGTATAAGCGGAAACACGAAAACAATCCATAAGCAGACTGAAAAAATTCTTCTCAAATACACGGAAAACTGCGGCAGAAACGCTTTTTCTGCCGCAGTTTTCAAAATGCTATCTTGCTGTCAGTATTTCCATTAGAATTCCATATACATCCGGATCTAAATCCATCGCGTGAAGTTCTGATACAAGAATTGATACATCTTTTTCATTTAAGATCAGTTTGTACAGTTCGTCTTTTAAGCAGAAACTGATCTCTGCCTGATTCAGGAAATCAAAACATCTTTCTTCCACACTGTTTTTTGCTGTCTGGTATTTTGATGCAATTCTTACTATTAATTCCTGCTGAACTGATGTTTTTGGCAGTTCAATTACCACAGCTTTTTTCCATGCTTCATAAGTAACTTTTTCCGGCTTCACAGGTTCATCTCCTGCAAACACCTGCGCAGAATCTGCTGCTTCTTTTTCATATCCTGTCAGCTCAATAATATAGCTTCTTTCCTCAGGAATCAGAGAAAGGTCTCCTTCTGTCGGCATGATAACAAATTCATCTTCCGCTCCCTGTGTATAAACCATCCTGGTCACAACGCTCTGACCATTTTCATATCCACAGGTTTCATTATCGTCTTCATATAATTCGAACTTGCCATCTGCACCTGCATATACATGAACACGCAGAATTTCCGGATTTCTGATTGCCTGAAGATTTTCAATCTCATCTGTAAATGGAAGGATTCCTCCTGCTTTCGCCAGAACAGGAATGCTGTCCAGCGTACGATACATATCCACAATTCTGTTTCCACGGTACATAAGACCGGTGAATATATCATACCAGATTCCTTCCGGCAGCCATACTCTGACCTTTGCCATATTTAATCCGATGATTCTTGGCTGTGTAATCGGTGCGACGATCATTTCTGAACCAAACCAGAATTCATTTTTCACTTCATATGCGTGACGTTCTTCAGGATTTTCGTAATACATAGGAAGAATTAACGGGAGTTTTTCCTGATAACTTCTGTAATTCATTGTATACAGATATGGAATCATTTTGTGGCGTAACCGCAGCATATCTCCCATAACCTCTGCTGTTTCTTTTTTGTATCTCCATGGTTCTTTTCCGTTAAATTCACTGCTGGAACTATGAAGACGCATTATCGGAGAGAAAACTCCTAACTGGGTCCACCGAGCCATCAACTCATCGTTTTTATATCCCATCATATGACCGCCAATATCATGACTCCACCAGCCATATCCGATGTTTGATGCTGTTTTTGTAAAGTAAGGCTGGAAATCCAGCGACTCCCATGTGATTACCGTGTCACCGGAAAATCCCACCGGATACCGGTGACTTCCGGGACCCGCATATCTGGAGAAAGTAAGCGGACGTTTTCCTTTTCTTTTACTGTCCAGAAAATGATAATGGTTAAAAATCCAAAGCGGATCCAGTCCTTCTATTTTGCAGTTGCTGCCCTGCTGCCAGTCAATCCACCAGAAATCCACGCCCTCTTCTTCTCTCGGATGATGAAGATATTTGAAATAAGCTTCCATGAATTTCGGATTTGCCGGATCACAGAGAACCGGATCTTCTTCCTCTGCATTTACACCCATTTCACGGGCTATCTCTTCGTACATCTCTTCATGAGCCTGAACACCATCTGCCGGATGAACATTCAGAGTAATTTTCATTCCTCTGTCATGGAGCCATTTCATAAATCGCTCCGGATCCGGGAAAAAGTTCTTATTCCATGTATATCCTGTCCAGCCGCTTCCATATTTGGAGTCAATGTCTACAAGATGCCAGTCCATGTCAACAACTGCAACAGTAAATGGAATATTTTCTTTATGGAACCGCTCCATCAATTCCATATAGGTTTCTTCTGTATATTTGTAATAACGACTCCACCAGTTTCCTAATGCGAATCTTGGAAGCATTGGAGTTGTTCCACATAAGTAGTAAAAATCTTTTAAGGCTTCTTTATAATCATGTCCGTACCCGAAAAAGTAAATATCCTGAATTCCTTTTTTTCTCGGCTCAATCCATCCATCCGGAAGCAGTACCTGTGATTTGCTATCGTCAATTAGAGAATAACCAAACCATGAAACAATCCCATGGCCCAGTTCTATTGCTCCATCTGCTTCATCCAATGTCCTTGCAGTTCCTTTCAGATCACGGATTTCCTCGCCGTAGTGCCAGATGCTGTGATATGCGCTTATACTTCCCTTTACCTGAATACTCAGTCCGTGACCGGAAAATTCTTTTTCATTGTAAATCAGCTGAAGTCGCGAGGTATGAATCTCAATTCCGTCTTCACTTCTTAGTACCCGGTAATTTGTCTCAGGAAAATCTCTGTAAAATACCATCTGTGTGGCACGATCCTCAAATTGCCCGTCCTCACAATACTCCAGACGTATCAGAGCATCCGTTAAAACAGTAATTCGGTATTTATCTCCAACTACCATATTTGCCGCCAATGCTGCCGGACGTGTATTGATTTTGTATATCTCGTTCATATTTTCACTTATCCTTTTACTGCTGATGCTGCAATTCCCGCAATAAACTGCTTCTGGAAGAACAGATAAATCAAAAGAACCGGTACGATCGAAATCGCTGTTGCTGCAAACAATGCACCGTAATCTGTGGAATACTGCCCGTTAAACATCTTTAATCCTACTGCAAGAAGCTGTTTTTCCTGTGTATTAATTACCAGATATGGCCAAAGGAAATCTTCCCATGTCCACAAAAACTGGAAAATCGCAATACTGGAAATTCCATTTTTTGCCATCGGCAGCACAATACGGTGAAAAATATAAAATTCATTGGCACCGTCAATTCTTGCAGCTTCCAGAATCTCATCCGGCAATGATGAAATATGCTGTTTCATCATAAAGATTCCAAATCCGCTGAACATGGCCGGAATGATCAGAGCTTTGTAGCTGTCCATCCATCCAAAGCTCTGAATCATGGAATACTTGGGAATGATCGTAACACACCACGGAATCATCATTGTACAGAGAACAAATCCAAAAATGACATTTCTTCCACGGAATTTATATTTACTCAATACAAAACCACAAAGTGTGCTTGTATATACAACCAATACTGTAACCACTACCGTAACCAGCAGACTGTTCAGGAAAAACCTGAGGAAGTTAAAATGTGCATTCATGTTCACATAATTGTCCAGCGTAAAAACCTGTGGCAGAAGATGCTGTTCCAGCGCCATAATCTCACTGTTCTTTTTAAAAGATGAAGAAAGCATCCATATAAACGGATATACCGTTATTACTCCCATCAGAAGAAGAAAGACATTTAATACAACTGCGCTTATTTTTCTTCTCATAATATCCTCCTATTCTTCCGTTCCGGAAACCCGGAAGGACAACCATGTAAATACAGCGGTGATCACAAACAGAACAAAGGACAAAGCAGACGCATAACCAAAGTTATATTTTACAAACGCCTCGTCGTAAATGATATAAGAAGCCAGATATGTTGCAGTACCAGGTCCGCCCTCTGTCATAATCAGGATCTGAACATATGCCTGAATATAAGAAATGATCGAAGTAATTACTACAAACAGTGTCATTGGCTTCAGAAGGGGTAATGTAATATAGCGGAATGTCTGCCATGCACTTGCACCGTCAACTTTTGCTGCCTCCAGTGCATCCGCAGGAAGGGAATAAAGACCAGCCATATACATAACTACTGCGTATCCGAAATCTTTCCAGATTGTCATTAACATAACTGCAAGCAATGCTGTTTTCGGATTCATGAGCCAGTTTACATCCAGTCCGAAAATCTGATTGATCGTACCAATCTGCGGATTATACATAAATTTCCATACAAAAGCCACAGCAACCATCGGCGTAACTACCGGCATATAATATACTGCCCGGAAAAAACTCTTATATTTTACCAGTGCAGAATAGATGGCATAAGCAATGCCAAGTCCCAGTCCCACACGGAAAATAATTACTACTACGGAAAAAATCACTGTGTTCAGCATAGACTTTCCAAACAGAGCACTGGTAAAGACTTCTTTGTAATTTTCCAGTCCAAGGAAATTATATGTTCCACTTAATGGGTTCCATTCATGAAAACTTCCTGCAAATGCAATCCCAATCGGAACAATAAGAAAGACTGTGAAGAAAACCACCATTGCAACAACTACAATATTTCGCAGAATAATTTCACTTCTGCTCTGCAAAGGATGTGATTTTTTTAACATCGCTATCTGCCTCCCTCTTTATTTTTTTCAGCACGTATGCTGAATTACTCAGCATACGCGTAAAGATTTTCTACAGAAACAAAGGAACTGTTTTTCATATCTTTGATTATTGTTTCCTGTGCTTCTGCAAAAGCAGTATCAATGTCCACTCCATTGAAGAAAATGTCCTGGCCTGCTTTTTTAAGAGAAGTTTCAACTGTAGATGGCATTGGACCTGGCCAGATATAATGATCAATATGTTCGGAAAGTACTTTCAGAGAAGGATTCTCAAGAATTTTTTCATTTTCTGCAAGGGATTTCTTTGCCGGGAAAGTACTCATAGCCAGGTTAAATTCCACCTGTGCTTCATCGTTTGCAAGGAAGTATTTAACAAAATCCTGTGCAACTGCCTGCTGGTCTTCCGGTGCGTTTTTATTAATACCAAATGTAGATTCACCATTGTAACGATTGTATGCATATGGGTTTCCATCAAATGTAGGAATCTCAAACACACCAAAATCAATATCACTCCATGTTGTCTTTAATGTGTTGTAGTAGTGTCCCCACTGAATAACCATTGCAGACTGTCCCTGACCAAAGCTGTCTGAACCTTTTTCACCAAAGTCTTTGGAACCTACACCATCTACTTCATACATATCTACAAGCATCTGCATAACCTGTTTCATTGCATCTGAATCAATATTTGGTGTCTTTCCATCTTCCTGGAACAGGTTTTCACCTAACTGATAATTCAGTCCAAGAAGGTAATTCTGATGGAAGTCATCATTGAAGTTCAGTCCTGCCTGAATCAGCTTGTCACCGTCTTTAATTGTAAGTTTTTTTGCAACCTCTCTCATTTCATCCCATGTTGTCGGAATATCTTCTTCTGTCAGTCCTGCCTCTTCCCACATTTTCTTGTTGTAGTATACAGAACCTGTCATCATTCCATAGTCGATATAATATACATTTCCGTCAATTACATGGGCATCTACACCTGTGAAATCTGCCTGAAGATCTTCCAGCGGAATATCCAGCGGAGCAAGATAATTTATAAGGTTTTCATGATAACTGTTATGAATGTTGAAAATCGCCGGCCCATTTTTTCCGTCCAATGCCAGCGGGAGTTTTGTCCAGTAATCTTCCCATGGATTGTTAACCAGCTTAATTGAAACATTCGGATGAATTGCTGTATATCCGTCAATAACTTTCTGGAAAAGGTCGTCACTTCCCCACTCCCATAATTCAACTGAGATATCTTTTCCATCGTTGATTTCCACAGAAGGATCATATTTTATGGTATCACCAAATGGTTCTGTAGGAGCATCTGCTTTTGCCGTTTCCTTTTCTTCACTTTTCTTTTCCGTACTTCCGCCACATCCTGCAAAACCGGTTACCGCAAGAGTCACTGCCATTACAGCTGCTAAAATTTTTCTCTTCATAATCTTGTTCCCTTCTTTGTATGATAGTTTCGTTTTTTCTTTATACGGTTTAGCGCTAAATCTATTGTAAAACTATCATATATACCGACTCGCGTCAATACTATTTTATTTTTTCATTGTTTTGCACATTATATCTGATAATAATTTATGCATTTTTTATAATATCAACTTTTATTTTATTGATTTATATTCATTTATATAGTATAATTATATCAGAAAAACATTTCGCAAATAGGTTTATAAACTTATTTTATTTCTGATTATAAACCTTGGTTTTAAAATTAAAAGGGGTATTATAATGACATTAAAAGACATTGCAGAAAAAGCCGGCGTCAGTATGATGACCGTTTCTAATGTAATAAACGGTAAGCACAACCGCGTTTCTGCAAAAACAATTGAAAAAGTAAACGCTATTATCAAAGAATGTGGCTACGTGCCGAATCTTTCTGCCCGCAGCCTTACAAATAAATGTTCATCTATCATTGGAATCATCATTCATCTGGATGAAGGTTCTGATAACGTAAATTATCTGGAAAATCCATACGTCAGTACAATGATCGGAACCATTGAACGGGAACTTCGTCACAACAACTATTACACAATGGTTCGCTCTGTTTCCCGAAAAGATGATATTACAAAACTTCTAAAAAACTGGAATGTGGACGGGATTATTTTCCTCTATCCCGATCAGCAGGATTTTTTCCGCAAATTCATCGAATCTGCACCCTGCCCGGTTGCAGTATTTGACAGCCATTTAAATATTCCAGGTCTTATTAATATTTGTTCCGACGATGAAAAAGGCCTCTATCTTGCAACAAAATATGTCATCAATAAAGGCCACACACATATCGCTTTTGTTGCTGATTACGAAGGGAATTACCTTCTTACCAAACGATTTAACGGATACTGCCGCGCTCTGAAAGAAAGCGGCATTCCTTTCCGCGAAGAATGTATTTTTCGCTATTCTCCTTCTTACGAAGCCGGAATCCTCGCAGGAAAAGAAATTGCTTCCGGAAAAGCACATGTTACTGCTGCTGTTACAACCGCCGATATCTGTGCCATTGGAATAATGGAAGGTGCCCGGTTAGGAGGGCTGCGTGTCCCTGTGGATCTTTCGGTCATCGGTTACGATAACCTTGGACTTTGTCAGTATACCTCCCCAAAACTAACTTCCATTTCTCAAAACATTACTCAAAAAGCTATCCAGGCAACACAGCTGCTTCTGAAAAAACTTCGCGGTGAGGAAAATGACATATCAGCGCCTGTCATTATGGATGTGGAAATTGTAGAACGTCAGTCAGTTATTTCATTATTTTAACCACTTTTTATTACATCTTTTGCCGTTTCTGTATCAGGCATTAACTGCTGAAACTATTTTTCACAACGCCAGTACAGCGAGTACTAAGTTTCTGATATATTTATAGTATTCGCTGTACTATCGCTCTGCGAGCTTGAAGCAGGGAACTCCTTCTGAAAGTTATAAGCAATATCCCATTTTTCACCACTTAACTCAATATTCTTCCATCCGAAGAAATAGTTACAACTCTCCAGGGAATTAATTTTCCACTTGCCATCAATGCACGTTTCACTGCATTTTCAATTCCGCCACAACAAGGTACTTCCATACGAACAACTGTCACGCTTTTAATATCGTTGTTTGCGATAATTGCTGTAAGTTTTTCAGCATAATCTACTTCATCAAGCTTTGGGCAACCAATTAACGTGACGTGATTGCGAATAAATTCATTATGAAAATTCCCATAAGCATATGCCGTGCAGTCTGCCGCCACAAGTAAATTTGCTCCACAAAAAAACGGTGCACTTACCGGTACAAGCCTGATCTGTACAGGCCACTGCGAAAGCTGACTGACTACAGGGGTGTTTATAGAACTATCAGAATGAGCAAGAACTGCTGCCTCATCATAGGCAGGCGCCTCGCGTTCCTCAAAACTAATCGCATCCATAGGACAAGCCGGCAGACAATCTCCAAGTCCGTCACAATAATTTTCACGGGTAAGGCAGGCCTTTCCATTCACCATTTCAATTGCGCCTTCATGACAAGCAATTGCACAGGCACCACAACCGTTGCATTTTTCAACATTAATTTTGATAATTTTTCTAATCATAAATAACCACTCCTAAAAACAGTATCTCATTTGACTTTACGCAATTATTATAAAATGGCAGGCGCATAATTTCAGTTGGATTTACAACGGTTTTCTTCGATTTTGCCGCGCGCAATCTCATTTTCTTTTTCAAAATCCAATCCTATCCCACCAAAATCCTCGCCATCAACAAACAATATACTGTATTCTTTCCAAACTCTGATACCATTTTCAAAAACAGCACTATGTTCAATACAATCATGTTTGTCAGGATAATCCGCTCTTACATCTGCCAGATGAAGCGATGTGTTTTTATCATATCCAACTCCCAAAAGAAGCACTTTTCCATTTAATTCATACAGTTTTGCAATTGGAGAACCTTCACCAAATATGTTGGATAAATCATGATTTTCTGTAAGATATGACGCGTGCTTTCCCCATGCACATACAGATCTTGCCGGATGATCACTTCTGATGCTTCCTGGCCACGTACGAAACATTTCCGCCACAGCGCCCATCGTATTTGTAGGCGTAATATTTTTATCATATGCAGGCCAATGATCTCGGATAATCTGCCAGTCAGATTCATCAACATCCCAGTGAACTCTCTCTTTCGGATCAAGATTTTTCCAGGATTGTGTCGGCATCATAATGGTTCCATTTGGGCCAACAATTTCTATTAACGCTTCTATAACAGCCTGTGCTCCGCCGCATACATATCCCATACTCCTTAATGAAGTATGAACCATAACCACATCATTCTTCGCTAAACCGATAGATTTCAATTCTTTGATAATCATTTCTTTTGTTACTGCAAACGTCTTTTTCCTCCTTATGGGTTGTGTATTCAACAACTACTTACTCAAACTGGAAATCCACTTCGGAATAAATGCCAATATCCACGGTTCAAAACGGCACATTTCCAAAAACCGCAATATTTCATATACCGCACGACATAAAAAGTTTCACCAGCAACTATTTTACCCTTTTGGGAAGCAGATGTAAATCTGCCTATCAACAGGTTATTTCAAATATTTATGTACGAGTTGCTCTATTAACCTCATATCCAGAATAATTCTCTCAGTTTCAAAGGTAAGAATCAGCTGTTCACCTGGATAAATTCTGTTTTCTTCATATGCATGTATTCTTTTCACTGCATTTTGGGCATATAAAGGATCATCCATCCTTCCATTATGCTCCCAGTAAATTTCTTTTTTTGTTTTTGGGGAAAGAAAGGTGAAATCTGGATGAATTATCCCGAGACCGTTCAAATATAAAGGACATTCATATTTGTATGGAATTCCATTTCGATAAAAATAATCTGCCAGAATTTTTTCAGATTTTGAACGTACCCTCTCCCCCTGCTCTGTTAATATTACCGGAGTACCTTCCTGAAATTTTTTTCTTTTATAATCCTTTTCCAGCCATGCTTTTAATTGTTGTTCCCATATCAGCTCAATTGGCTGAATCAGCTTCCGGCGTTCACTATGTTCACGCAAAAATACTTTTTCAATCTCTTCATCGTCATAGTCTTTTGTGATTCTTTTTATCTGCGACAGCCTCTTTTCAGCTAGTTTTAATACTTTCTCATCATAGGATTTTTGTGCAAGCTGACGAATCAGCTGCACATTTGTTTTTGAAATATACTCACCATTTTTCTTATCCTCTGATAAACAATGGTAAAATTGCGTTTTGTTATTACTGCTGGACAGCCGCAATCGTCCTGGTGGTACATCTTTTAATTTGTCCACGGCTATTTCGATAATATGCTCCAACCGCTTTTGTTCTTTTAGCAACATTTCTTTGAGATTTCCCATATAGATTTTCCTTCTTTCTGTTTTATAATTATTATTCAAGAACGTCTCTGGCGTTCTTGCCGCGGCGTGGTCGAATGCGAAGCATTCTTCCACTGACCACGCCTGCAATCCACCGGAGGCTCAACATTTCAGAAGGGGATTGTCACCCGGTTCT
>JAXFBD010000125.1:0-16512 GCA_034118545.1 Blautia sp.
ATACTTGACCGCTGTCATAATATTTCCACTATGGCCACCGGCTTTCCCAGGGAACGGATGGCGGCATACATTGATGAGACGGAGAAATATGTGCTTCCTCTTGTGAATCTTCTTAAGGTTACGTATCCGGAATTTTATAATGCTGCTTTTCTGTTGAAATATCAGATGATGAGCGTTCTGGAAAGTCTGAAGAGAACTATCATCACTGAGGTATAACTGTGATTTGTGAAAATATGCATAT
Source organism: Blautia sp. (assembly GCA_034118545.1). Taxonomy (GTDB): domain Bacteria; phylum Bacillota; class Clostridia; order Lachnospirales; family Lachnospiraceae; genus Blautia_A. Next base: position 242 of record JAXFBD010000125.1, read on the forward strand.
TTTTTCTGGAATATATCTGTTTTATACATAAAATATACAAATATTACAGGTGAAATAAAAAAGCTCTTGTATTATGTGAATATATCGTGTAAAATATGTCAATGAGAGAAATGATACGGACTTTATACCTGTATAGAACACCGATTACGAAGATGTATCGTGAGAGGTGTTTTTTTGTCATAATCAGGGGAATGGAGGTTTTATATGGAAGATAATGAAATTATGATGGGAACGCTGGGCAGTCATGAAATGGATATGAAGAAGCTGGAAGCCGAGCTTATGAAAAATCACCGGATTAATCCCAATCTTTATATTGAATATGATGTAAAAAGAGGACTTCGAGATTCCGCTGGTAAAGGTGTGTTGACAGGTTTGACAGAGATATCGGATGTTTGCGCGTATAATTTGATCAATGGCCGCAAAATTCCGGCAGAAGGATGCCTGTATTATCAGGGGATTAACGTGTATGACATCGTAAGGGGCTTAAAGGGAAGAAAATTCGGATTTGAAGAAACCATTTATCTGCTTCTGTTCGGTAAGCTGCCTAATCAGCAGGAATTGGATATGTTTCTTGATGTAATGTTTGAAATGCAGAACTTAAGCGGTCGCTTTCTTCGTGATGTAGTTATGAAGGCATCCAACGGTAATATTATGAATGCACTTCAGAGGTGCGTTCTGACTTTGTATACATATGATGAAAATCCGGAGGACATAACACCTGCAAATGTGCTGCGGCAGTCTCTGGAACTGATCTGCAAGCTCCCGCTGCTTGCTGTTTATTCTTATCATTCCTACTGCCACTTCCGCCGGGATGAGATGCTCTTTATCCGGAATCCGCAAAAAGGACTGTCTCTGGCAGAGAATATTCTGATGATGCTTCGCCCAAGCGGAGAGTACACAGAGCTGGAGGCAAAGGTTCTTGATATTGCTTTGATTCTTCATGCAGAGCATGGCGGTGGTAATAACTCAACTTTTACCACTCACGTAGTAACTTCATCAGGAACGGATACATATTCTTCCACTGCAGCGTCTATCGGTTCTCTGAAAGGACCACGTCATGGCGGTGCCAACCTGAAGGTACAGAATATGTTTGCGGATATCAAGGCACATATTACTGACTGGAAAGACGAAGCACAGGTGGCAGATTATCTGCAGAAGATCCTGGATAAAAAAGCTTTTGACGGTTCCGGACTGATCTATGGTATGGGACATGCGGTTTACACGCTGTCTGACCCCAGAGAGGTTATCCTGAAGAAGTTTGCAAGAGATCTGGCAGAGGAGAAGGGCCTCCAGGATGAATTTGCTCTGTATGAGATGGTTGAGCGTCTTGCAGGACGTCTGATCATGGAGCACAGAAAGCTGTTTAAAAATGTCTGTGCAAACGTGGACTTCTACAGTGGATTTGTTTATTCCATGCTGGGAATCCCGGAAGAGCTGTTCACTCCTATTTTTGCCATTGCTCGTATGCCTGGCTGGAGCGCACATCGTCTGGAAGAGCTGATCAATACAAGTAAGATCATTCGTCCGGCCTATAAATATGTGGGAACGCATACAGATTTTATAAATTTTGAAGAAAGATAAAAAGCAGAAATAATAAAGGCTGCCGCTTTAACGAAAGAGTAATCGTGAAGCGGCAGCTTTTGGTTTTTAAGACGGAATCAGTCAGTAAACTGATTTAGTAGCAATTTATGCTGCAGGCAGCCCTGGTGGTCTGCCTGTATTTCAAGGACGGAATCCAGAAGGCTGGCGGCGGTATGGTAATTTCCAAGGCCCAGTTCGCCCAGAGCCGTCAGATAGCGGCAGTAGCAGATGTTTCGCTTTTGCATATCCGAAGGAAATACCTCCAGCTCCGGAAGAGATACGGCAAAATAATCGTGAGAGATGGTGTCAAACATATGCTGTTCTCCGAAATATTTCAGCTGATGGAAAGCTTTTTTTGCCTGCCGGGTATCAGAAAGGGCCAGGTGCGCCAGTCCCTGATATAAAATGGTTTCAGAGGACTGATCGTTGTAATAAAGAACAGCAGAGGGCTCGTTAAGGCCCACAGAGGCCATGCGGAAATACTTTTCTGCTTCTTCTTTTTTGCCCAGAGAGGCAAGGCAGCGTCCTGTATAATACAAAGCCACTGTATCCTGAACATTGGGAAGCTTTCCTTCGCCCAGATTTTCAGGATAGGCAAAGGTACGGGAAAGGAGCTCTATGGCCTGCTCATAGCAGCCTTTTTCCATTTCCTGAAGTGCTTTCCAGGTCAGTGCATAGCGGTACTGGCCTATGACCCGTCCTTCGCCGCCCTCCCATGGATGGAACTGATGACTCATCAGGCAGGAAAGTGCTTCATCATACTGGCAGGTATCGTTGAGGAGCGTGATATATTCCAGATAGAGAACATCCCGTTCCTTTACCAGCTCCGGATATTTTTTCAGTCTTTCCAGGCGCTTTTCCACAGGAACATTGTTTCTGGCGGATACCTGATCAAGCTCCAGAAGGAAACGGGAGTTGTCCGGTTCCAGCTCAAAGGCTTTTTCCATCAGCGCCATGGCAGATATGGGATCCTGGCGTTTGTTGTAAAAGGCAATAGCCAGATTTCGTGATGTCATGGCATAGCTTTCGTTTTCTGCCCGGGAGCTTTCCCAGTGGGAAATGGCGTCGTCGTACTGTTTTTTGTCATAGAGCAGATTTCCCAGATAATAGTGGGCAAAAGGTGCGTAGGGAAGGCTTCGGATGGCACATTCCAGAATGAGGATTTCTTCGATCCGGTTGGGGAAACAGTAATCGGGATTTGCCTCTTCTCCTTTTTGGAAGGCACTGAGAGCCTGTGTATTCTGATTAAGCTTTGTATAAACATAGCCCTGATAGTAGTATATCAGCGGAGATTTTTCCGGAGAAGAATCCAGGATGGTCAGGGCATCGGTGTAAAATCCGGCACGGATATAATCAAGGGAAAGCTCCAGATAATTATGGGCTTCTTTTCTCATGGATGCCTTCCAGGCTTTCAGGTCGGTTTCCGGAGAAAGGGTGTCCGCGGATTTTTGTGAAAGAGCCTGTTCGAAAAGACATCCCATGTAAAGGGGGTCAATGGCAAGGCTTTCCTTGAGGAAAGCACGATTGTCTTTTCCCAGTGCGCGGAGAATGGCAGCCTTTAAGGTACGTGTTTTCATATTGTGCCAGTTCCGTATCAGAGACTGCTCTGCAAAGGTGAGAGCCTGCTCATAATCGCCTTTTTTGCAGCAAAGGGCTGCCAGCCAGTAAAAGCCGCTGCTCTGGGTCTCGTGGCTCCATACAGCCTTATAAAAGGCATCGTAGGCTTTTTTCTCTTTGCCCAGATAATAAAGAGCCAGTCCCAGGTTATAGTAACCCTCGCCGTAATATGGATTTGGATTCTTCCAGGTCTGTTTTTCGATGGCTTTTTCAAAATGCTTTCTGGCTTCGTGGAAATGTCCCCGCTTCAGAAGAAGCATGCCGTATCCGTTATTTAAGCGAATATCGGTGGGATCCCGGCGGAGTCCTTCTTCATAATAGTCCGCAGGTTCAAAGGTGGCATGACGGTACTGCTCCAGATGTTGTGCACCCAGAAACAGCTCTTCTGTGGACTTCAGTTCTTCCGGCGGCAGGAGTGGTTTTGCCGGTTCCGGTGTGGGGACAGGCTCCTGTTTTACGGCGGTGTAGGACACCAGAATGCGGCCCTCGCCGGTGGATACGGTGACGGTGCAGCCGTCAACAGAGGGAAGCTCTGTGGAAAATGTATCATGGAAGCAGCTACTGGGTGTGGTATCAGTCCGGGATGTATATAATGTCTGGTTTTCTTTTGTGACTGTGACGGTAAGGTTTTTTTGAACGGATGAAGTATAAAGTGCGATTTCGGCGCTGCCGTCTTTAATGTCAAAGCTTATCATGGCGTCCTTTGTGGCATTTTTCACCCGTCCCACACCCTTGTAGGGCATGAAATACTGAGTGAAGGTTTTTTCTTCGTAAGGCTTAAGCCATGTGAAATCCGGCTGATTATCGGCGTAAACACCGGTCATCAGTTCAATGTAGGGGCCGTCTGTTTCTGTCAGGTTTCTGTCCCATGCCCGGCCAAAGTCGGCATTTCCCCAGGTCCACTGCTTTTTGCCGGGAGAAATATGATGATCTGCAACATGGAGAAGTCCTGCCTGCAGATTTTCGTCATAGTTACCGATAAAATCGTAATCAGAATGTGCTGCCATGTAAGAGGTGGGCACCTTGATATTTTTGTACATGGAAATATCAATTCCTTCGGAATAATCATATTTGTAATATTCTCCTGTGGCAATGGGGAAGGTGGAAACGGCACGTTTTCCATGATCCATCACGGCGTGTACATCCGGCGGGAATACAGAGTAGGTATGATCATTGACCGGAACAGCCGGGTTTGCCCACCACAAAAAGGTCTGAGGTGTGGCTGTATTATTATAAAGCTGTCCTTTGATTTCTATGTAGGCCCTGTCCGGATAAAGGGTAATGGCAGCCATGCCCTTGGTGCCATACATTTTGTCGATTTCGCTTAAATATACGGTGGCAGAGCCGTCTTCCTTCTGCTCAAAGGAATAATCCACAGGAGAGTAGGTGCTGGGGCGGTGATGCTGAGGCCAGTTAAATTCAATACCGCCGGAGATCCACGGTCCTGTCAGACCCACCAGAGCCGGCTTAATCACATGGTTATAATAAACAAAATCGTAGCCGTTTGTTTTGTCCAGGGCACGCTGGATCCGGCCTCCCAGCTGAGGAAGGATCATAACCTGGAGATAATCATTTTCCAGAAAAACTGCCTGATATTTCACATCCTCTTTTACGTCGGAAATTTTTTCTGTGACAGGGAGAGGATAGACCTTTCCCGTACTTCCCTGGTAAGCACGGTTTTCGATGAAAAGAGGGCTTTTTTCCGGGGGATAAACTTTATATGTGGGTATGGTAACGGTGGCTTCCCGTACTGTAACATTTGACTGCATAAGCGTTCTCCTTTTCCTGTTTGCGAATTTCGATCTGCTTTGTCTGTCTGAAAATGCAGATGTCTTCTGTAATGTAAAGGTATCACAGGGAAAGAGTAAATTGAATATCATATTTATTGAAAAGATGGATTATATTCCAATAGTGGATGAAAAATAGTACGGCAGGTGCTATACTTTTTTTATGGAGGAAAAAGGCTATGGAAAAAAAGCAGGACGGATTTAAGGATGAACAGTATTTTATTATTCCTACGGAATCTTTTGGCAATTATGCGGAGCATCCTCTGGTAAAGGCACTGTATCTGACGGATGTGGGATTTTTCCCAAATGCAAAAAATCATTATAAGGAGCGGGAGGACGGTATTGAGGAATATATTCTCATCTATTGTGCGGACGGTGAGGGGTGCATCTTTGTGGAGAACCGGGAATACGCTATAGGCAGTCATAAGGCATTTTGTATTCCAAAGGGAAAAAAGCACCGCTACTATGCCCGGGAGAAAGATCCCTGGAGTATTTTCTGGGTTCATTTTAAAGGGGAAAATACAGATTATTATCCTCTGGATAAATGTGAAATTATTGATATAAATTCCCATAACGGGGAACAGCGGATCATAACGCTTTTTGATGTGCTTTTTCGTGTTCTGGAACGAAATTACACCCAGGGAAACTTTATTTATATTTCGCAGGTTCTGGGACTGATCCTTTCGGAGATTTATTACCGGGAAAAGGCGGATGAGGTCAGTATACAGAATCGTCATGTGACAGCCATTGTCCGTTATATGTATAAGCACATGGGTGAAAATCTGAAGCTGGAGGACCTGGCAGCAGAAATGCAGCTTTCCAAAAGCTATATCAATGCAGTGTTCAAAAAATATGCGGACAGAGCGCCCATTGATTTTTTTATCAGCCTGAAAATGCAGGAAGCCTGTAAGCTGCTCAAATCCACAGATCTTCGTGTGTCAGAGGTGGGACAGAGGCTGGGATATGAGGATCCCTATTATTTTTCCAGAATCTTCAGGAAGGTGACAGGTGTTTCGCCCAAGGAATACCGCAACGGGGATTATCTGTAACAGCAGGAATATAGTCCATCAAATTGCAGGATTGTTTATTTTAACTGATTTGTGAAAAGGGTATGATAGATACATAAAGGAGGAAAAAACAATGCGCAATGAGATTCCAAAAAAAATGATCGGTATGAAGCTTCCGGGAGGCGCAAAGGTTCAGCAGGTTGAACAGGATGTTCCCGCGCCAGGTCACGGACAGGTTCTTCTGAAAATGAAAGCAGCCAGCCTGTGCGGCAGTGATTTGAAATTTATATACTATGAGCACACAGACAAAACAGGCGGTGCAAGATATGATGATGTGATCGCAGGACATGAGCCCAGCGGACAGGTGGTTCAGGTGGGCGAAGGTGTTTCTGATTTTAAGGTTGGAGACCGGGTAGTTGTGTATCATATCCAGGGCTGCGGCTATTGTGATGAGTGCAAAAAAGGGTTCTTTATCAATTGTCAGCAGCCGGAGAGACGTGCCTACGGCTGGCAGAGAGACGGCGCTCTGGCAGAGTATATGGTGGCAGATGTTTCCACCTGCATTCATCTTCCGGACTTTCTTACATATGAGGATGGCGCAATGATCGCCTGCGGTTTTGGAACTGCTTATCAGGGACTTCTCCGTGCAAATGTATCCGGACGTGACACTGTGCTGGTCATGGGACTTGGCCCTGTAGGACAGGCTGCGCTGATTCTGGCAAAAGCCATGGGAGCGAAAACCATAGGTGTGGATATTGTGGAGCAGAGAATGGAAATGGCCAGAAATGTTGGGGCAGATGAGGTTCTGAAGGGCGACGATGATGTGATCGATAAAATTATGAAGCTCACCGGCGGAAAGGGTGTGGAAGTAGCCATAGACTGCTCCGGAAGCTCTGTCGGACGTCACAGATGTCTGGAAGCGGCAAGGATGTGGGGCAATGTGGTTTTCCTTGGCGAGCAGGGAACGGTTACCTTTGAGCCAAGCCCGCTGTTGCTGCATAAGAATCTGACTCTTCACGGTTCATGGGTAACATCTGTGGGCAACATGGAGCGTCTTGTGGAATTCCTGGACCGTAAAAAAATCCATCCTTCCCAGATTATCACACACCGTTATCCTCTTCGGGAAACAGAAGAAGCCTTCCGTGTATTTGCAACAGGAAAAACAGGTAAGGTTTGTGTAAATATGGAGATGGAGTAGTATGTCAGAAAATCTGGATCGCCTGAAAAAATGGCTGGATGCCTCCTCTTATGAGGGAATCATCCTTGGACGAAGAGATAATTTTAAATGGATTACCGGAGAAAATGAAAATGCAGTGGTAACTAATGAAGAGGTTGGTATCGGTTATCTGCTTTTGAAGAAAGACGGCTCTCTGGAGCTTCTGGCCGACAGCAGTGACTGTCCCAGAATGAGCAAAGAGCAGAATGCTCTGAATGCCAGACCGATTCTGGTGCCGTGGTATGAAACCCTGGGCGGCTTTCTGAAGCAATACTGTGCGGGCAAAAATTACGCGTCGGATACGCTGATTTCCGGGACTGTTTATGTACAGCCTCAGATGATGGAGCTGCGCATGCATCTCAATGAACAGGAAATAAAACGATACCGTGAAATCGGTCAGCTTTGTGCAAAAATCGTGGAACAGACTGCCAGAGAGGCAAGACCGGGCCAGACGGAAAAAGAGGTTGCTGCTCTTTTGAAATCCCGTTGTATTCTGAATGGAGTCAGCCCGGATTGCGTGCTGGTGGGAAGTGACGAGAGGATTCTTGAATACCGTCATCCTGTTCCCACGGATAAAGTGATCCGAAACAGTCTGATGGTTGTTCTGGGCGGTGAGAAATACGGCTTGAACATCAGTATGACAAGAATGGTTTATTTTCAGCCGGTTCCGGAAGTGATCAGAGAACGGCTTGATAAGACGCAATATATTTTTGCAGCTATGCAGTGTATGATGAAGACTCAGCCGTCATATAAGGATTTTTTTGAAAAAGTGACAGCACTCTATGCAGAAGTCGGTTATGACGGGGAATGGAAAATGCATCATCAGGGCGGCCCCACGGGTTACGGCTGCAGGGAATTTGTGGTTACACCGGACTGTCCCGGCCGTATTTTCACAGGACAGGCTTATGCATGGAATCCCACAATTCAGGGAACAAAATGCGAGGAAACAACTATTTTGTGGGAGGATGGAATTGAGATTTTAACAAGAACTGCAGACTGGCCCTGCAGGGTGGTCCGGACACCTTACGGGGAGTTTGAGGCGGCAGATATTTTAGAAGTGTAAAAAATGGGAGCAGGTCTTTTTTAGTCCTGCTCCCAAAACAGTTCATCCAGAGTTTTGTCCAGTGCCTTGCAGATAGCAATGCAAAGCTTGATGGTAGGATTGTAATCCCCCTTTTCAATGGCATTAATGGTCTGGCGGGAAACACCTACCATTTCAGCCAGTGCCTGCTGTGACAGGTCTTTTGCCGCACGGGCTGATTTTAAACGAAGATTCTTCAAATGTCTTCCCCCTTATCCATTCTTTTCAGCATGATTTCGTGAATGCCAAGTGAGACAAGAACGAGAAGAAGCAGCAGTGCGCAGTAAAGATTCAGCAGACCTTCCCGGATTCCATCTGTATGGGCATTGCGGATGCCGATAATAAGATTCATAAGTGCGATAGCTCCAATGGCCATGCTCCATGGCTTGGGTTTGTCGTGGAGTCCCAGATAGGCATCCCGCATGACGCAGCTTACAACATATACCCCCAGTCCGGCAAAGCAGATAGTCATAACGCATTCGCGCATATAGGAAGTCACAAACTCCGGAAGCGTCTGTGTGATAATGGTGAGAAGAAGCAGGGAAATGGCCATAAACCAGAAGCCGTCCCGGTAGGCTTTGCCCCGCGCAATGTTCTGGCGTTCATCATATTCATTTTTGCAGCGGAATGTCCAGCGTCCCCGACAGATGCGGACAATGATCGCAACCAGTAAGATTCCGATGGCTGCTCCCAAAAGAAGACCCATAATGTAACTTATACTCATAATATACCTCCTGTGTCATTTTGGCCTTTTCAGGCTGTTTTATTTTGGCTTGCTGCAGCGAGTACCCTTTTGATGAGTATACTTTAGCATGACGGTGACATATTGTCAAGTATAATATACATTTTGTTACAAATACCATAAAAATTGACACATGATGTGGATAAGGGGCTGATGATACGGGATATGTGTGATGTGCAGATTTGGAAAACTGGACTCGTGTGCAGGGAGAAGCAGGAAATAGATCCAAAACAGAGTATCTAGGAAGAAAAACTGGACCTGCTGATGTGAAAATGAGGAAAGCAGGTCCAGAAAACAGGTTCACGAGTCAGAGAATATTTAATTAGCCATATAGTATGATCGTTTTTATTCTTCCGGCTTTGATTCCTGCAGCCATTTTAAGGCGCAATAGGTATGAAGTGCGGCTCCCTTTGCCAGGATATCTTCATTGAAAACTACTTTTTCATTATGCATTGGTTCTCCGTAGAGAGGATTTTCTCCTTTGGTTCCGGCACCGATCAACAGATAGGAACATGGAAGTTCGTAGGTATAGGAGGCGAAATCTTCAGATCCCATGCCGCCTTCATCTACCCGGTAAACCAGTTTTTTTCCAAATAAATCTTCGGCATAATCACCCATTTGATTAACCAGGTCGGGATTGTTCAAAAGGGGAGGAGCAGAGGAAAGCTCCACAGTTTCTGCACTTCCCCGGAAAGCTTTTGCTGTACATTTTGCGATTGATGAGATACGCTCCAGTATATGAGCGGAAAGGTCGCGGTCAAAGGTGCGGATAGTGCCTTCGATGACAGCCTCCTGAGGAATGATATTCGGTGCCTGTCCGCCGCAGAGTTTGCCAATGGTGACAACGGCAGGGGATTTGGCCGGGATTTCTCTGGAGACGATCTCCTGAAGAGACAGATAAATATGTGCGGCGATGTTCAGCGGATCCACGCCGTTTTCCGGCATGGCACCATGACAGCCGATGCCTTTTACAGTAATTCTGAAAAGTGTGCAGCCTGCCATAAAGGTTCCCCGTCCGCAGAGAATCAGACCGGAAGGAGTGCCGGAATTTACATGAAGGGCAAGTCCGGCAGCAGGTGTCGGATTATTAAGAACGCCTGCTTTTAGCATGGATTTTGCACCGGTAAAGCCTTCTTCATCCGGCTGGAAAACAAGCTTGACAGTACCCTGCAGATCGCTCTGGAATTCCTTCAGGAGTCTGGCTGTTCCCAGGAGCATGGCTGTATGCATATCATGACCGCACGCATGCATATTTTCGTTTTCTGATTTAAAATCAAGATCCGTTTTGTCGGTTACTTTCAGTGCATCCATATCGGCACGAAGAAGAATGCATTTTCCGGTATCTTCTCCCGTAATCGTTGCAACGATACCGCTTTCACATATTTCAACGGGCTCATAACCCATTTGGGAAAGACGTTTTTTTACATATTCCTTTGTTCTGGGAAGGGTCGTTCCCACTTCCGGACAACGATGGATTTCTCTTCGGTCAGCAATGATTTCTGATTTGATCTGTTCCGCACGGGACAGGATTTTCTGTGAATCTATAGACATTTTTTTCCTCCGTTTCTTTTATCAGCGGGAAACAGCCCGCGTAATATTTGCAGTATTTTTACCAGCTGCCATAATTATACCACAAAAAAGAAATTTTTATGGTATTTATGGGGTATTTATGGTGTCAGGGACAATAAAATTTATTTGACTTTTATATAAAAAAATTATAATGTAATCTAAAGGCACTTTGAGTGTCGTTTACGAAATGTTAGTTTACGTGTATAAGTGTGTAGGAAATATGAGGTGAAGAATTGTGGCAGGAATTAAGGATGTAGCGAAAAGGGCACGGGTTGGAGTTGGTACCGTATCCAGAATGATCAATAACAGTGGATATGTAGCGGATGAAACCCGTGAGAAAATTGAACTTGCAATGAAAGAATTAAATTACACTCCTAATGAACTTGCCAGAAATCTTTATCATAAAAGAAGTGGAATTATTGCTGTAGTAGTGCCCAGTATTACTTCGCCTTTTTTCTCAGAATTTCTTAACAATGTTGAGGCAGAGCTGTATAAAGCAGGATACAAAATGATGGTATGTAATACTGAATTGGCTAAAAATGCGGAATTAGAGTATCTTGACATGCTGAACAGGCATATTGTAGATGGTATTATTACGGGAGTACATTCATTGGATGTTGAAGAGTATTTAAAAATCCATAAACCCATTGTTGCACTGGATCGTTATCTTGGAGATCATATTCCCGTAGTTGCAGTTGACCACAAAGCAGGAGGCCGTCTGGCGGCGGAGGTATTGATTCGAAACGGATGTAAACATGTACTGCATTTCAGAGGTACAACGGTGGTAAATTCTCCATATCATGAACGTCATCGCGAGTTTGACCGTATTATGACGGAAAATAATATACAGGTATGCGCCTATGAGCTGGACTGGAACCGCTTTGATGTAAAGTATTACAGAAAGGTTGTGAAGGAAGTATTTGAAAAACCTTTTGTCTACGATGGAGTGTTTGCGGTAGATGAGCTGGCAATAGAATGTATGAATGAGATAATCAGAAATCATTTAAAAGTACCGAGAGATGTGAAGATAGTAGCATATGACGGAACTTTTGTAACAGATATTGTGGAGCCGCGGATAACCGCGATTGTTCAGCCGGTGGAGGAGCTGGCAAAAGAAGCGGTACGTCTGCTGGGTGAACAGATTAATGGAACTGTATATGACAAAGAGCAGGTAACATTAAATATTCAGCTTCGCAAAGGGAAAACCACGGTTTTGTGATTTAAGCTGCCATTCTTCTGTAAGTTGTATTGCATAAAAAAACGGGAAGAAATAGGACATATTGCATAAAAAGATTTAAGTTTTTAAAATAATATTGACAGATAAATTAAAATGAACTATGATGGGTTTATCAGAAGTGGAACGGGTTCCACAAAGGGTACAAAATGATAAACCCCTCTTTTTTTTGACATATATGGAACGGGTTCCACAGGCGCCGTGGAGAGTCTTGCATTTATGAAAAAAGAAGGATTTTACAGATTGTATCCTGCAGCGATTCTGTCAGGTAAATGTCAGAAGGAGCTGACCAGAATCGTGCATCAGGTCTTCGCGAGCGTCGACTTGAACAAAAGAATTCAAAAAGAAAAGGAGAAAAAACATGAAAAGAAAAGCACTTAGCATCTTACTTGCAGCAGCAATGATGGGAACTATGATGTCTGGCCAGGTGTTTGCATCAGAGGGTGGAGACAGCATTACAGTATTAGTTGAAAGCGGATCTCCGGCAGAAGCTCTGGCAAATGCTACAGCAGAGGCATTTGAAGAAGAAACAGGATGTAAGGTTATTGTGGATGCTGTTGCTTACACAGGTATGTATGACAAATTATCCACAGAAATCAAAGCAGGACAGGCAGCTCACGATGTTGCATGTATGGACTTTGTATGGCTGGCAGCATTTGCAGATGCAATTGAGCCGCTGGCAGATGCAGATACCAGTGATTTTCTTCCGACACTGGAAGGAAGCGGAACGATTGACGGAAACTTACTGGGATATCCGCTGTGGGTTAATTCCAAGATTCTGATCTACAGAAAAGACCTTATTCCGGAAGATAAAGTTCCTACAAACTGGGAAGAATATAAAGCTTTAGCTGCTGAACTTGCAACAGATGAAATGTATGGAACAACTGTATTTGGAAGTGGTTCTGATGCTGTTTGCTCATTCCTTGATTTTGCATGTCAGGCAGGAGCAGAAGGACTTGTATATGATAAAGATGGTAATGTAAATATCACAGATCAGGCTTATGTTGATGCTCTTAACTTTATGGTGGAAAATGCAAATGCTGATTATACACCGGCAGATTCTCTGGCGACTGCATCAACAGAGTCTCAGGAACTGTTCACAAATGGAAAAGTTGCTATGCAGCTTAACTGGAGCCATCAGTATCCGGCAGCAGTAGCTGCATTGGGTGCGGATAAAGTTGGATGTGCACCTATGATCGCCGGAAGTGCCGGAATCGGTGCAACAACAGGCCCATGGTATGAATGTGTTATGAAAAATTCCGAAAATAAAGAAATGGCTGAAAAATATGCGGCATATATGTATGATCACAACGCAGATTACATGGATCTGACTCTGAAGATTGCAGGCAGAACTTCCGTATACGAAGAGGCCGGAAAAGTAGAAGGAAATGAGCATACACTTGCAGTTCTTGATACTTTAGCTGCATCTCAGTCTCAGGCAAGACCAATGGTTACAACATGGTCCATGGTAGAAGAGGTTCTTACAGGTGTTGTGGAATCCTGTCTGGGCGGTGCTGATGTTGCTTCTACTCTGGAAAATGCTGCTGCTGAAATTGAAGCAATCGGATATTAATATTTAGATAAAATTGATTTTAGTTCAGTGAATTATTAAGGCGAAGGGTATTCTAAGATGTGCTAAAAGCAGTTAGAATACCCTTTTTTAAAAAGGTGGATGAAATAATGAGATTAATATCAAGAAAAACATTGTTATTATTTTTCCTGCCGGGTGCCATTTTTATGGGAGCATTCCTGATTTATCCCATTATCACTATGGTGATTGACAGTTTTTTTAAAATTGGAATTACAGGTGACCGTGCATTTATTGGACTGGATAATTATATAAAGGCATTTACAGCAGGTGGTTTTCTAAAGCAGCTGAAAAATACACTGCTTTATATCCTGATAGCAGTTGGATTTGAAACCGTATTTGGTATATTTTTTGCATTATTATTTGAAACAAATTATCGTGGGAGCAAAGTTGTACGTTCCCTGATGATGGCTCCATTGATGATCGCGCCGCTGGTTGCAGGTCTTACATGGAAATTGATGATGAGCTCCAGCTTTGGTATTGTAAATGAGCTTCTTACAAGAATTCATATTTTGTCCGACAGCAGTGATATTTTATGGCTGGCGGATCCGAAATGGTCGTTGATCGCATGCTGCATTGCGGATATCTGGCTTACAACGCCATTTATGATGTTGATGATTCTGGCTGGTCTTCAGGGTCTGGACGGCAGCATGGTGGAAGCATCAAAAATCGATGGAGCATCCCTGCTTCAGGAGATATTTTATATCAAGCTGCCGATGATTAAACCGATTCTTCTGACGGCGTTATCCGTTCGAATTATTGACGCGGCAAGAACCTTTGATATTATCTGGGCAATGACAGAAGGCGGACCAAACAGTTCCTCTGAAACGATCAGTATTATTATCTATAAAACACTGACGAGATTTAATAATACCGGATATGCCAGTGCGATGGCAGTGATCTTTATTGCAGTGCTGGTAATTTTCACTTTAGTTTTCATGCAGAGTCTTTGGAATCCAAAGAAAAAAGGATGAGGAAATTTTAGTTTGATAAGGAGATGAAAACGTGAAAGGTAATAAAAAACTGGGTAAAAAATTTGCGGTCATTGTCTCGATCGTGTTGACTATTTTCTGGCTGTTTCCTTACATCTATGTAATTTGCTGCTCCTTTAAACCCGGAGCAGAAGTAATTGCAGTTCCTCCGTCATTTTTCCCAAAGAGTTTTTCTGTAGAAAACTTTTTCGGATTATTTGAGAGAATGGATGGAGTTTACTATCTGGTAAACAGTCTGACGACAGCTCTTATCAGTACGCTGATCGCTCTGATATTGGGATCTCTGGCAGCTTATGCCATCCAGAGATCAGGAGCAAAACTGTCTGTTTTTCTGGTTGTGTTAATTTTATGTTTAAAAATGATACCGACTTCAAGTATCATAGTTCCTATTTATGAACTCATATGCAAAATTGGATTATATGATACGAAAATTGCTTTGATCATTGTATACGCGGCAATTAATATGCCATTTGTTATGTGGACGATGCTGAGCTTTTATGAGGGAATTCCTACAACTCTGGATGAGGCAGCCTATGTTGACGGAGCTTCCAGTTTACAGACATTTTCAAGGATTATTTTGCCGATCTGTACACCGGGACTGGCAACTGCATTTATTTTTACGCTTTTCCTGGCTTGGAACGACTTCCTGGTAGCATTGCTGCTTACAAGCACAAAAGCGAAAACCTTTACAGTCGGTCTGGCAGGATTCCTGTCGGCATATAATCTGGATCTGGGACCAATGTGTGCGGGAGCATTTTTGTTTAGCTTCCCGGTTATGGTCATTTCTATTGCCGCACAGAAATATATTGTTCAGGGAATGACTGCAGGAGCGGTAAAAGGTTAAATATGGAGGATTTTTATGTCACAGGAACTGATGATACAGAATATTCAAAAGGCCCAACGGGAAATTGACCGAAAAAATGAGACTGTAGAAAAGGGGAGGATGCGCCAGAAGTATCATTTTATGCCGCAGACAGGGTGGATGAATGATCCCAATGGATTGATTTATTTCAGAGGAAAATATCATATTTTTTTCCAGTATAATCCTTATGGATGTTTTTGGGACAGCATGCACTGGGGCCATGCGGTAAGTGAGGATATGCTGCACTGGGAATATCTTCCGTTGGCACTTGCTCCCAGCCAAAGCTGCGATAATCACCCAAAGGGCGGCTGTTTTTCCGGAAGTGCCATTGAGCATGACGGGAAGCTGTTTTTGATGTATACCGCAGCAACGAATACGGGAAAAGGAAACGAGCAGTCACAGTGTATTGCCTGGAGTGAGGACGGAGTTCATTTTTGTAAATACGAAGGAAATCCTGTAATTACGGCTCCGGAAGGTGTCCTGCCCGGGGAATTCAGGGATCCAAAAGTATGGAAACACGAGGATACTTTTTATATGGTATGTGCGGCAAGCCGTCATGATAAGGCACAGGCTTTATTATACCGTTCAAAAGATATGCTGCACTGGTCATTCTTTAATGTTCTCGCCGAAAGCCGCGGAGAAGGCGGAAGAATGTGGGAATGTCCGGACTTTTTCCAAATGGGAGATCGCTTTGTTCTCACTTATTCGCCTATAGGTGTGGGAGATCATACTTCTGTTTATCAGGTGGGAGATTTTGATTACAAAACAGGAAAGTTCTTTAGTCATACAACAGAAGAAATTGACTGGGGATTTGATTATTATGCACCACAGTCTTTCCTGGCTCCGGATAACCGACGTATTGTCGTAACATGGGCAAATGAATGGGAGTGGATGCCGCATTTTCAGGACTGGGGAGCAACCTTTACAGAAGGATGGTGCGGACATTATAATATTCCAAGAGAAGTAAAACTCGTGGGTGACAGACTTCAGTTTGT
>JAXFBD010000126.1:0-3440 GCA_034118545.1 Blautia sp.
AAGCACCACTAACACAGGCGATAAAAGAAACGCCGAGAACGCGCAAAAACATAGAGTTTATGCGGGTTTCCGGCGTTTTCTAATCCCTCAACCGACCTAAAATCATCTTGCGGCAGAGAGAAAAATTCTACTATTTTTTACATTATTGCCGGTGAAATGAACCCAGTATACCTCCGTATGATCAGCTCCGTAATAATAATAACGCTGTTCTTCCCGGGGGTGGTATAATACCATGTTTCCGGCAGAGAGAATTTCTTTTTTTCCGTTAAAATAAAAATGAGCTTTTCCGGAAGCGATATACAGAAGCTGGTAATCCAGTCTGCCGCGGGGGCGGTAAGTGGGCAGCTTGTATTTGGTGTACAGGCGATATGTGCCGCAGCTTCCTACAAAAAGGGGATGTTTTTTATCTTTGAAATCAAGTTTGGTGTTGTGCCAGTATGCGGAATCAGTATACACAGGCAGAATCCGCCTAATTGAATTTTGTGTATGTATCGAGAGAAATATATATAAAGTGTATCATTTTGTGCATGTTCTGTCCAATACGGTTTATATGTTTTTTGAAGAATAAATAATATAATAATAGAAAAAACAGGGAGTGTGCAAAATATGATCGTACCAGGATATTATGAGAATCTTCATATTCTTCATGAAAATACCATGCCGGACAGGTGCTACTACATTCCTGCATCACGCAGAATGGACTGTCTTATTGAAGAAAGAGAAAAATCTGACCGTATACAGATGCTGAACGGAAACTGGAAATTCAGATATTATAACAGTGTTTATGATGTAAAAGAGTATTTTTATGAGCCGGATTTTTGTACAGATGGATTTGATCTGATTCCGGTTCCGGGTGTGTGGCAGAATTACGGATATGACAGTCACCAGTATACAAATCTGCGTTATCCGTTTCCGGTGGATCCGCCCTATGTACCCCGGGAGAATCCGTGCGGAGCATATATCCACCGTTTTTCATACCATAAGGATCAGGAGGCGCCGAAAGCTTTCCTGGAATTTGAAGGAGTTGATTCCTGCTTTTATGTGTGGCTGAATGGGGAATATGTGGGCTACAGTCAGGTATCTCACGGATTAAGTGAATTTGATGTAACACAGTATATAAATGAAGGAATGAACACACTTGCTGTACTGGTATTAAAGTGGTGTGACGGAAGCTATCTTGAAGACCAGGATAAGCTGCGTGTAAGTGGGATTTTCAGAGATGTTTACCTGATGAAAAGACCGGAGCAGGGAATTTTTGATTATTTTATTAATACAAAACTTGAAGATCATAATGCCCGAGTAAGCATTCGCACAAAGTATTCAGATAAGATTCTCCCGGTTAAAGCCAGTGTATATGATGCCTGTGGAGAAATGGTAACGGAATTTGTATATGAGGGAGATGGGGAGTTTTTAATTACAGAGCCCCATTTATGGAACAGTGAGCAGCCGTATCTGTATACTCTGATTCTGGAAACAGAAAATGAGGTGATTACAGAAAATATCGGAATCCGTGAGATTTGTGTAAAAGACAGTATTGTATATATTAATGGAGCGCAGGTTAAATTCCGGGGTGTAAACCGCCATGATTCAGATCCGGTCACAGGCTCTGTAATAAGCGTGGAACAGATGAAAAAAGATCTGGAGATGATGAAACAGCATAACTTTAATGCTGTCCGTACCAGCCATTATCCCAATCAGCCCATGTTTTATCAGATGTGTGATAAATATGGATTTTTTGTTATTGATGAGGCAGATAATGAAAGTCACGGTTCATGGACGCAGTATTACTCAGATATTACGGAGGCGGAGCGTGCTTTAAGGTGGAATGAACTGATTTCCGACAATCCTGATTTTAATGAGGCCACACTAGACAGAGTTCAGAAACTGGTGGAAAGAGATAAAAACCGCCCCTGTGTCGTTATCTGGTCTATGGGAAATGAATGCGGATATGGCTGTACCTTCGAAAATGCTCTGGCATGGACGAAACAATATGATCCCAGCCGTCTGACACATTACGAAAGTGCTTATTATAAGGGACGCAGAAGAAAATATGACTATTCCAATCTGGATCTTTACAGCCGTATGTATCCGGGACTTCAGGAAGTGATCGATTATGCAGAGTCTGAACCGGACAAGCCGTTTATTATGTGTGAATACTGTCATTCTATGGGAAATGGTGCGGGAGATTATGAAGATTATTTTGAACTGATTGAGAAATATGACTGTGTTTGCGGAGCTTTTGTCTGGGAATGGTGTGATCATGCAGTATATGAAGGCAAAACAGAGACAGGAAAAGACAGGTATTATTATGGCGGTGATTTTGGCGAAGAACCCAATGACGGAAATTTCTGCATGGATGGTCTTGTCTATCCGGACCGTACACCTCATACAGGTCTTATGGAGTATAAAAATGTTCACAGACCGGCGAGAGTCCTTGGATATAACCAGAAGACTGGAGAGCTGGTGCTGAAAAATGAGATGAATTATGTGACTTTACAGGAATATCTTTATCTTACATATGAAGTGAGTACAGATGGAGAAATTGTTGCTTCCGGAGAGGCTGATCTGGAAAATATTCCTGCCATTTTTGCCCGAAAAGAAGGAAAAACAGTGCTTCTGATTCACATTCCGGAAAAAGGAAGAAGCTACCTGAAGATTTTCTATCGTCTTAAAACAGAGGATCCTTTCCGAAAAAAGGGACAACTTCTCGGTTTTGATGAAATACTGCTTGAAAACAGTGCGCCTGAAAATCAGAAAAGTCAGGCATGGGAGCAGGAAAACAAAAAGAAACAGTTTCTGCCGCTTATTGTTTCAGAAACGGATACCCGGTTAATTATTGAGGGAAGGGCATTCACATATATTTACGATAAGCTGTATGGAGTATTCCAGGAAATAAAGGCAGAGGGAAAAGCACTTCTTGACAGGCCGATGGAGTGGAATATATGGAGAGCGCCTACGGATAACGACATGTATATCCGGGAGGAATGGCAAAAAGCCATGTATGATAAGGCATTTTCCCGGGTGTACGAGACGGAATATACAACTTACGGAGATTATGTGAAAATCCACAGCGTGATGTCCATGACTGCAGTGACAGTGCAGAGAATCATGAATATGGATGTTGTCTGGACGGTCAGCAGCTCCGGAGAAGTATCTCTCAGAATGGATGTTTCCAGAAATATGGATTTCCCGGAACTTCCCAGATTTGGGTTCAGAATGTTCCTTCCGGAGAATATGGATCAGGTGGAATATTTTGGAATGGGGCCGCAGGAAAGTTATGTTGACAAATGCAGAGCCTCCAGTCACGGGGTATATACTTCTTCTGTTAAGGGTCTTCATGAGGATTACCTGAAACCGCAGGAAAACGGAAGTCATTATGACTGCGATTATGTGATTGTCAGCGGAACAGATTATGATTTCAGAGCCTGGAATAAAAAAAG
>JAXFBD010000127.1:0-23237 GCA_034118545.1 Blautia sp.
GAGCAGAGTATCATAATCACCTGTTTTCTTGAAATCTTTGCCAATAAGAAGATAAACAGCTAATCTTCCGCTACCAACTTTATTTTTAATCATTACTACAGTCTGTCCCTTTTTACGTGCTACATGCTTTAATGTTCTCAACTGACGGATTCTCTGTTTATTAATGGCTTCTCTTGCTTCTGCTCTGCTATGATTTTTCGCATAGTCAGCTACAAAAGTATATATTTTCTGGAATACCTGATTGCATTCTGCCAGTAATTCATCATCCTTATTGGAATCTTTTTTATTATGCATAAGCTGTCCCTTGTGGATTTTATAAATGGGATGATCCTGTATAGTAAAATCATCATTCCACCAAGTATTCCAAATTCCATACACTCTCTCAGGTCTGAGACTGATTTTATCATTCTCGCAAAAATGGTATGCCATTAAACAACGTTTCTCTTTAAAGCAGTTAATTTTAAACATTCTTTGCCCTCTTACGCTTTCCTATAGACTTTTTTCTTTCTGGTACTTCAATCACATTTACATTTCTTGCATTATAATCGCTCTTTTCATTTCTGAATGGTTTGAAATATACATAATATCCCCTGTCAATCTGTTCACCATACAGCTTCGATACATGAATAAAATATGTATTGTCATCCTCACCCAGAATAAAGCCAAATCCCCCTGTCTGGATAATATCTTGTTACTCTGCCGTACATTCACTACCTTCCCTTCCTTTGATGTTTACCATATTCTCAATACTCTCTTAATGGACACCATGCAGGAACTGCTTCTGTCAGATTATTTTCAGCAAGCTTCCCTATATCATCTGTCCTGTCTCTATGGTCACAGAAATACATCTGCTTATTAATAGCAATGCTTTGGATATACTCACAGTCTTTGCAGCATCTATTAATCTTCATCTTCTGAATCCTCCTCATTATTGAATTCTTCATTTAATGGCAGAGCTAAACAAATATCTCGCAATCTCTTATGTGCGTGAAAGTGTGGAACATAGTGATCTTCTGAGTGTCCTTCATATTTACCGAGAGTATTAAAGTGCTTACCCTTTTGTATTCTAGGCTTCATTGTAAATGAATCTCTGATTGATACAGTGTTACCTTCCTTTAAGATTTCTTCAAAGCAATGGAACACTTCATTTACAATCCAATAAACCGCTTCTCTAGTGAACCGTCTGTTCAAATTCTCATAAACCATATCCCTGAGCATGGGCTTATTGATTGTACGTTTTGATGTTGCAGATGTTTCTACAGTTTCTGATTTAATATTCTTTGTTTCTTTTTTGTATTTTGACATTTTTATATCCTCCTCTGAATTATATTTTTGTCAATGAAACTGGTATTTCATATCAAGCATCATTTAAACCTGTATAATGGCTCTGTAACGCGCTGAGAGCGTCATACACAGGCTTTTATGCTTTGTATGTAATTTTTATCGCCTAATAATTCAGGCACTAAAATAAGCCCAGGAACGCAATATACTATAGGTATATATGTCATTCCTGGACTTATGGTAATGTCCAAAATATTCATTTTAGCTTACGTACAAAGTCCTCCTTTCCTGAAGTATTAGTTTTAATTATTTCGCTTACTCTAGTAAGCAATAGTAAACAAACCAAAAGTCTGCAAACCCTTGATTTTACTGGGAAAATTGTATTTCAGTCACGGGTTCAATTCCCGTCATCAGCTTTTTTTGTTGCATTTTTAAGTATTCTCTTAACTTATCCTGGTTTTTCCCCAAAGCCCCCCTTCATTAACCGCCCGGTTCGTTCCTGCATATCATAAACCAAAAAGGAGGTTTGCTCATGCCTGATATTTTTGATTCCTTCTTTCAGGAACGCAGACGCCGTGGATGTCCTCCGTGTCCGCCATGCAGATGTGACCGCGATCGTGACCGCCGGGATGACCACAGAGATGATCGACGGGATGACCATAGAGATGATCGGCGCGACCGCTATTAATCTGATCTATGTACTGGAACAGATCGTTGCAGGGGCAGGGAAATGACCACCTTAAAAACAAAGCGCGTAAGTCTTGCATCAAGGCTTTACGCGCTTTTTAATCCCTTTTATTCCTCCTTGTGCAATTGTACCATTACCTGCACACTCAATACGCTGACGAATTTTTTCCCTGATACGCCGCATGGCATTATCAACAGATTTGGTGCTCCTTCCCATGAGCTCACCAATCTGAACATAGCTGTACCCATCCAGATAATATTTCAATACCCGATTTTCCATAGAGCTCAGACTATCTCTGATTTCCCTGTAAAGTCTCTTGGTATTTTCCTGATCAATTACAATAGATTCCGGATTTTGTTCCAAAAGTTCTTCCATCGGTCCGTTGTCTTTGCTTAGAGAAATATAAAAATTCAGCGGCTGGTGTTTCTGACGATTAGAATTCTGTATTGCACTGTATATCTGACGTTCAATGCATACTCTGGCAAAAGTCTGAAAAGATGCCTCTTTGTCGGGACGGTAGTCACATATTGCATGGAACAGACCGATCATCCCCTCCTGAATCAGATCATCTGTTTCACCGCCAATCAGGAACATGGTTCTTGCTTTCTTTCGTACGATTCCTTTATATTTTTCGATGAGATAATCCAGAATCCCCTCTTCGCCTGAGCGCATTCGCATGATCAGTTCTTCATCGCAGACATTGTCATATTGTCCCATATATTAAATATCCTCTTGGAGTCATTTTATTTTCCGCTCATTCGCTGACGCACGATTTCAAAAGCCAATACTCCCGCAGCAACGGAAGCATTCAGAGAATCAATATCACCTTTCATGGGAATAGACGCAACAAAATCGCATTTTTCTTTAACAAGGCGGCTGACTCCTTCTCCTTCATTTCCCACAACCAAACCAACAGGACCTGTTAAATTCAGCTGATACATGGTTTCTCCGTCCATATCTGCACATACAAACCAGATTCCCTTCTCTTTCAGTTCTTCAATGGTTTTTGCGATGTTGGTCACTTTCGCAACCGGTGTATAGTTAAGAGCCCCCGCTGAGGTTCTTGCCACCACCGAAGTCAGACCGACAGCCCTTCTCTTTGGAATGATAACACCATGGGCACCTGCAAGATTGGCCGTACGTATAATTGCCCCCAGATTATGAGGATCTTCTATATTATCAAGAACAACAATAAAAGGCGGTTCCCCCTTTTCTTCCGCTTTTGAAAGGATATCCTCTACAGTGGCATAATCATAGGATGCCACCTGTGCGATCACTCCCTGATGCATTCCCGTTTCGCTGAGCTGATTGAGCCGTTCCTTAGAAACATACTGAATAATCGTATCTTTTTTTCTCGCCTCTCTTGCAATGGTTCTAACCGGTCCATCCTGACAGCCATCCAGAATAAAAAGTTTATCCACGCATCGTCCGGCACGAAATGCCTCCAGCACCGCGTTGCGTCCTTCAATTTGTTCACTCATGTTCAATCTCCCTGATTCCCTCGCGAATTAGTTCCAAAATACGTGTAAATTCTTCTTTTAAATATAAATAACCTATCAGTGCTTCAAATCCGGTTGCCCTGCGATAATCAGACATTGTAGCATTCTTTGCCATCGTAGCAGAATGTGCATTACGCCCTCTTTTATAAATCTGATGCTCATCCTCTGTCAAAAGCGGCTCAATGATTCCCATCATCGCCGACTGTGCCGATGCTTTCACAAGGCTGCTTGCTTTCCTGTGAAGCTGATTCACCGGACAGTTTCCCCTTTGAACCAGAATCGTTCTGACGATCACTTCGTATACCCCATCGCCAATGTACGCAAGCGTCAAAGGAGAATAGGTACGTATGTCCCTATTCTCCAGACCAAACATTTCCTTAATAACATTTAAGCCCGTTTCCATTTTACTCCTTCGCGTGTGTCTTTCAAAATAATTCCCTTTTCCAGAAGCAGGTCACGGATTTCATCTGCTCGTGCAAAATTCTTTGCTTTTCGTGCAGCCTGACGTTCTTCAATCAATTCCTCAATTTCTTTATCCAGAATTTCTTCATTTTTTATTATAATCAGACCAAGTACATCGCACAGCTTCACCATCATATCCAGCAGTGCCTGTGCAAACCCTATGCTGCTGTCTTCTGTAACATTTGTGTTGGAAAACTTTACAAGTTCAAAAACAGCTGCCAAAGCATCAGCAGTATTGAAATCATCATCCATAGCTTCTTCAAATTTTGCAGTATAAGCTCCGGCTTCTTTCAGAAGGTTTTCTTCTGATTCTGTGATCTCCTGCACTGCGGCTCCATCTATTCTGTCCTTCAGACGGCTGGCCGACTCAACAATACGGTCAAGCGCATTCTTTGATGCTTCCATCAAATCTGCACTGAAATTCAGCGGGCTTCTGTAATGTGCATTCAGCATAAAGAAACGCAGCACCTGCAAATCATACTGCTGGCTGATTTCACGTACTGTTCTGAAATTACCAAGAGATTTTGACATTTTGCGGTTATCAATATTTAAAAATGCATTATGCATCCAGTATTTAGCAAAAATCTTACCGTTACAGCACTCACTCTGTGCAATCTCATTTTCATGGTGAGGAAATATCAGATCTTCTCCGCCTGCATGGATATCAATTTCTTCACCCAGATATTTTTTTGACATTACAGAACATTCAATATGCCATCCAGGACGGCCATCACACCAGGGAGAAGGCCATGAAGGCTCTCCTTCTTTTTTGGGTTTCCACAAAACAAAATCCATTGGATCTTCTTTCTGCTCCTCGCCCGAAACCTGAAGTGCCCGGAAACCTGACTGAAGGTCATCCAGATTCTTATGGGAAAGCTTTCCATATTCTTCAAATCTCTTCACACGGAAATATACAGTTCCATCTGCCGCTGCATAAGCAAATCCCTTATCAATCAGTGTCTGGATCATTTCGATCATCCCGTCTATTTCCTGCGTCGCCTGAGGATGTGTTGTAGCCGGTTTAACATTCATTCCCTCCATGTCTTTTTTGCATTCCATAATATAGCGGGAAGAGATTTCCTCCGGTGAGACTCCCTCCTCATTTGCCTTTTTAATGATCTTATCATCTACATCTGTAAAATTTGACACATAATTCACTTCATAACCTTTGTATTCCATATACCGCCTAACGGTATCAAAAATAATCATCGGACGGGCATTTCCGATATGGATTAAATTATATACTGTCGGACCGCAGACGTACATTTTTACTTTTCCTTCTTCCAAAGGAACAAATTCTTCCTTTTTTCTCGTCAAAGTATTAAAAAGCTTCATGTCCTGTTAATCCTCCCATTCCTTTTCCTTTGCAGAATCTCCACATGACTCCAGAAGACATATTGCCTGCGCTGCAATTCCTTCACCACGACCTGTGAAACCAAGCCCTTCCTCTGTAGTCGCCTTAATATTCAACTGAGATTCTTTTATTCGCATGGCTGCTGCCATATTTTTCTTCATTTTGGAAATATGGGGAGCCATTTTCGGCTTCTGCGCAATAATCGTTGCATCCACATTTCCTATTCTGTATCCCTCTTTTTGGAGAAGTCCGGTTACATGCTCCAATAGCAAAACACTGGATATCCCTTCATATGCCGGGTCTGTATCCGGAAAATGCTTTCCGATATCACCCAGTGCTGCTGCTCCTAAAAGAGCATCCATCACCGCATGTATCAAAACATCTGCATCCGAATGTCCGAGAAGCCCCTTTTCCCATGGAATCTTCACTCCTCCGAGAATCAGTTCTCTGTTTTCTGCCAGCCTATGTACATCATATCCCATTCCTACCCGCATACTGTTTTCTAACCTCTTCTCTGAATATTATTTATAATCAAGCATTTTACTTACACGCAGCAAACTGAGTCTTCGTCTTGTATAAGGTGATAAACGAAGGCTGAGAGGAATCATATCTTCCGTAAGTCCGATATCATATACCGTTTTCGCACATCCTGCCTTTTCCAGAAGATGTTCCATCACTTCCTCATCCGGAATATCATCAATAATCTCTGCTATTTTCAGCAAACAGGATTCCAGTCTGTGCACGCTGATTTCCTCCAGAGGCTCAGGTGAGTTTTCTTTTATCACTCTGTCAAGGAGACCCTTTTTTCCAAAAGTTCTCTCTAAAAGCTCTCTGTCCTGATCTTCATATTTTTTCACCCTGCATTTACCACTGCGGACAGCCTTTGCGATCCTTTTATATTCTTTCAGAACTTCCATTGTTCCCACCGAAACCTTTTCACCATGAAGAGCATCCAGCTTCCTATTGATAACTTCCATCTCCCATAAATGGGACATATGATGCTCTGCACAGGAAGCCGGTCTGGAATTACCTGTCATCTGCATTGCAAGTCCCGAAAGGATCAGCGCATACATCAGCTTCTCACAGGCTTCCTCATCCCCCTCTGGAATATCGCGTAAAACTCCTCTCACAGATTTCAGCGCTTTTACTTCCATCTCTGCCACACTGTCACAATAGTACTCTCCTGTCAGCAGATGTGCTATCTTCCAGTCTGACAGACAGATATATTTTCCAAGCAAATCAGAAGCACCTGATATATTAAGACGTTTGGGTGCCTTTGCGAAGATATTTGTGTCTGCATAAACACATATAGGTGCAGCCGCCGGAACTGATTTTTTCAAACCATTCCAGGTCATTGCAGCAACTGTAGATACAAAGCCGTCCATACTTGCTGCGGTAGGAACTGAGATAAAAGGAATTCTGTACTGATAAGCAATATAACGGCTGATATCGTGAATTGTTCCTGTCCCAACGGCAAGAATAATATCAATATCCTCATCCATATAATTTTCAACGATCTCCACAGCATGATTATCTGCATGAAGATTGTCCGCATCCAGAACCAGAACCTGACAGCGGTCATAAATATCTTCCATTATTTCTTCTGTGGCCTGATGAGTATTGGTATCACAAATCAGCAATGGGGAAATGTAATTTTTCAAATATCCTTCTGACATTTCCTCTTCCAGTTTTTCAACTGCACCCGCTTCAATAAGAATTTCTTTTACATCTATCTGATGTCTCTTACCGCAGCTGCAAGGTCGGGCAAAATCGTCCGCATCGACTCGCATGTAATTTCTTCCTCCTGACTTTCACAAACTTCAATTTTTTCCAGTATTCCTAAAGAATACTATAATATTACAGTTTGGTATTATACATGATTTTCCTATAAAAAGCAACTCATGTTCACATCAGCTTTTCTTTTGCTTTTCATATTCAAGAATGCCAGAGGCGTTCTTTGTGTCTCCTTTCCGTATCACTCCACAGTTTTTCCCCTGCTGTTTCGCCTGAT
Organism: Blautia sp.; assembly: GCA_034118545.1. GTDB lineage: Bacteria > Bacillota > Clostridia > Lachnospirales > Lachnospiraceae > Blautia_A. The sequence goes on from JAXFBD010000127.1 coordinate 7,296, forward strand.
ACAAAGCCGCATCAGCCTCCTGATAAATACTCTGAAATGTAAGATTCTCAAATGAATCACAGCATATTCTTGCACCGAATGAAACACTGACTGATACATTCTCACTTTCTTTTATATGAAGACACTCTATCTGCCTGCAAATTCTTAAAATAATTTCTTCTACCTGCTCCTTCTCAGATACATCTGTTAAAAGCAGAGCAAATTCATCTCCTCCCATACGGCAGATAATATCTCTTTCACGAATTGTCTGACGAAAAACATCTGCTGTTTGGCAAAGAATCTCATCTCCTGCCGTATGACCATAAGAATCATTAATATATTTAAAATCATCTATATCCATCATTACAACTGCAAAATTATTTTCCTGATAGATACATTCATTTACCTTTCTGATAAATGCACCTCTGCGCAAAAGCCCTGTCAGCTCATCCCGATATAATTCCGCCTCCTCAATTTTTTCTTTAAAACAGAAAATAGCTCTTCGTATTTCTTCCATGCTCCGGGATGGATCACATTTCATTAACATGGAGTTCTCACTTAAGCCGCTGTGTTCTTCTGCAAATTGCGGCAGCTCCTCCGGAAAACCTGTCTTTTTCTTTTCAAGAACAGACTGGACAAACAGCACCACATTATCAGACAGCAAAACAGTTTCCGCCTGATATGTTTTTCCCATAAATTCAGAAGCTTTTTTCATAACCGCCAATGTCTGTCCCGCATCACCCACATATACATACACTGCGATCGGAAACTCTTTATCTCCAATAAGATTGTCATCAATCAGTTCCTTTCCTCCCAGTTCATTATAAAAGCCTGTCCGAATATCAAGATACATATGTGAATCTTCTGTACTCATCATAATTCCCATAACTATCAGAGACATACCAAGGCCGGTAACCAGAATATACGGAAAAATAATCTGTGCCAGTGAAAATACAACAAAGATTCCGATGGAAAACAGCAATACTTCTCTTTTTACCCGGGGGATCTGTTTCTGATAGCGGAACAGATTATAAAACATCACTATCATAACGTATATGACCACACAATACAGAGCATAAGCTTTCGGTCCCAGTGAATAAGAACCATATGGCGTATCAATATACTCTATGGGTAAAAACAGAATCGCTGCTGCTCCGGTAATCCAGGCCACAACAGTTATTCTCTTCTGCAGTCGTTTTCTCTTTCCGCTGCCCTTTTCCACATAAGTAATCAGATAAAAATACATGAAAAAGCACAGATTCATTATTGTCATAAGAAAAATAATATGCCATACATAATTAAACTGCTCCGGCACCGTATCTCTGTGATTTACCGTAAATTCTGTCACCGTATCCGCGACAAGATTAATAATGACCGAAATCATCATCGCCTCAAACATTTTTGCCGCATACGTACGGAGTTTTTTATTTTTTTTGTAAAAGTAAAACGAGTAAGATAACAGCATCAGACATGCTATCGGCATCTTTAGCATCATGATCATATTTGGTGCTCCTCCTCTTCTTCTACACAAAATATACCTGCACACTTCTTTTTATTATACCATATATATGATTTTATGTAAATTATAACTTTCAACAGCGGGCTGACAATCCCCTTCTGAAAGATGAACCTCCGGCCGTGAATAGAACTTTAACATCATTTTTAGTAACAAAAAGAGTGAATGCATGCAATTATTAAAATAAACACAGATTGCTACATTCACTCTCTTTATCATTTGTCAGAATTCTTATCTGTTTTCGGATTATTCATCCACAGCCGCAATTACTTCCACCTCACACAATACGTTCTTTGGAAGTGATTTTACTGCAACACAGGAACGAGCCGGCTTATTAACAAAATACTTTGCATATACTCCATTAAACGCTGCAAAATCGCCCATATCTGCCAGAAAACATGTGGTCTTAACAGCTTTTTCAAAAGAAGACCCTGCCTCTTTTAAAACCTCTCCCAGATTTTTCATTACCTGTTCTGCCTGCTCCTCAATGGTATTCCCCGAAATATCTCCAGTAGATGGATTTACCGGAATCTGTCCTGAAGTAAAAAGAACTCCATTTAAAATAATTGCCTGTGAATAAGGACCGATTGCTGCCGGTGCCTTCTCTGTATATACTACCTGCATAGCTTTCTCCTTTCAAAAATGTTCTGGATAAATCTTATACTAAAAATTCTTTAGGGTCAAGAAATTATTTTGAGTTTATATTATCTGTCGCATTTTCATCCAGATCCCATTCTGCTGCGTTAAGATAATTGTATACCAGTCTGGAGATACTTCGTATATTCTGAATTGCCGTATCAGAACTGGGACAGTTTTCCGACATTACACACAGAATATATGTTGTCTCTTCTCCATATATGATTGCTATATCATGCTGATCCTGATCCGTCTCACCGGTTTTATTTGCTGCAACAATATTTTCCGGAAGACCCTGGGGAATTTTCCAGACTACCTGCTGATTCAGCAGAAGGTCAAGCATTTTCTGTGAAGCCTCTTCACTTATACATTCTCCCTTGTAGATTTTTTCCAGCAGCATTCCACAATCTTTCACCGAAGTTGTATTCCTGCCTCCCAATCCGGCTGAAGCAGACGAAGACGGAGACAACGTATGCTGAACCGATGTATTTTTATATCCCTCTTCTGCAAGATATTCGTTAATCTCAGCTGCCCCTTCTGAAAAATCGCTTTTTTCTGAGTGAAGTCGTACCAGTTCATTAAAAGATTCATTATCACTGACAGTAATCATATTCCACAACAGATCATCTACTTTTTTGGCTGTTCCGGCGCTGTCTGCCGGAGAATTAATCTTTATCCCCTCATGTTCAAGCACCATGTCCATATCATTGTATGTATCTGCCATGACGAATACCTTGATCAGACTGGCTGAATACAATTCTTTGTCGTTTAGAACAATTTCTTTCTCCGTTTTCAGATCCTTAACATAAACACTCCACTCACCATCATAATCGGATATCATACTTTCCAGCTTCGGCTTTAGATTTTCTATACCCATCTCCTCTGCAAGCTTTCCTTCATCCGTGATCACATAACCATCGGATGTAACTCCGCCTTCTGTCACAAGCACACCATTTGTGCCGCCAAAGTAATAAGCACCATCAAAAATCTGTCCATGGCATGTCATATCAAGTACATGAATTCCCGACTCTGTAATCAGCTTTCCGGTATCATCGAAATAATAATACCCCTGAAAAGTCACCCCATCCATAACAAGGTTATCCATAAACCGGACCTGAGGAGCTGCGGTAAGCTTCCCAAGATTGTTTACCATATAAAAACCGTCAAAAATCACTTCTGACTGCGTTTTATTTCCATCCGGTCTCTGAACGGCAATATTTTTCAAATGTGCTACATATGGGCTTCCAGCTTTGAATTTTCCCGTCTCATCATGAAAATAGTATCCGTTAAACTGTGTTCCATCAATCACAAAGTGTTCAAAATAGTGAACGGAAGGTTTATTATCTCTGGAGCCATCGGCATTCAAGCAGTAAAAGCCGTCACTTTTCAACATATATTTACCGCTTCCATCATCCATTGGAAGAATCTGCGCTTCTTCTGTAACAGTAAGAAGGCTCTCCTGACCTGCAGCCAGAGTCACCTCCGGGAAAACAGCCGTTAAACCGATGAAAAAGAGTACTGCCAGGAGTCCCGTTTGTCGAATTCGTGATTTACACTTCATATACTTCTCCTTTGCTAATCAAAAAAGAGTATACCCTGTTTTTCTGACAGACGCAATTCTTTTTGGAAGAATTCACATTTATTCCACAGTTACATATTTCGTCTTCTCCCAAAATCTGCTGAGACTTTCTTCAACAGTATTCAGGCAGCAGATCTCCATATCAGACCATTCCACAGGAAATAATTCCATATAATCCTGCGAGTAAAACCTTTCATCCAATAAAATGATCACCCCCACATCCTCCTGCGTCCGTATCACTCTGCCGGCAGCCTGCAGCACTTTGTTAATTCCCGGATAGCGATATGCGTAATCAAAACCATTTTCACCTTTATTATCATAATAGCCTTTCAGAATTTCTCTCTCATTACTGATCTGAGGCAAGCCCGTTCCCACAATCAGAACCCCAATAAGCCTGTTCCCAATAAGGTCGATTCCCTCAGAAAATATTCCTCCTAAAACGCAGAATCCCACCAGTGTATTCTCCCGTTCAGTAAACTGCTCCAGAAATTCCTCACGCTCATGTTCATTCATGGATGCGGTCTGGCAAATACACTGCACCCAATCTGCCGAAAATTCATTCTCATAAATTTCATATACAGCCTCCAGAAGTTTATATGATGGAAAAAAAACAAGATAATTTCCCTTCTTTTTCCATGCTGTCCGGGCAATATATTCCGCAATTTTTCTGTATTCCGCATAATTTCTTCTGGTATAACGGCTGCTTACATCTATGCCTGTCAGAATCTGCCTGTTTTCTTTTTTAAAAGGAGACTGCACATAAATGCCAAAATCATCCTTCTCTGTACTTAATAATCCTCTGTAATATGACATTGGCAGAAGTGTCGCCGAAAAAAACACAGTACCCGCACTTTTCTCCAGGTATTTTTTCAGGTTCTCCGCCGGGTTTACACAATAAAGTTTTATTCGAAACTTTCCATCATCTCCGATTTCTGAATAAATCACGTAATTTTCATCCAGAAGCTCTGACACATTCAAAAAATCTCTCACTGAAAAATATAAATCCAGAATCTCTTCCGCCGCTTCAGGGCGGGGTGGTTCTTCCAGAATCTTATCCATCTCTCCCTGAACATTTAAAAGCTGAATAGAAAGTGCCCCCACGTTATCCAGTATTTCATACTGATCACAGTTTTTCTTCATCTGTAAAAGCTGTTTATTAATACGGTTCAGCGCTTTTGCAAGCCTGGGGCAGCTTTCCATAATTCTTTTTCTGGTATCCATAACGTCTTCTTTACAAATACAGGCGCTGTACATTTCTCTGCCACGCTCCACCAGATTATGAGCTTCATCAATTAAAAAAATATACTTTCCGGACACACTTTCTCCAAAAAAACGTTTCAGATGAGCATTGGGATCAAAGGCATAATTATAATCACAGATTACCCCATCCGACCATACTGCAAGGTCAAGTCCCAGTTCGAAGGGACACACCTGCCATTTATCTGCCTTCTGCTTTATTATATCTCTGTCATAGCTCTCTTTTTCTGTCCACAGTTCAAATACCGCATCATTGATTCTGTCAAAGTGCCCCCTTGCATAAGGACAGCTGTCGGGATTACACTCCGGCTTCTCACAAATACACATTTTCTCTTTCGCAGTCAGTGTGATCACCTTAAACTTCAAGCCATTCATCTTTAAGATTGAAAATGCTTCCTCTGCCACTGTTCTTGTAATTGTTTTTGCAGTAAGATAAAAAACTGCATCACCTTTTCCTTCTCCAATGGCTCTCACTGCCGGGAAAACTGTGGACATTGTTTTTCCCACCCCCGTAGGCGCCTGAACAAAAATCTGTTTTCCCTGAGAAATGGTATGATAAACCCCTGTTACCATCTTCCGCTGTCCGGGTCTGTAGGGAAAAGGAAATTCCAGGTTTTTCATTGACTCATCCCTCTGCCTTTTCCATTTCAGATGACAGGAAATCCATTTGTGATATGAAGCCATAAGCACCTCATACCAGGCATACAGCTCTTCTCTCGTTATCACCTCACGAAAGCGCCTTATTTCTTCAGAATCCAGATTCACATATGTCATCTGAATGCCGATTCTTTCCAGATTTTCCTGCTCCATATAGATTTTCCCATAACACATTGCCTGCGCCCGATGTACCATGACAGGCTCTGTCAGATGTTCGGGATTACGGTATATTCCCTTTATTTCATCAATATATATCAGATCCTGCTCTGTAAAAATACCGTCTGCCCGTCCTTCCAGAACAATTGTAACATCTTCAAAGATACATTCCTGCTTCAGGGATACCTCCGCGCGGTAATTCCCTCCCATTTGTCTCTGTATCTTTCTGTGAAGCCTGCTCCCCTTCTGCATTGCTTCCTTATCAGCAGTGCCCCTTCTGCTGTCCAGGTCACCGCTGCGAAGAATAAATTCAACCAGATTTCGTACCGAAACACGCACCACCGGTTTATCCATGATTTCTCCACCTTGTTTACGTACTTAACAAACTTTCTTTTCTCTGACATTGTCATGTCACAGGTGAAAACTTGTCTCTGGAATATTATACACGAAAACAGGCTGTCATGCAAAAATGTATGCTAACAAAGGCTTATATTATATTAAAATTCCGTCATATTGGGCCGAAAGCGAAGAGGCAGAAGCTGTTTCTGCAGTTTTTCGTTTTTTCTTTCCTCTATGGTGATGCTTCTGCAGAATTCTCTCCAGAGCTGTTCATACTCTCCCTCCTCTGACAAATCTGTACCATAATTCAAATTCAGACTGATCCCCTGGCGAATCTGGCACCGGCCTCCTTTCGGATGGAGAAGTGCTTTTTTTCTACTGTTATCATATATAATCCACGTTTCACCGGGAAACCGATTGGAAAAATGAGGCCCCAGCATTGTAAGAACATCATGTCTGGGTGTAATCACAGAAAGCATGACCCCTGCCCCCATTTCCTGAAAACGGACAAATCCGAAATAATGGTGAATTTCGTTCCATACCTTCTTATGCAGTTCCGCCACATGTCTGACATGAGTATCCGCCAGTGATTCCATAATCCTTGGATTACATCTTCCCTGTCCCAAAGCACCATACAAAACATAAAAAATGGAAGTTCCTTTCTCCGCATCATCTGCCAGTACCGCATGGCAGACAGCCTCATAAGTATTCATTCCCAGGCTGCGACGTATGGTCCGCAAAACCTTTACAGCTTTCTCTTCACTTGTTTTGACATTCATAAACCGGCAGAATAATTCAAAATTTTCCGGCTCTTTTGTTCTGATTTCCACATCTGTCCCTCTGGCAGGAAAACGCCAGCCATCATAAACTGCTGTAAAAATTCCATCCAGAGTATTTTCACAAATTAAAATGACTTTATCCTGATACATATGATTCTCCAAAAAGTGATAACTGTTGATTTTCCATAGTTTCAGCCGTTCCCGAAAGCTTTCTGAGTTCCCGGGGATCCACAATATTTCTCAGAATATATCCTGCTTCCAGCTTTGTCGGATACATCTGTCTGCCATTACAGGTAATAAAATAAATCGCTCTTTTTAATACGACTCCGATTTTTTTCAGATGAGTAAAATCCAGTGAATGTGTCCTTCGCGCACAGATAATCCTCTGAGCAGACTTCTGCCCGATTCCCGGTACACGCAGGAGCATCGCGTAATCTGCCTGATTTATTTCCACCGGAAACTGCTCCAGATGTTGGATTGCCCAATTACACTTTGGATCCAGGCTGAGATTAAAATCAGGATTTTTCTCAGAAAGAAGCTCATCAGCTTTAAATCCGTAAAAACGCAGGAGCCAGTCTGCCTGATACAGACGGTGTTCCCTCAAAAGCGGAGGGCCAAAGGCTTGCATGGGAAGATCCTTATCCTTATTAACTGCCACAAAAGCGGAATAAAAAACTCTCTTAAGCGAAAATTGCTGATACAGGGATTCCGCAACAGAAACGATCTGATAGTCATTTTCTCCGGAAGCACCTATGATCATCTGTGTACTTTGTCCGGCAGGAACAAACTCCGATGCATGACGATAAAGAACCATCTCCTCCTTATTTGCCGTACGCCGAAGCTGTATCTGCTTCATCGGCCTTAGTATGGTTTTCCTGCTTTTATGGGGCGCAAGGCGCTTCAGGCCCTCTGCCGTTGGCAATTCCAGATTAACACTCATTCTGTCTGCCAGATATCCGGCCTGCTCAATCAGCTCCGGTGAAGCACCGGGAATGGCTTTCAGATGAATGTATCCCTGAAATTGATACTGTTTTCGCAAAAGCCACGCTGTTCTGCAAAGCTGCTCCATCGTCTCATCCGGGCTTCCCTTCACGCCGGAACTTAAAAACAGCCCTTCTATATAATTTCTTCTGTAAAATTCAATTGTAAGACGGCACACCTCCTCCGGCGTAAAACTGGCACGCAGAACATCATTCGATGCGCGGTTCACACAATATTTACAGTCATATACACATTCATTTGTATAAAGGATCTTCAAAAGACTGATGCATCTGCCGTCTCCTGCAAAACTGTGGCAGATTCCTGATGCGATGCTGTTCCCTATACCTGTACCGTTGCCATTGCGATTTACACCGCTCGAAGTGCACGCCACATCATACTTGGCAGCATCAGATAAAACTCTTAATTTATCCGTTAGTGTCATTGACTCCTGAAATACCATGTTCTGCTCATCCCTTCCCGAATATTGTTTTTATATGTTAGAACATTTGTTCGCATATGTCAAGGTAAAATAACGGGACGAACGTAAGTTCTCCAAAAAAACTCTTTTTGTCAGACAAAAAAAAGAAACTGTTGCAATATGATTTATGCAACAGTCCCTCATCATTCTTTCTCTTATTTTTATATCTGGGTCATAACAAAAATATCGTAAATTGCCTTCACAGCCCGTTCAAAATCACGGTTTTCCACACCGATGATAATATTCAGCTCGCTGGAGCCCTGATCGATCATCTTTACATTCACATTGCTGTGAGCCAGTGCAGAGAAAATACGTCCGGCTGTGCCGCGGGTGGATTTCATTCCTCTTCCCACTACGGCGATCAGTGCCAGTTCCGATTCCATTTCCACAAAATCCGGCTCCACTGCACGATGGATTCCCGCGATTACCTGCTGCTCTTTTTCCTCAAACTCATCCTGGTGAACATACACCGTCATTGTATCAATTCCGGAAGGAACGTGCTCAAAACTGATTCCCTGATCCTCAAATACCTGAAGAACCTTTCTGCCAAACCCAATCTCACTGTTCATCATTGATTTCTCAATATTTATAGAACAGAAGCCTTTCTTTCCGGCAATGCCGGTAATCACATATTTCGGCTTGCGGCAGGTGCTCTCTACGATAAAAGTGCCCCTGTCTTCCGGTTTGTTTGTATTACGGATATTAATGGGAATTCCTTCCTTGCGTACGGGAAAAATAGCATCCTCATGAAGCACGGTAGCTCCCATATAAGAAAGCTCGCGAAGCTCACGATAAGTGATGGTATCAATTACCACAGGATTATCCACAATTCTCGGGTCAGTTACAAGAAATCCCGATACGTCCGTCCAGTTTTCATACATATCTGCACGAATCGCTTTTGCCACAAGAGAACCGGTCACATCAGAACCGCCTCTGGAAAATGTTTTTACCACGCCTTCTTCTGTTGCTCCATAAAAGCCGGGAACAACTGCACAGTCACACTGATTCAGTCTCTCTGCCAGAAGCTGGTTTGTGATTTCCGAAAGAAAGTTTCCATCATTATCAAACCGGATCACCTCTGCCGCATCTACAAACTCATATCCCAGATAAGCAGCCATAATCTTACCATTTAAAAATTCTCCTCTGGAAGCTGCGTACTGTACACCTGCCAGATCCCTGAAATCTTTTTCGATACGGGAAAACTCTTCCTCCAGAGACAGTTCCAGATTCAGACCGCGGATAATCTCATAATAACGCTCTTTAATCGCCTTAAGCTGACTATCAAACTCTTCTCCGGCTTCCGCCGCATGATAGCAGGCATAAAGCATATCCGTTACCTTGGTATCACCGTCAAAACGCTTACCCGGTGCAGAAGGAACAACAAATCTTCGGCTCTCCTCACTTTTGATAATCTCTCCTACTTTTCGGAACTGCTCTGCATTTGCCAGAGAACTTCCGCCAAATTTTACCACTTTTTTCATAATCTTCTCCTCAACAAACTTCTACTCTCTAAAGCCTTAAAATCTGTTAAACATTTTAGTGAAAAATGCAGAATTTTGCAAGGGTTTCTTTCTTTTTACAAAAAAATTGTGATATTATACAAGCAAAAGTTCCAAAGCTTATGAAAACAGGATTATTTGCCAAAAAAACCACGGTAATTTTCCACCGCACATACAATTAAAATATCATTTTCCACACGAAAATGAATGTCCTGATCTCCGAATGGCATCTTATAGATTCGCTCCGGATCCTTCTGGTAACCGGGACGAGGATCATTAGCCAGCACTTCCTGCAGGGATTCCTGCTTTTCTACGGGAATTTTTTCCAGAAGCTTCTCCGGAAAAACCACCTGCAGCCGGTGATCGGTTATGTTATCTGTAAAACCGCCTGCCGCACCGGGATGAGAGTCCACATAAGGAAGATAAGGCTTAATATCGTATATTGGAGTTTCATTCATCATATCTGCTCCGCTGACTAACAGAACAGGTCCCTTTGCACCTCCATAAATAATTTCTTCAAGCCTGACACTGGATAACCCCAGGGAATTGGGGCGAAAGGGCGATCTGGTGGCAAAAACACCTTTTCTGATATTTCCTCCCAGGCGGGGAGGCCGCACCATCGGCGACCACTCTTCCCTGACTGCCCGGGAAAACTGCCAGATCAGCCAGATATAATCGAACTCTTCCAGTCCCCGCAAGGCATCCGGATTGCGAAATTCCGGCTCAAATACAATCCTGCTTTTTACCGCTTTGATTCTGCCGCTCTGATGCGGAACCCCGAATTTTGATGTATAATCATTATAAATATGCGCAATGACTTTCATTTAACTTTTAATCTCTCCTGCTGTTTTCTCTCGTTCCACGGAAGATATTAACCAGAGCTGCATAAAGCACACCGGCTACCGGCCAGATGATCCAGGATCTTTCCCAGTGCATGGTGTAAAAGCTGTATCCCAGATAAACAGCCGTCATAAGACACCAGTAAAAGCCTGAAAAAGCAGACAGTCTTTTTCCCAATTCCTTTTTCTCAGGAGTAAAATCCGCTTCCTGAAGCAGCTTCTGGCAGCCTCCGTAAATCATACCACTGCGAACAAATAAAAATACTCCAATTCCCACCATCATAAGAAGCACGCAGACGCACCCGATCGCCATCAGGTCACTGCCGCCCACAGCCATTGCCAGCATCAGAGGCACAACTGATAAAATGCAGAGAGCAACGCCAATGGTAATGTTCATACGATGTACATTTTCATAGCTCTCTTTTTTGCGAAGCACTGCCGCCTCCACTCCGTACTGAAGGCTGATTCTCTCTTTATCCAGAAAATCATATTTTGTAAGCTTCATTCCTTCCAGAATAAAAATACTTACTGCTGCCGCGATCATGATCAAAAGCACTGCCATACCAATACCTGCTGCCATATCCTCTGAGAGCAGAGGAAGTCGTGCAGCACCCAGAGGATACTCTGACAATCCTCCCAAAAGCAGCAGACAAATGGGCGAATAAATACACAACATAACAGCAAAAGCTATGGGAACAGAAAGTTTTCTGCTCAGTTCCAGATATTCAGAAGCCATTTCCATGGAAATGCTGCGCACACCTTCCCGGCTTTCCGTCTCCGTAATAGTAACCTTATTGCTTACCTCTTCTCCCACATCGTCTTTCAAAAGATAATCTGTGCTTACCCCAAACAATTCACTCATACGGATAATTTTTTCAATATCGGGGATTGATGCTGATGATTCCCATTTAGAAACAGATTGCCGGGATACCCCAAGCTGTTCTGCCAGTTTTTCCTGGGACCATTCTTTTTTTCTTCTGAGACTCATAATCTTTTCTGCTAAAATCATGGTTTCATTTTCCTTTCTTAATTAGTTTACTGAATTTTCATGGAAAACCTTACCATATACCGCCGTTGCACACTACCAAGTTCAATGTATTTTTCTGTCAACCGGCAGTTGCAATTCCAGATTTTTGTTTTCCTGTACGCTTATTTACCGTTATTATACCTGCTTTTCTACCTGACAGATAGCCTCTAAATCCAGAAAAATGTGTCAATTTCACAGGTTGCCACGCCCATTTACTCTCAGAAAAAGTTCACATATATTTTCTATCAGTTCTTCATACTGCCTGTGATATCTTCGCAGGCTGTCCACAACATCATTCCTGGAAAAATTTTTCAGAAAAACCTGTTCCCTGCGGATACAGCACAGATATTCATAAATTTTGTCAACACCTTCATACCCGGAAAGATCCTCCAGCACAGGATAATCCAGTGTGAGAATCGTCTCCTGGGGATAAAATTTCACATCATACCATTTGAAGAACTCCGGTATTCCCTTTATAAAAGTGTCATACAGGCACCGATTTCCATAAGAATCAAATTCCGGCAAAATCTCATGATAAATGCCCAAGGTTTTTTTTACTTTTTCTACCACGCAGTTATATCCGATTTCATAAGCCTGACGTGCCGGCAGCTTTATTCTGCTTTCCGGCACATCTCCACCTGTTTTTTCCATATGGTCAACGCAGTACAGTACGGCCTCCATAAGCTGTTCCGCCTTTTCATATGTTATAGAGGTACTTTCTGATCCGGTATATTCATTTGCCAGTTCTGCCACCACCGGCAGCAGTTCTTCCATTTCATAATTCATTTTTCTCACCTCCAGAAAAGCTCTTTTAAAACTTCCTGATACAAATCATAATCCCATCTCTTTCTGTCATCCAGAGCAGTATATATCCCCCTGCCTTCTGTCCTTCTGAATTCTCCATAGCCTGCCCGCACTGCTTTTGCAAAAATTTCCAGACAGGTTCCTTCCAGATAATCCAGATCCCCGAAGCAGACCGTTTCAAACTGCTCCTTCATAAAGTGAAGCAGCTCATCGTCAGTAATCTCATCTTCCATCTCGTTTTTATACAGATAAAAAATCTCCTGCAGACGAATGATCGTATTCACATAATGATTCTGATCAATATATTCCGAATCACAAAATTCATAAATGATCCGTTCCGCAATCCCTTTTCCAAACTCCACCCGTTTCTGCTCTTTCAAAGTATTGGTCCGTTCCTCCAAAATCAGCTTTGCATCCTCTTCTGTTAAAGTAAGTCCGTATTTCTCTGAAGCAGAATTTGTTTTGACGATCGCCGCCAGCTGATTTTGCCGCTGCATTAACGCTATCCAGTCTTTCCCCATATCCTTACCTCCTCTGCTCTGTGTTGGTGACTGATTATAGCATTTGCCCGGAAAACCTTCCAGACTTGATTTTTTTGCCATTTTGTGGTAATATAATAGCGAAAAAGGAAGCAGATTTTTATTCTCTGCTTCCTTTTTCGTTCGTATTTGATACATTTAGTCAATCGTACATTCCCAACAGCAAATGTGCCGTTACACCGCCACTGGCATTTTCCGTATACCACAGACCACATTCTTTGCCGCAAAGCAGCTTGATTCTCTTTTGTACATTAAGAATACCGATGCTGTTTCCCTCCAGTTTCGGAGCCTGTCTTGCATAGTTTTGAAGCATCTGATCGATCTGCTCTTTTTTGCCCTCAGCAAAACCGCTTCCCGTATCAGACACCAGAATTTCCATTTTATCATTATACTCTGTTGATTTTTGTGCCGTTATACATACGCTGCCCTTGTATCCTTTGTTTTTCAGACCATGGAGCAGACTGTTTTCCACAATAGGCTGCAGAATAAAATTAGGCACCAGTACACCTCCCAGATCAGGATCAATATCATAATCACAGGATAGTTCCGGATATCGATAGCACATCAACTCCATATATGCCTCCAATAACTCAAGTTCATCATCCAGTGCCACCATTTGTCTGTCCACTTTTACACTCAGGCGGAAAAAATCCACCAGACGCATAAGAAGATCTGCAACCGGTTTGTCATTATTTAACTGTGCCTGGATGCGGATGGTGTCAAGTGTATTATAGAGAAAATGAGGATTTACCTGGCTTTTCAGATATAACATGGACATTTTCTGCTCTGTCAGTTCTGCCCGGAGAATATCCGGATTTTCCAGCGTCAGATAATAGGACAGCGTCATCAGTGTAATACCCATACCGCTGATCAGACAGGTGGGATAAAATGCCTGTGTGGCAGACACACTGACCTCAATAAAAAGCGCCGCTCCGATCGCAAGCTTTTTCTTCGGATCCAGAGCTTTCCAGTTCCAGAGCAGCAGCCAGCAGCACAGGATCAGATAAAATGCCACACTGGAATAACAGACACTTACATGAATTCCATCGGAATAGTTACCCATGGGAGTTATCGCATAATGTACAGGAAGCAGCAGTGCTCCCAGTTCAGCTGCCACAAGAAATATTTTTGCTGCCAGATCCAGACGACGCGGTTTTCCTGTCTCATCCTCCACAAGAATGGCAATATACTGATAAAAAAGATATACTACCAGAACCGTAGTTCCGATAAAAAACCTGTGGAGTGTGTCATTGATAAACCTTGGTACTGTGTCCAGATGATTTACCGTATAAAGTGTAACTCCGTCAAAGATCAGATTTATCTGTGCCGCAACAAGCAGGACAGAAAATGTCCTGTGAAGCAGAGTGTTCTTCCTCTCTGCCGAAAAATATACACCTGCCACAAAGGTCATCACCAGAAACAATGCAATTTCCATTCTCAGCATCTAATTCTCTCCTCCTGTAAAATTCATTCAGTTATTACCACTCTCCCCCTTATTATACATAAAAACGGTATTTACATATATAGCTTTTTTACGTGAAAATGTGTCAGAATTCGATACAAACCGGTTTCATAAAAAAACAGAGACAGTATCATACTGCCTCTGCTCTCTATTATATTGTGTAAAGAATCAGAAATATACTTCTTAAAATTTGCAGAGCTTCATTTTCTCTTCCAGGTAACCGCACAGACGCTCCTGCACAAACTCCGGGACCTCAAGCATTTTCAGAGGTTTGTCATTTCCTTCCATCATATGGACATACTCAGCAACTGCGTCATAGTACGCCCCAAGGAATTCCGTACCTACATTGAACTTATTGATTCCCTTCCGAAAAGCAACTTCCAACTGATCATGCGGAATTCCGCTTCCACCATGAAGAACCAGCGGTACATCTGTTGCCGCATTGATTTCCTCCAGGCGCGCAATATCCAGATGGGGAGTTTCTACATACACACCATGTGCATTGCCAATCGCAATAGTCAGCGCATCCACGTTGGTCTCTTTACAAAAAGCTGCTGCTGCATCTGCTTTTGTATAAAGGTCGCTCCTGTCTCCTGCGCAGTCCTGAGCAAGCCCTACATGTCCGATTTCAGCCTCTACATCAGCTTCTAAAATATGTGCTGTCTCTGTAACTTTTTTAGTCAAAGCTATGTTTTCTTCTAATGAATACTCTGATGCATCAATCATAACAGATGAAAATCCTTTTTTGATTGAACGAATCACCGACTCATAGTCGAAACTGTGATCCATATGAAGACCAACCGGCACTTTTACGGAAGCTGCCAGTTCTTTTACCATCTGCGCATAACCGCTTACATTTGCAATATTCAACTTTTGATAATATTCCGGCAGCAGCATAACAATAACCGGAGTATTAGTCTTTTCTGCCGTAGCCACAACTGAATATGCCATATTATAATCTGTACACATGAAAGAAATCGCCGCTGTATGACACTCATCCGCCATTTTTAAAATTGTACTGACTTTTTCTAACATTCTATCTCCTCCTGATTCTCACATTTTCCGATTTATATCAGATTTTCTCCCAATAATAATCGCCCGACATCTACTCGGCTTCTTTTATAGTTTCATAAAATGCCTGAAACAAAAGACTGGTAGAAACAGCTCCCGGATCCGGCAGCCCCACTGTCTTTTCCCGGAAATTCCGGCTCCGCCCTTTCTGTGATCTGAACGATTTACTGTCCTCCATACCTTGAAACGCCCCCTGAAAGGCTTTCTGAAAAACATTTATCAAATCATCATGAAGTGGTAAACTAATTTAGGACACGAAGGGGTCAATTTTTGACACATATGAGTTATAATCTAAACAGTGAACTCTCATATTTAGTCATGATTGATTCCCAGTTCCACAGGAG